>JBBWZQ010000164.1:0-22634 GCA_039649115.1 Micromonosporaceae bacterium | reverse complement strand
GCTCCTTGACGTTCATGACCAGCTCGACCACGTCCTCCTTGACGCCGGGGATCGTGGTGAACTCGTGCAGGACGCCGTCAATCTTGATGCTGGTGACCGCCGCGCCCGGGATGGACGACAGCAGGGTACGCCGCAGGGAGTTGCCCAGGGTGTACCCGAACCCCGGCTCCAGCGGTTCGATGGTGAACCGGGACCGGGTGTCGCTGATCGGCTCCTCGGAGAGGGTCGGCCGCTGAGTGATGAGCACTTACTGTTCCTCCAGTACGCCGGGCGCCCGCTATATGACGCCAACGTCGTTGACCTTGCCTTGACCGCTACCGCTGGCGTGCCAGCGGCACCCGAACCCGGCCGCGCCAGCGGCCGTTCCGGGACTACTTGGAGTAGAGCTCGACGATGAGCTGCTCCTGGACCTGCGTGTCGATGACCTGCCGGGCCGGGAGGGTGTGGATGAGAATCTTCAGCTGGCCGGGGATGGCCTCCAGCCATGCCGGTATGGTCTTCGAGCCCGCCTCGGCGGTGGCGATGATGAACGGGGTCAGCTCGCGGGACTTCTCCCGCACCTCGACCACGTCGTGCTCGCCCACCCGGTACGACGGGATGTCGACCTTCTTGCCGTTGACCCGGAAGTGGCCGTGCTTGACCAGCTGGCGCGCCATGTCGCGGGACTTCGCGTAGCCGGCGCGGTAGACCACGTTGTCCAGCCGGGACTCCAGGATCTGCAGCAGCACCTCGCCGGTCTTGCCGGACTTGCGCACCGCTTCCTCGTAGTACCGCTGGAACTGCTTCTCCAGCACGCCGTACACCCGCCGCGCCTTCTGCTTCTCGCGCAACTGCAGCAGGTACTCGGTCTCCTTGGGCCGCCCGCGGCCGTGCTGGCCGGGCGGGAACGGCCGGGACTCGAACGGGCACTTCGGCCCGTCGCACTTGCTGCCCTTGAGGAACAGCTTCATCTTCTCGCGGCGGCAGCGGCGGCAGTCGGGACCGGTGTAACGCGCCATGTCAGACCCTCCTGCGCTTGGGCGGACGGCAACCGTTGTGCGGCTGCGGGGTGACGTCGGCGATCTGGCCGACCTCCAGCCCGACGGCCTGCAGCGAACGGATCGCGGTCTCCCGGCCCGAGCCCGGGCCCTTCACGAACACGTCGACCTTGCGCATGCCGTGCTCCATCGCCCGGCGCGCGGCGGCCTCGGCGGCCAGTTGCGCGGCGAACGGGGTCGACTTGCGCGAGCCCTTGAAGCCCACCTGGCCGGCCGAGGCCCACGAGATGACGGCCCCGGTCGGGTCCGTGATGGACACGATCGTGTTGTTGAAGGTGCTCTTGATGTGCGCCTGTCCGTGCGCGACATTCTTTCGCTCCTTGCGCCGTACCTTCTTGACGGCGGCGGAGCCGGTACGTGCCTTCGGTGGCATATGTGTGTGCGCTCCTACTGATCCTGACGGGAAGCGCGGCCTGCGGCCGCGCTGCCTTACTTCTTGCCGGGCTTCTTCTTGCCGGCGACCGTGCGCTTGGGACCCTTGCGGGTACGCGCGTTGGTGCGGGTCCGCTGCCCGCGTACGGGGAGGCCACGGCGATGCCGGATGCCCTGGTAACAGCCGATCTCGACCTTGCGGCGGATGTCGGCGGCGACCTCGCGGCGCAGGTCGCCCTCGACCTTGTAGTTGGCCTCGATGTAGTCGCGCAGCTGCACGACTTCCTCGTCGGTCAGGTCCTTGGCCCGCCTGTCCGGCGAGATGCCGGTGGCGGCGAGCGTCTCGTTCGACCGGGTGCGGCCGACCCCGAAGATGTAGGTGAGCGCGACCTCCATCCGCTTTTCGCGGGGGAGATCGACGCCGACTAGACGTGCCATCTGTGGGCGTGCTCCTCGTGCTCGCGGAGGTCTGCGCCACCCCACTCCCACCTGCCCAGGCGGGCTCTGGCCTCCGACCAGAGGTCAACCACGTGTTCTTGCTACCGCGGCTGGGATGAACCTGTCTTGTTCAGCCTTGACGTTGCTTGTGGCGCGGGTCAGAACAGATGACCATGACCCGGCCGTGCCGGCGGATCACCCGGCATTTGTTGCAGATCCGCTTGACGCTCGGCTTGACCTTCACGGTATGTGCCTTACTTCTTCGTTATGGACATCAGTTACTTGTAGCGGTAGACGATGCGTCCGCGAGTGAGGTCGTACGGCGAAAGCTCGACGACGACCCTGTCCTCGGGCAGGATGCGGATGTAGTGCTGCCGCATCTTGCCGCTGATGTGTGCCAAGACCTTGTGGCCGTTGGCGAGTTCCACCCGGAACATCGCGTTCGGGAGTGGCTCGATCACGCGGCCCTCGATCTCGATGGCCCCATCTTTTTTCGGCATGTCCTCCGCTACCTGACGTCAGGTCTCATGACCGGCTCACAGAATCCGTCACAGGTGGATTGCCACCTGCGCCAGCCGCGGAACTACCATGCCCATCGAAGCGCGGACAGGCATGGCAGATTGGACGCTGTGCGCCGGTTAGGAAGTCTACGCGCGTGTATACGCAGCGGCAAACCCGGCCCCCGCGGCCGGCCGTCGAGCGTCAACTCCAGCGATCCTGGTACCGGCGGGCCTTGCGCTCGTATCTCGCCTGCCTGCGCTGCTTGCGTTCCTGGTAGCGCTGGTAGGAGTCCTGGCTGCGGTGATCGCCCCGGGCCAGCCCGGAAACGGACATGGCGACCAGGACCGCTCCCCAGGGTCCGGCCACCCACATCGGCCAGAAGTAGACAAACTTCCCGGCGGACAGGCACACGAGCACCCAGATGACCACGTTGATGAAGACCGCGATCAGCCAGGCGCTCCACACGCCGACCAGCCAACCGGCCATCCGGCCCTTGGCGGGAGGCGCGCCGGCCGGCTGCCCGGGCCGGGTCGCCGGCGGCTGCGGGTGCGGTACGGGACCGCGGGCGACCATCTGGGCGTGCTGCTCGGGCACCACCGTGGGCAGATCGCCGAGGAGCCGGTCGAGGTCCCCGTACGTCTTCGCGGCGTACGCCTCCTTCAGGCGATCGTCATATTCGGAGAGGCTCAGCCGCCCCTCGTTGAGCGCGTCGCGCAGCCGCTCGGCAACGAACTGCCGGTCCGCGTCCGCGGCGCGCATGTCCTCCCGCCGTTCCGCCACGCTAACGAATATGCCATCAGTACGCACCACTGGGCCACCCTGCCCCCGGCCGTGATCACCCCAGGATCCCCCGCGACTCCATGGAAGTTGCGGGACAGGCCGGCCCGGACACCGCAACTTCAACGAAGCCGCGAAAGGTGGTCAGTCGGCGCGGGCGGTGAGGGCATCGTCGCCCAGGCGGGCGCGGCCGCCGTCGTCGGCCGTCGTGACCCAGACGCCGTCGTCGAAGAGGGCGACCGTGTGTTCCACGTGTACCGCGACCGATCCGTCGCGCGTCACGACCGTCCAGCCGTCGGCCAGTTCGACCGAGTCCGGCGCGCCCAGCGTGATCATCGGCTCGATCGCCAGCGCCAGGCCCGGTACCAGCCGGGGGCCCTTGCCCGGCCGGCCGTAGTTGAGGATGTGCGGGTCCTGGTGCATCTCGGTACCGATGCCGTGGCCGCCGTACCCGCGCACGATCCCGTACCGTCCCGCCTTGCGGATGGTGGCCTCGATCGCCGCGGAGATGTCGGTCAACCGGCCCCGGCCGCTGGCGGTACCGTGCGCCGCCGCGGCCAGTCCCGCCCACATCGCGTCCTCGGCCACCTTGATCATGCGAGCGCGGTCCGGCCGGATCTCGCCGACGCCCACCGTGATCGCCGCGTCCCCGTGCCAGCCGTCGACGATCGCGCCGCAGTCGATCGAGACCAGGTCGCCCTCGCGCAGCACCTGGCTGGGGGCGGGGATGGCGTGCACGATCTGCTCGTTGATCGAGGTGCACAGCGAGGCCGGGTAGCCGTAGTAGCCCTTGAACGACGGGATGCCGCCGGCCGCCCGGATGTGCTCCTCGGCCAGGGCGTCCAGGTCGGCGGTTGACCCGCCGGGCGCGACCGCCGCCCGTACCCGGGCCAGCGTGCCGGCCACCAGCAGGCCGGCCGCCCGCATCCGCACCAGTTGCTCGGGTGACTTGTACTGGATGTCCAGGCTTGCCGTACGCACGAGCCCCGGTTACCCCCCGTACGACCGGAGCACGTCGATCGCCCGCAGCGTGACGTCCTCGACCGGCCCGGTCGCGTCGATCCCCACCAACTTGCCCTGCCCGCCGTAGAAGTCCACCAGCGGCGCCGTGTCGCGCTGGTAGACCCGCAGCCGCTCCTCGATGACCACGAGCTGGTCGTCGTCGCGCTGGTACAGCTGGCCGCCGCAGCGGTCGCAGACGCCCTCGTGGGTGGGCGAGTCGAATTCAACGTGCCAGATCTTGCCGCAGCCCCGGCACTGCCTGCGGCCGGTGATGCGGCGGATCACCTCGTCCTCGTCGACGACCAGCTCCATCACGAGGTCGAGCTGGGTCCCCAGGTCGGCCAGCATCTTGTCGAGCGCGGCGGCCTGCGGCAGGGTGCGCGGGAACCCGTCGAGCAGGAACCCGTCGGCGGCGTCCGGCTCGGCGAGCCGGTCCCGCACCATGTTGATCGTTACCTCGTCCGGTACCAGCTGGCCGGCGTCCATGTAGCGCTTCGCCTCGACGCCCAGCGGGGTACCCTGCCCCACATTGGCGCGGAAGATGTCTCCTGTTGAGATCTTGGGCACGGCGAGGTGCGAGGCGATGAACTCGGCCTGGGTTCCCTTGCCCGCGCCCGGGGGACCCACCAGCACCAGCCGCACCTAGACCGCCTCGCTAAGGGCGGCACGGCTCCGGCCGCTCCAGCTACCCACTACCTCAAGAACCCTTCGTAGTTACGCTGCATGAGCTGGCTCTCGATCTGCTTCACGGTCTCCAGGCCGACGCCGACGATGATCAGTACGGCGGTGCCACCGAACGGGAAGTTCTGCTTGTTGCCGCCCACCAGGGTGATGAACAGGTTGGGCAGGATCGAGATGATGCCGAGGTACAGGGCGCCGGGCAGCGTGATCCGGCTGAGGATGAAGTCGAGGTACTCAGCAGTGGGCTTACCCGGCCGGATACCCGGGACAAACCCGCCGTACTTCCGCATGTTGTCCGAGACATCGGTCGGGTTGAACGTGATCGACACGTAGAAGTACGTGAAGAAGATGATCAGCAGGAAGTACAGCGAGATGTTGACCCAGTTGCCCGGGTCGGTGATGTAGGTCTTGAGGAACTTGTACACCCGGCTCGGGTGGTTGGCGTCCATCAGCTGCATCGCCAGTTGTGGCAGGTAGAGCAGCGACGACGCGAAGATGACCGGGATGACACCGGCCGTATTGACCTTGAGTGGGATGTAGGTCGACGTGCCGCCGTACATCCGGCGTCCCACCATGCGCTTGGCGTACTGCACCGGTACCCGCCGCTGGGCCTGCTCGATGAAGACCACGGCGGTGATCACCACGACGCCGATGCCGAGCACCAGCACGAAGGTCCCGGGGCTCTTCTGCCAGATCGACCAGCCCTCGGAGGGCAGCCGGGCGGCGATCGAGGTGAAGATCAGGACGGACATGCCGTTGCCGACGCCCCGGTCCGTGATCATTTCGCCGAGCCACATGATGACGCCGGTACCGGCGGTCATCGTGACCACCAGCACGGCCAGCGTGAGCCACGACGGCAGTCCGGTGTTGTCCGGGATGGCCTGCTGGTTGGGCTGGGTGCACACGCCGCCGAAGAGCTGGCCGGAGCGGGCCAGCGCGACGAACGCCGAGGCCTGGAGGACAGCCAGGCCCAGGGTCAGGTAGCGGGTGTACTGGGTGATCTTGGTCTGGCCGGACTGGCCCTCCTTGCGCAGCAGCTCGAGCCGCGGGATGACCACGGTGAGCAGCTGCAGAATGATGCTCGCCGTGATGTAGGGCATGATGCCCAGCGCGAACACCGACAACTGCAGGAGCGCACCGCCCGAGAACAGGTTCAGCAGGGTGAAGACCCCGCTGGAGCTGTTCGACGCGGCCTTGATGCAGTTCTGTACGTTGCCGTACGACACGCCCGGACTGGGCAGTGTGGCGCCGAACCGGTACACGGCGATCATCGCGACCGTGAACAGCAACTTCTTGCGCAGGTCAGGCGTACGGAACGCACTGAGAAAGGCGGAGAGCAACTTCTTCCTCCTGCGCCGGAGCGGGCCGCCAAGGGGTGGCGGGGACGGGTTTGGACACGTAATGCTAGCTGGGAACGGACTCTAACAGCCCGCCCCACCCCGGGTATATGCACCCAACGCTATGTAGAAAGACACTCGTGGCGCCCGCCAGTCAGGTAGTTCGACTGTACAGGCGCCACGATCTACCTCGTCAGACCTCGGTGGCGCTGCCGCCGGCGGCCTCGATCTTCTCTTTCGCCGAGGTGCTGAACGCGTTCGCCGTGAGCCGGAACGCCACGCCGCCCAGGTCGCCGCCCCCGAGGACCTTCACCGGGCGGCCCTTGCGCACCGCACCCGCGTCGACCAACTCGGCGGGACCGACCTGTCCGCCCTGCGGGAACAGCTCCACGAGGCGCTCCAGGTTGACCACCTGGAACTCGACCCGGAACCTGTTGCGGAAGCCCTTCAGCTTCGGCAGGCGCATGTGGATCGGCATCTGCCCGCCCTCGAAGGAGGCCGGCACCTGGTACCGGGCCTTGGTGCCCTTGGTACCGCGGCCCGCCGTCTTGCCCTTCGAGCCCTCGCCCCGACCCACCCGGGTCTTGGGCGTCTTGGCCCCGGGAGCGGGGCGCAGGTGATGGACCTTGATCGTCATTAGTCGACCTCCTCGACCCGCACGAGGTGGTTGACCGTGAAGATCATGCCCCGGATCTCGGGACGGTCCTCCTTGACCACCACATCGTTGATCCGCTTCAGACCGAGCGTGCGCAGCGTCTCGCGCTGGTTGCGCTTCGAGCCGATACCGGACCGCACCTGGATGACCTTCAAGCGACCCATTCCGCTCACGCCCCCACTCCGGCACGCGCCCGCAGCAGGGCAGCCGGCGCCACGTCCTCGACCGGCAGGCCGCGGCGGGCCGCGATCTTCTCCGGCGACTCCAGCATCCTCAACGCGGCCACCGTGGCGTGCACGATGTTGATCGGGTTCGACGAGCCGAGGCTCTTGGAGAGCACGTCGTGGATGCCCGCGCACTCCAGCACCGCGCGCACCGGACCGCCGGCGATGACGCCGGTACCGGCACTGGCGGGCTTGAGCAGCACCACGCCGGCGGCGTCCTCACCCTGTACCGGGTGCGGGATCGTGGAGCCGATCCGCGGGACCTTGAAGAAGTGCTTCTTGGCCTCCTCGACGCCCTTGGCGATCGCCGCCGGCACCTCCTTGGCCTTGCCGTACCCGACGCCGACGGTGCCGTCGCCGTCGCCCACCACGACCAGCGCGGTGAAGCTGAACCGGCGACCACCCTTGACGACCTTGGCGACCCGGTTGATGGTCACGACCCGCTCGAGGTGCGGAGTCTTCTCGGCGGGCGCGTTACCGCGGCCGCCCTCGCGGCGGTTGTCCCGCCGGCCGCCACCTTCGCCGCCACCGGACCCGCCGCCTCTGCGCTGTTGACCTGGCATGAGAAACGGATTCCTTTCCTAAAATTCGAGTCCGGCTTCGCGGGCGGCCTGTGCGAGGGCCGCGATGCGACCCGCGTACTTGTTGCCGCCGCGGTCGAAGACGACCTTGGTGATTCCCGCCGTCCTGGCGCGTTCCGCGAGCAGCGCGCCGACCTTGCCGGCGACGTCGCTCTTGGCGCCCTCGGCGGTGCGCAGCGTGGCGTCCATCGACGAGGCCGAGGCGAGCGTGCGCCCCTGGCCGTCGTCCACCAGCTGGGCCATGATGTGCCGCAGCGAGCGGGTGACGACCAGGCGGGGCCGGCCGCTGGTGCCGAAGACCCGCCGGCGCACCCGGAAGTGACGGCGCGCCTTGCCGATCCGGCGCGTGCCGGCGACACCGCCCAGGTTGCGCCGCTTGAGCAATGTGGCTGTCACTTCTTGCCTGCCTTCCCGGCCTTGCGGCGGATGACCTCGCCCTGGTACCGGACACCCTTGCCCTTGTACGGCTCCGGCGGCCTGATCTTCCGGATGTTCGCGGCGACCTCACCGACCTGCTGCTTGTCGATGCCCTCGACCGAGAAGATCGTCGGGCGCTCGACGCGGAACGTGATGCCGGGTGGGGCGGCCACCGTCACCGGGTGCGAGAAGCCGAGGGCGAACTCCAGGTCCTGCCCCTTGGCCTGCACGCGGTACCCGGTACCGGCGATCTCCAGGGTCTTCTTGTACCCCTCGGTGACCCCGACGATCATGTTGGCGACCAGCGTGCGCGACAGGCCGTGCAGCTCCTTCGCGCGGCGCTCGTCGTTCGGGCGCACCACGTTGAGCGTGCCGTCGCCGGCCCGCTCCGCCGAGATCGGCTCGGCCAGCACGTGGGACAACTCGCCCTTGGGGCCCTTCACCCGGACGGTGCGGCCGTCGATGTCGACATCGACCCCGCTCGGTACCGGAATAGGCTTACGTCCAATTCGCGACATTTTCTTCCAGCCTCCGGCTTACCAGACCCAGGCGAGGACTTCCCCGCCCACGTTCCGTTTGCGGGCCTGCCGGTCGGTGAGCAGCCCCTGCGACGTCGAGATGATGGCGACGCCCAGGCCGCCGAGCACCCGTGGCAGATCGGGCGCCTTGGCGTAGACCCGCAGGCCGGGCTTTGACACGCGCCGGATGCCGGCGAGGCTGCGCTCCCGGGTCGGGCCGTACTTCAGGTCGACGATCAGGGCCTTGCCGACGGCACCGTCGGGCGGCTCCTGCACCGACCAGGCGGCGATGTACCCCTCCGCCTTCAGCACCTCGGCGATGTTCGCCTTGAGCTTCGAGTACGGCATGGTCACCCGCTCGTGGTACGCCTGGTTGGCGTTGCGCAGACGGGTCAGCATGTCTGCGATCGGGTCAGTCATTGTCATGGATCGTCTTAACCTTTCTCGCCCCGGTTCCCTGCCATGCAGGGCCTGGAGCGAAGAGTCCTGTTTACCATGAGGCCTTCGAGACGCCTGGAAGCTCGCCGCGGTGGGCCATCTCCCGGATGCACACGCGGCACAGCCCGAACTTGCGGTACACCGCCTTGGGCCGGCCACAGCGCTGGCAGCGCGTGTACGCGCGCACCGCGAACTTCGGCTTGGCGGCGGCCTTGATGATCAGCGCCTTCTTCGCCATGGATCAGCTCTCCTTGAACGGGAAGCCCAGGAGCTTGAGCAGCGCCCGGCCCTCGTCGTCGGTCTTGGCGGTGGTCACCACGGTGATGTCCATGCCGCGCGTCCGGTCGATGCGGTCCTGGTCGATCTCGTGGAAGACCGACTGCTCGGTCAGACCGAACGTGTAGTTGCCGTTGCCGTCCAGCTTGCGGCCGTCCAGCCCGCGGAAGTCACGGATGCGGGGCAGCGCGATGGACAGCAGGCGGTCCAGGAACTCCCACATGCGGTCCCCGCGCAGCGTCACCTTGGCACCGATCGGCATGCCCTCGCGCAGCTTGAACTGCGCGATGGACCGGGTCGCCCGGCGCAGTTGCGGCTTCTGGCCGGTGATCGCGGCCAGGTCGCGCAGGGCGCCGTCGATGAGCTTCGCGTCGCGGGCGGCCTCGCCGACGCCCATGTTCACCACGATCTTCACGAGCGTGGGTACCTGCATCGGGTTGCCGTACCCGAACTGCTCGCGCAGCTGGGCCGCGGTCTCGTTGCGGTACCGCTCCTTGAGGCGCGGTGTGATCTTCGGTGCGGCGGTCGCCGTCGTCATCACAGATCCCTACCTGAGCGGCGGGCCACGCGCACCTTGTTGCCGCTCTCGTCAATGCGGTACCCGACCCGGGTCGGCTTGCCGTCGGAGTCCACGATCGCCACGTTCGAGACGTGGATCGCCGCCTCCTGGGTCACGATGCCGCCGGTCTTGGCGCCCCGCTGCGTGGTGCGCACGCGGGTGTGCTTCTTGATCCGGTTCACGCCCTCGACCAGGACCTTCTCCAGCTTCGGGTAGGCCGCGATGACCTTGCCCGTGCGGTTGCGGTCCTTGCCGGCCAGCACGATGACCGTGTCACCCTTCTTGATTTTCACGCCGCCTCCTCCCTTCGGTCGGAGCCGCCGTGAAAACGCAAGCTCCTGAGCTCATGGTTCGCTCGCTGACGCTCGCTCACGGCTACAACACCTCCGGGGCCAGGCTGATGATCTTCATAAACCGCTTGTCCCGCAGCTCCCGGCCGACCGGGCCGAAGATGCGCGTACCGCGCGGGTCGCCACCGTCCTTGATGATGACCGCGGCGTTCTCGTCGAAGCGGATGTACGAACCGTCCGGACGGCGCCGCTCCTTCGCCGTGCGGACGACGACCGCCTTGACAATGTCGCCCTTCTTGACACCCGCGCCGGGAATCGCGTCCTTCACGGTGGCCACGATGACATCGCCGATGGCCGCGTAGCGCCGGCCCGAGCCGCCGAGCACCCGGATGCAAAGGATCTCCCTGGCACCGGTGTTGTCGGCGACGCGCAACCGCGTCTCCTGCTGGATCACGTCAACTCCTATGTCTGCCAGTTCTCCGCGGCGCGGAGCTTGGCGGAACTCGTGTCACTTGGCCTTTTCGAGGATCTCCACGACCCGCCACCGCTTGGTGGCCGACAGCGGGCGGGTCTCCATCAGCAGGACCCGGTCGCCGACGCCACACGCGTTCTGCTCGTCGTGCGCCTTCAGCTTGTTGGTGCGGCGCATGACCTTGCCGTAGAGCGGGTGCTTGACCCGGTCCTCGACCGTCACCACGACGGTCTTGTTCATCTTGTCGCTGACGACGTACCCCTCGCGCACCTTGCGCCGGGGCCGCTCGACGGCGGAAACCTGTTCGGTCATTCCTCAACCTCCACGACGTCCACCGGGGCCGCGGACAGCCCCAGCTCACGCTCCCGCATGATGGTGTAGATACGGGCGATCTCCTTGCGGATGACCTGCAGCCGCCGGTTGTTGTCCAGCTGCCCGGTCGCGCCCTGCACGCGGAGGTTGAACAGCTCCGCCTTCGCCTCCCGCAGCCGCGCGACCAGGTCCTCTTCGGACAGTTCGCGCAGCTCCGCTGGCTTGGTGCCGGCTGCCATCAGCTTTCACCCACTTCGCGCGTGACAATGCGGCATTTCATCGGGAGCTTGTGGATCGCACGGCGCATCGCCTCCCGTGCGGTGGCCTCGTTCGGGAAGGACATCTCGAACAGGATCCGGCCCGGCTTGACGTTGGACACCCACCACTCCGGTGAACCCTTGCCCGAGCCCATCCGGGTCTCCGCGGGCTTCTTCGTGATGGCCTGGTCCGGGAAGACCGTGATCCAGACCTTGCCACCACGCCGGATGTGCCGGGTCATCGCGATACGAGCCGCCTCGATCTGCCGGTTCGTCACGTACGCGGACTCCAGCGCCTGGATGCCGAACTCTCCGAACACCACCCGGGTACCGCCCTTGGCCGCGCCCGAACGATCCGGGTGATGCGGCTTGCGGAAGCCCTTCGGGGGCTTACGCGGCATGAGCATTGTTCTCAGCCCTCCTGCGCTGTGCCAGTTGTCGCCTGCTCGGCCGGTACGGCCGCCACAGGCGTCTGTTCGGCGCCGCTGTCCTGGGACGGCGCGGCACCCGCTCCCGCGGTTCCCGCCCGGCCGGCCTCGGTACCGCCGGCCGTGGTGCCCGACGAGCCCGAGCGCAGCCGGCGCGGACGCTCCGGCCGGTCGCTACGCTCGCGGCGCGGACGCGTGGTGCTCTGCTCGGGCTGGTTCTCCCGACCCGGTACCGCGTCGCCCTTGTAGATCCAGACCTTCACACCGATGCGGCCGAAGGTCGTACGCGCCTCGAAGAACCCGTACTCGATGTTGGCCCGCAGCGTGTGCAGCGGCACCCGGCCCTCGCGGTAGAACTCGCTGCGCGACATCTCCGCGCCGCCGAGCCGACCCGAGCACTGTACCCGGATGCCCTTGACGATCGTGTTCTTCATCGCCGACTGCATCGCCTTGCGCATGGCCCGGCGGAAGCTGACCCGGCTGGCCAGCTGCTCGGCGACGCCCTGCGCCACCAGCTGCGCGTCCGACTCGGGGCTCTTCACCTCGAGGATGTTGAGCTGCACCTGCTTGCCGGTCAGCTTCTCCAGCTCGCCACGGATCCGGTCGGCCTCGGCGCCCTTGCGGCCGATGACGATGCCCGGGCGCGCGGTGTGGATGTCGATGCGTACCCGGTCCCGGGTGCGCTCGATGTCCACCTTGGAGATGCCGGCCCGCTCCAAGCCCTTGGCCATCATCCGGCGGATCTTCACGTCCTCCGCGATGTAGTCCTTGTACAGCTTGTCGGCGTACCAGCGGCTCTTCCAGTCGGTCGAAATGCCGAGCCGGAACCCGTGCGGGTGAACCTTCTGACCCATTACTCGGTCTCCTCCTCGGCAACCGGGGCTGCCTTCGCGGCCTTCTTGGCGCCCGCCTTCTTCGCCGGCTTCGGCGCCGCGGTCTCCTCGACAGCGGCCGTCTCCGCCGCCGTCTCGTCAACAGCGGCCGTCTCGTCAACCGCCGTCTCGTCGAGCGCCGTCTCGTCGAGCGCCGCCGTGGCCGGCGCGGCCTTCGCCGGCGCGGCCTTCCTGGCCGGGCCACCCGGGCGGATCGGCCGGGACGGCGTACCCGCCTGTACCGACTCCACCGCGATCGTGATGTGGCAGGTGCGCTTGCGGATCCGGTACGCGCGACCCTGCGCCCGCGGCCGGAACCGCTTCAGCGTCGGCCCCTCGTCCACATACGCCTCGCTGACGAGCAACGAGTCGGGGTCGAGCCGCTCGTTGTTCTCCGCGTTCGCGATGGCCGAGGCGAGCACCTTGTACACCTGCTCGCTCGCCGCCTGCGGCGCGAACTGCAGTACGGTGAGCGCCTCCTTCGCGGGCAGGCCGCGGACGAGGTTCACCACGCGGCGCGCCTTGGTCGGCGAGATGCGCACGTACCGCGCGATCGCGCGGGCGCCCGGCAGCGCGTCCGTTCTCGTTGGCATCGGGTGTCCCTTATCTTGTCCGTGCCTGCACCTAGCGGCGCCGGCTCTTGCGGTCGTCCTTCTCGTGCCCCTTGAACGTGCGGGTCAGGGCGAACTCGCCCAGCTTGTGCCCGACCATCGACTCGGTCACGAACACGGGTACGTGCTTGCGCCCGTCGTGCACCGCGATCGTGTGGCCGAGCATCTCGGGCACGATCGTGGAGCGCCGCGACCAGGTCTTGATGACGTTCTTGGAGCTCCGGTCGTTCTGCGACTCCACCTTCTTCATCAGGTGGTCGTCGACGAACGGGCCCTTCTTCAGGCTGCGAGGCATATCTCAATAACTCCCTCTAGCCGCGCTTCCGGCTCGCGTACCGGCGGCGGACGATCAGCTTGTCGCTCGGCTGGCCCTTGCGACGGGTACGCCCCTCGGGCTTGCCCTTCGGGTTCACCGGGTGGCGGCCACCGGAGGTCTTGCCCTCGCCGCCGCCGTGCGGGTGGTCGACCGGGTTCATGGCGACACCACGCACCGTGGGGCGCTTGCCCTTCCAGCGCATCCGGCCGGCCTTGCCCCAGCTGATGTTGGACTGCTCGGCGTTGCCGATCTCGCCAACGGTCGCCCGGCACAGCACCAGCACCCGCCGGATCTCGCCGGAGGGCATGCGTAGCGTGGCGTAGTTGCCCTCGCGGCCGAGCAGCTGGATGCCGACACCCGCCGAGCGGGCCAGCTTGGCGCCACCGCCCGGGCGCAGCTCCACCCCGTGGATGGTGGTACCCACGGGGATGTTGCGCAGCGGCAGGTTGTTGCCCGGCTTGATGTCGGCGCCCGGCCCGGACTCGACGCGGTCGCCCTGCCTCAGGTCCTTCGGCGCGAGGATGTACCGCTTCTCGCCGTCGGCGTAGTGCAGCAGCGCGATGCGCGCGGTGCGGTTCGGGTCGTACTCGATGTGCGCCACCTTCGCCGGTACGCCGTCCTTGTCGACCCGCTTGAAGTCGACCAGACGGTACTGGCGCTTGTGGCCGCCGCCCTGGTGGCGCGCGGTTACCTTGCCGTGGACGTTGCGACCGCCCTTGTTGTGCAGCGGTGCCAGCAGCGACTTCTCCGGCGTCGACCGGGTGATCTCGGCGAAGTCGGAGACGCTCGCGCCACGGCGGCCCGGAGTCGTCGGCTTGTACTTACGGATAGGCATAGTCGATAACCCCTCAGCTGACCGGTCCGCCGAAGGCTTCGATACGGTCACCGTCGGCGAGCTTCACGAGCGCGCGCTTGGTGTCCTTTCGCTTGCCGAAGCCGGTACGGGTCCGCTTGCGCTTGCCCTGACGGTTCTGCGTGTTCACGGTCTCCACGCGGACGTTGAAGATCTGCTGGATAGCGATCTTGATCTGCGTCTTGTTCGCGCGCGGATCGACCAGGAACGTGTACCAGTTCTGGTTGAGCTGGATGTAACTCTTCTCCGAGATCACCGGCGCGATGATGATGTCGCGCGGATCGGCGACAGTGGTCACTGCTCCGTCTCCTCACTGGCCTGCTCGTCACCGGACTGCTCGCTGGAGCCGGGCTGCTCGCTGGAGCCGCCGCGGCCGCCGAGGAACTCGTCCAGCGCGTCGGCCGTGAAGACCAGCTCGTCGGCGACCAGCACGTCGTAGGTGTTCAGCTGGCCGGCCTCCAGCAGGTGCACGGTCGGCACGTTGCGCAGCGAGAGCCAGTTCAGCTCGTCGTCGCCGGACAGCACCACCAGGACCTTCTCGGACTGGGCCACCGCGCGCAGCGCGGACAGCGCCGCCTTCGTCGACGGCGTATCGCCGTCCACAAAGGACTCCAGGACGTGGATCCGGCCCTCGCGCGCCCGGTCGGACAGCGCGCCGCGCAGCGCGGCCGCCTTCATCTTCTTGGGCGTGCGCTGGCTGTAGTCGCGCGGGACCGGGCCGTGGACCACGCCACCGCCGGTGAACTGCGGCGCGCGGATCGAGCCCTGGCGCGCCCGGCCGGTGCCCTTCTGCTTGTACGGCTTCTTGCCGCCGCCGCGCACCTCGCCACGGTTCTTCGTCTTGTGCGTACCCTGGCGCGCCGCGGCCAGTTGGGCGATCACGACCTGGTGCATCAGCGCGATGTTCGCCGGCGCGTCGAAGATCTCGTCGGGCAGGTCCCGGCTGCCGGTCTTGCTGCCCTCGTGGGTGAACACGTCTACGGTCGTCATTTCTTCACCTCGACCTTTTTGACCGCGGTGCGCACCAGCACCAGCGCGCCGGCCGGGCCCGGGATCGCGCCCTTCACCAGCAGCAGGTTGTTCTCCAGGTCGACCGACTGGATGGTGAGGTTCTGCACGGTGTAGCGCACGCCACCCATGCGGCCGGCCATCCGCACGCCCTTGAACACGCGACCGGGCGTCGCGCAGGCGCCGATGGAGCCGGGCGAGCGGTGCTTGCGCTCGACACCGTGGCTGGCCCGCAGCCCGTGGAAGCCGTGCCGCTTCATGACGCCGGCGAACCCCTTGCCCTTGGTCTTGCCGGTCACGTCGATCGGCTGGCCCGCCTCGAACGACTCGACCGTGACCTCGGCACCCAGTTCGTACTCGCTGGCGTCGGTGGTGCGCAGCTCGACGATGTGCCTGCGGGGCGCGACACCGGCCTTGGCGTAGTGCCCGCTGACCGGCTTGTTCGCCTTGCGCGGGTCGATCGCGCCGAACGCCAGCTGTACCGCCGCGTAGCCGTCCTTGTCCGCCGTGCGCACCTGGGTCACCACGCAGGGGCCGGCCTGAACCACGGTCACCGGGACAACCTTGTTGTTGTCCCAGACCTGGGTCATGCCGAGCTTGGCGCCCAGGATGCCCTTGACTTGCCTGTCCATAAGAGTCCGGTCCCTACAGCTTGATCTCGATGTCGACGCCAGCGGGAAGGTCGAGCCGCATGAGCGAGTCCACCGTCTTCGGGGTCGGGTCGATGATGTCGATCAGACGCTTGTGCGTACGCATCTCGAAGTGCTCGCGCGAGTCCTTGTACTTGTGCGGCGAACGGATCACGCAGTAGCGGTTGATCTCCGTGGGCAGCGGCACCGGACCCGCGACCTGCGCGCCGGTGCGCGTCACCGTCTCCACGATCTTTCGAGCCGAGGAGTCGACGACCTCGTGGTCGTAGGCCTTGAGCCGGATGCGGATCTTCTGTCCCGCCATGGTGGCTGTTGTTCCTTCTCTCGATGCCCCGCAGGAGCAGTTGCTCCCGCGGATCCCCGGAGGGGCGACGCGACGACGACCGACCCCCGCGGTCGGGCGTGTCGGGCCCGGACGCCAGGCTCCGCCGAAGTGGTTGGTGGGCGGCTCCGGGCCTTGTGCGGCGGTCGACGGCACCCGGCACGCCGGGCGCCACGCAGGGTGGCCGACCGTCAGCCGGCCACCCCACAACGCGCAACCTGACCAGTATGCCGCACTGAGGTACGACATGCGAAATCAGGGTAAGCTAGTTCACTTGATGATCTTGGTAACCCGACCCGCGCCGACCGTACGGCCACCCTCACGGATGGCGAAGCGGAGCTGCTCCTCCATCGCGATCGGCTGGATCAGCTGCACGGTCATCAAGGTGTTGTCGCCCGGCATGACCATCTCGGTGCCCTCGGGCAACGTGACGACGCCGGTGACGTCCGTGGTCCGGAAGTAGAACTGCGGGCGGTAGTTCTGGAAGAACGGGGTGTGCCGGCCACCCTCCTCCTTGGAGAGGATGTAGACCTGCGCCTCGAACTCCGTGTGCGGGGTGGTCGAGCCGGGCTTGATGACGACCATGCCGCGCTCGACGTCTTCGCGCTTGATGCCGCGCAGCAGCAGGCCGACGTTCTCACCCGCGCGGGCCTCGTCGAGCAGCTTGCGGAACATCTCGATGCCGGTCACGACGGTCTTCATCGACTTCGGCTTGATGCCGACGATCTCGACCTCCTCGTTCGGCTTGAGGATGCCGCGCTCGCACCGACCGGTCACGACCGTGCCGCGACCCGTGATCGTGAAGACGTCCTCGATCGGCATCAGGAACGGCTTCTCGGTCTCGCGTACCGGCTGCGGGATCGCGCTGTCCACCGCGTTCATCAGTTCCATGACCGACTCGCTCCACTGCGGGTCGCCCTCCAGCGCGCGCAGCGCCGAGACGCGTACCACCGGGAGGTCGTCGCCCGGGTACTCCTGAATCGACAGCAGCTCGCGGACCTCGAGCTCGACGAGCTCGAGCAGCTCCTCGTCGTCGACCATGTCGCTCTTGTTCAGCGCCACGACGATGTACGGGACGCCGACCTGGCGAGCCAGCAGCACGTGCTCGCGGGTCTGCGGCATCGGGCCGTCGGTGGCCGCCACGACCAGGATCGCGCCGTCCATCTGCGCCGCACCGGTGATCATGTTCTTGATGTAGTCGGCGTGGCCGGGACAGTCGACGTGGGCGTAGTGCCGCGCCTCGGTCTGGTACTCGACGTGTGCGATCGAGATCGTGATGCCCCGGGCCTTCTCCTCCGGCGCCTTGTCGATCTCGTCGAACGGCGTGTACGGGTTGATGTTGGGCATCTTGTCGTGCAGGACCTTGGTGATGGCCGCGGTCAGCGTCGTCTTCCCGTGGTCAATGTGACCAATGGTGCCGATGTTGACGTGCGGCTTAGTCCGCTCGAACTTCGCCTTCGCCACTGGTGTCCTCCTGTGGACCTCTCGGTTCGTACGTCCGCCGCCGCTGGCGGCCGACCTTGTCGGTGGGTCTTGCGGCCGTATCAGCCTCAGGCCCGGTGCGTGCAGCCCTTCTCGCGGGGGCCGCCGGGGATCACTCCCCGGTGGCCTTCGCGATGATCTCCTTCGCGACGCTCTGCGGAACCTCCGCGTAGGAGTCGAACTGCATCGAGTAGCTCGCCCGGCCCTGGGTCTTCGACCGCAGGTTGCCGACGTAGCCGAACATCTCCGACAGCGGCACCAGAGCACGGACGACGCGGGCACCGCCGCGCTCCTCCATCTGCTGGATGATGCCACGGCGGGAGTTCAGATCGCCGATGACGTCGCCCATGTTCTCCTCAGGGGTGACGACCTCGACGGACATCATCGGTTCGAGCAGCGCCGGGTCGGCCCGGCGGGCCGCCTCCTTCAGCACCATCGAACCAGCGATCTTGAAAGCCATCTCGGACGAGTCGACCTCGTGGTACTGGCCGTCCAAAAGCGTCAGCTTGATGCCCACCAGCGGGTAGCCGGCCAGCACGCCGTACTGCATCGCGTCCTGCGCGCCGGCGTCCACCGAAGGGATGAACTCCTTCGGGATGCGGCCGCCGGTCACCCCGTTGACGAACTCGTACGTCGGGCCGTCCGAGGTCAGCGGCAGCGGCTCCAGGCTGATGAGCACCTTCGCGTACTGTCCCGACCCACCGGTCTGCTTCTTGTGGGTGTAGTCGACCTTCGCGACCGCGCGGCGGATCGTCTCGCGGTAGGCGACCTGCGGCTTGCCGATGTTGGCCTCGACCCTGAACTCCCGCTTCATGCGGTCGACCAGGATCTCCAGGTGCAGCTCGCCCATGCCGGAGATGACCGTCTGGCCGGTCTCCTCGTCGTTGCGGACCCGGAAGGTCGGGTCCTCCTCGGCGAGCTTCTGGATCGCCGTACCCAGCTTCTCCTGGTCCGCCTTTGACTTCGGCTCGATCGCCACGTCGATGACGGGCTCCGGGAAGGTCATCGACTCCAGAATCACCGTGTGCGCCGGGTCGCAGAGCGTGTCGCCCGTAGTGGTCTGCTTGAGGCCCTGGATCGCCACGATGTCACCAGCCTGCGCCATCGGGCGGTCCTCCCGCTTGTTGGCGTGCATCTGGTAGATCTTGCCGATCCGCTCCTTGCGGTCCTTGGTCGAGTTGATGACCTGGGAGCCGGAGTCCACCCTGCCGGAGTACACCCGGAGGTAGGTGAGCTTGCCGAGGTGCGGGTCGGTCTGGATCTTGAAGGCCAGGCCGGAGAACGGCTCGGTGACACTGGGCTGGCGCAGGATCGGCGTCTCGCCGTCCGTCGCCGTACCCTCGATCGCCGGAACGTCCAGTGGCGACGGCAGGAAGTCGACCACGGCGTCGAGCATGGGCTGAACGCCCTTGTTCTTGAACGCCGAGCCGCACACGACCGGGTTGAGCTTGCCCGCGATAGTGGCCCGCCGGATGGCCGCCTTGATCTCGTCGATCGGGAGGTCCTCACCCTCCAGGTACTTCTCCAGGATGGTGTCGTCGGCCTCGGACAGGGTCTCCAGCAGCTTCTCGCGGTACTCGGCGGCCAGGTCGGCCAGGTCGGCCGGGATCTCCTCGACCGCGTAGTCCTCGCCCTTCTGGGTCTCCCCGCGCCAGGTCAGCGCGTTCATCGCGATGAGGTCGACCACGCCGATGAAGTCGTGCTCGTTGCCGATCGGCAGCTGGAGGACCAGCGGGGTGGCACCCAGCCGGGTGACCATCATGTCGACGCAGCGGAAGAAGTCCGCGCCGGTGCGGTCCAGCTTGTTGACGAAGCACATCCGCGGGACGTGGTACTTCTCGGCCTGGCGCCAGACCTGCTCGGTCTGCGGCTCGACGCCGGCCACGCCGTCATAGACGGCAACGGCGCCGTCGAGTACCCGCAGCGACCGCTCGACCTCGACCGTGAAGTCGACGTGGCCGGGCGTGTCGATGATCTGGATGGTGTGACCCTTCCACTCGCACTTGGTGGCGGCAGAAGTGATCGTGATACCGCGCTCCTGCTCCTGCTCCATCCAGTCCATGACGGCCGCGCCCTCGTGGACCTCACCGATCTTGTACGTGATACCGGTGTAGAACAGGATCCGCTCGGTGGTTGTCGTTTTACCGGCGTCGATGTGCGCCATGATGCCAATGTTGCGGAGCTTGGCGAGCGCGTTGTCGGCGGCAGCCACGTCAGATCCCTACTTCTTTTCTCGTCGTCTTCCGGCAGTCGTTACCACCGGCTGAGTCACCAACCGCGGTTACCAGCGGTAGTGAGCGAAGGCCTTGTTGGACTCCGCCATCTTGTGGGTGTCCTCGCGCCGCTTCACCGCGGCGCCGAGGCCGTTGCTCGCGTCGAGCAGCTCGTTCATCAGCCGCTCGATCATGGTCTTCTCGCGCCGGGACTTGGAGTAGGTCACCAGCCAGCGCAGGCCCAGGGTGGTGGCCCGCGGCGGCCGGACCTCGACCGGCACCTGGTACGTCGCGCCACCCACCCGGCGGCTGCGTACCTCCAGGGTCGGCTTCACGTTGTCCATGGCGCGCTTGAGCGTCACCACCGGATCCGTACTCGTCTTGTCCCGGCATCCCTCCAGCGCGCCGTACACGATGCGCTCGGCGAGCTGTCGCTTGCCCTGGCCGAGGATCTTGTTGATCAGCTGCGTGACCAGCGGGGAGTTGTACACCGGATCCGGCACCAACGGCTTGCGCGGAGCGGGGCCTTTACGCGGCATGTCAGCTCTTCTCCTTCTTCGCGCCGTACCGGCTGCGCGCCTGCTTGCGGTTGCGGACACCCTGGGTGTCCAGCGAGCCGCGAATGATCTTGTACCGCACGCCGGGGAGGTCCTTCACCCGACCGCCGCGGACCAGCACGATCGAGTGCTCCTGCAGGTTGTGGCCGACGCCGGGGATGTACGCGGTGACCTCGATCTGGCTGGTCAGCCGGACGCGGGCCACCTTGCGCAGCGCGGAGTTCGGCTTCTTCGGCGTGGTGGTGTACACGCGCGTGCACACGCCGCGCCGCTGCGGGCTTCCTTTGAGCGCCGGCGTCTTCGTCTTGCTCGTCTTCGCCTGGCGGCCCTTGCGGACCAGCTGCTGGATGGTGGGCACCGGCTTCCTGTCTCCCTGTCCGACGTCGTTCTTCGCTAACGCTTCTTCCGACCCCCGCGGTCGGGTGTGTCGCCCTCCGCAGGCCCCGCCGCGCCTCTCGGAACGCCGGGGTTTGCCTTACCTCGGTCTCGGCCCGCCGACCACGACCGGCGCACGCACGAGGAGCCCAGGCGAACCCGGGCACGAGGGGAAAGAATACCCACCGCGGGCGCACAGGTCAAAACGAAGGTGGCCGGCGATGGCTTCCCGTGTCTTGAGTCACCCCGATCGGCGCCCGCGAGAACACTCCCGGCGTCCAGTCTACCTGGTCGATCCGGGTGGCCGCCGCAGGATTCACTGCGCGCGGCTGACCAGGGCCACCAGCAGGAATCCGAGCACTGTCAATCCTACCCCGGACCCGCCGCAGGCGACCCCCGTGATCGCGAGGCCCCGGCCGCTCAGCTCGCCCTGGGCCTGCCGGATCTGGCGCATCGCGACGAGCCCGGTGGCCAGCGCCGCCGCCCCGACCAGCCCGGCGAGGATCGCGAACGCACCCGAGACCAGCGCGCCCCAGCCGGCCTGCGCACCGGCCAGGCCGAAGCAGTAGACCAGCAGGGAGGCCAGGATCGAGCCGATGCCGGCGACCATGCTGCCGACCGCCAGGCCGGAGACGGTCGGGCTGACGCCCAGATAAACGACCCCGAAAGGGGTACCGGGCACCGGGTCCACCCGCACCGGGCGGGGCATCTGACGCGGCGGCGGCGGTACCGGTCGCGCCGGCGGCCCGGCTGCCGGTGGCTGGCCCGGCCACCCCGGCGGCGCGCCCGGCCATCCGGGCTGCGCGCCCGGCGGCAGAGCCGCGGGGTGCGGCTGCGGTGCCGCCCAGGGCTGGGGGCCTTCGTTCTGCTGACTCATCCGGGTCCCCTAGTTCACGGTCGGCGCGTAGTCCCGGCCGGACCCGTGCGCCATGTGCAGCAGCCCGATGATCGTCGCGATGACCAGCGCGGCCGCCGCGAGGCAGATACCCACCCAGGCGAGCGCCACCCCGGCACGCAGCGCCCGACCGCCGGTCAGGAACCCGCCCGAGGCGACCATCTCCGCGCGTCCCTGCCTGGCCAGCACCAGCGCCAGTGTGGCCGGCACCAGGCCGCCCACGAAGAACCCGGTGACCGCCGCGGTGATGCCGAGCGCGAGCACGGCGCCCGCCTTGGTGGAGCGCACTGGGTCAGGGTCGAGCGGATGACGTACCGGCACTGACGCGTCCATCACGCCCCCAATGAAAGCAGACCGGGGCCCCGGGCAAGCCGCCCGAGGCCCCGATCGCACCCTGTCTGTCCGTCAGCGGAAGGACCCCAGATCGAAATCATCCAGGGGTACCGCGTGCCCGCTCGCCGGTCCGAAGCCGTAGTCGGTCTCGGCGTACCCGGTCATCGAGTAGACCTTGGCCTTGGCCTCCTCGGTCGGCTCGACCCGGATGTTGCGGTACTTGGAGATGCCGGTACCCGCCGGGATGAGCTTACCGATGATGACGTTCTCCTTGAGGCCGATCAGCGAGTCGCTGCGGGCGTGGATCGCCGCGTCCGTCAGCACCCGTGTCGTCTCCTGGAAGGAGGCCGCCGACAGCCACGACTCGGTGGCCAGCGACGCCTTCGTGATGCCCATGAGCACCGGCCGGCCGGCAGCCGGCTCGCCGCCCTCGGCCACGATCCGGCGATTCTCGGCCTCGAAGTGCGCCCGGTCCACCAGCACACCCGGCAGGAACTCGGTCGCGCCCGAGTCGATGATCGTGACGCGCTTGAGCATCTGCCGGATGATGATCTCGATGTGCTTGTCGTGGATCT
>JBBWZQ010000157.1:0-6004 GCA_039649115.1 Micromonosporaceae bacterium | reverse complement strand
GTGATCGTTGAGGACCTGCGGGCGGCCGGGCTGGATCCGGGCGAGGTGGCCGGAATCGTGGCGCGGGCGCTCGACGAGGATCTCGGGCCGGAGCGGATCGACGTGACCAGCGTGGCGACGATACCGGCGGAGCAGACCGGCGTGGCGGACCTGGTCGCCCGGGCCGGCGGCGTCGTGGCGGGACTCCCGGTCGCCGCGATGGTCTTCGACGCCGCCTCCGGGGGTACCACATCATGGGTTGAACAGGTGAAGGACGGTGCCGCGGTGGCCCGCGGCGACGTGCTGGCCACGGTCGCCGGGCCGACCCGTGCCCTGCTCACCGCGGAACGCACCGCGCTCAACCTGCTCTGCCGGATGTCCGGAGTGGCCACCCACACGCGCGCCTGGGCCGACCTGCTGGCCGGCACCGGCGCCATGGTGCTGGACACCCGCAAGACCACGCCGGGCCTGCGGATCCTGGAGAAGTACGCGGTGCGGGCCGGCGGCGGCACGAACAAGCGGATGGGCCTCTACGACGTCGCGATGATCAAGGACAACCACAAGCTGGCGGCGGGCTCGATCAGCGCCGCATACGCCCGGGTCCGCGAGACCTTTCCGGCGGTACCGGTCCAGGTGGAGGTGACCACCGTCGCCGAGGCGGTGGAGGCGGTGGACGCGGGGGCGACGTTCCTGCTGTGCGACAACATGTCGCCGGAGCTGCTGCGCTCGGTGGTGACCGCGGTGGCCGGCAGGGCGGAGCTGGAGGCGACGGGTGGGCTGACCCTGGAGGTGGCCCGCGAGTACGCGCTGACCGGCGTGGATTTCCTCTCGGTCGGCGGCCTGACGCACTCCTCCCCGATCCTCGACATCGCCATGGACCTCCGCCCGCGCTAGCCGCGACACCTCCACCGCCGTGATCACGTCGGCAGCGTCCGGCGCTGAGATGCGTCTGTTGAGCCACCGTGATCATCCGGGGGCCGGTGTGATCGCAGGTTGCCGGAGGATCGTGCAGTCGACTGCGCATCTCCCCGGCGCATCGTGATCACCGCGTCCGGACACCGGCTGGCGGCCGCGATGGCCTCTGTCGCTGGGAGGTCGCCTGTCGCTGGGAGGTCGCCGTGGAAACTACAGTTGCGGCGTGCTGCTCTGTATCGACATCGGAAACACGAACACGGTGCTCGCCACGTTCGAGGGCGAGAAGCTGGTGCACTCGTGGCGGATCAAGACTGACGCCCGGTCCACCGCCGACGAGATGGCCCTGCTGTACCGGGGCCTGCTCGCCGCCGACGATGTCCAGCTGACCGGCGTGGCGGCCTGTTCGACGGTACCGATGGCCCTGCGGTCGCTGCGTTCGATGCTCGACCGGTACTACCGCGACCTGCCCACCGTGATCCTGGAGCCCGGCGTGCGCACCGGCGTGCAGCTCGCCATCGACAACCCGAAAGAGGTGGGCAGCGACCGGGTGGCCAACACGCTCGCCGCGTTCACCCTCTTCGGCGGTCCCGCCATAGTCGTAGACTTCGGCACCTCCACCAACTTCGATGTCGTATCCGCGCGCGGCGAGTTCCTGGGCGGGGTGCTGGCGCCCGGTATCGAGATCTCGGTGGAGGCCCTCGCGGCCCGGGCGGCCCAGCTGCGCAAGGTGGAACTGGTCCGGCCGCCCCGGATCATCGGCAAGAACACCGTGGAGTGCCTGCAGTCCGGCGTGGTGTACGGATTCGCCGGTCAGGTCGACGGCGTGGTGCGGGGCATCATGTCGGAGATCGGGCCGGTCAAGGCGGTGATCGCGACCGGTGGGCTGGCACCGGTGGTGCTGGACGAGTGCGCCACGGTCACCCACCACGAGCCGATGCTCACGCTGATCGGCCTGCGCCTGATCTTCGACCGCAACTCCTGAAGACCGCTACCGGCGTCGCGCCCGACAGGTCGCGGTGACGTAGGGCAGCTCGAAGGTTTCCGGCAGCTCGGCGGCGAGCTGCCGGATGGCGCGCTCGGTCGTGGCCCGCTGCTGCGGTGACGCGGTGAGGTAGTAGGAGCGGGTGCTCATCAGCGCGACGAGCCGGTCGGCGGTCATCGGCACCGAGTGCCGGAACACGCGCCGCTCGACCGTGCCGAAGAGCGGCCCGAACAGCGGGCCGTAGGAGCGGTCGTCCATGGGCGCCTCGAACTCGCCGTCCAGCCAGTCGTCGCCCGCCGGGCTCCGGACCTCGTCGGCGATCTCCGACAGCCGCGCGACCCAGGGGACAGATTCGTCGCGGATGTTCCAGACCGGGACGAAGACCCCGCCGGGCCGCAGCACCCGCGCGATCTCCGGGTGCGCGCGCTCGCGGTTGAACCAGTGGTACGCCTGCCCGGCGGTCACCGCGTCGACCGATCCGTCCGGCAGCGGGATCGCCTCGGCCGACCCGGCCAGCGCCTGGTCGACCGGTGTCGTCGCGAGCAGCCGGCTGCGCATCGCATCGTCCGGCTCGACCGCGGTCACCCGATGCCCGAGGCGCAGCAGGGCCCGGGTCAGGATGCCGGTACCGGCGCCGAGGTCCACCACGCGCAGCGGTGTGCCACCCAGCGCCCATGCGACGGCCGGTTCGGGATAGTGCGGGCGCCGCGCGTCGTACTCGTTGGCGGCCGGCCCGAAGGAGAGTGCCTGGTCGGACATCCCGGCCACGGTAACTCGGTTCAGCGCCAACCCGGTGGGCCAGTAGGCTCGGTGGTGAATTCAGCCACTTTCATCCCGAGGACACGCCGTGACCCAGCAGCAGCCCCCGCCACTCGACGAAGACCTGCCGGAGCAGATGCGGGTCCGGCGGGAGAAGCGGGCCCGGATGCTCGCCGAGGGCACCGAGCCGTACCCGATCAGCTTCGACCGCACGACCACGCTCGCCGGGATCCGCGAGCGGTACGCCGGCCTGCCGACCGATGCGGCGACGGGCGAGGTGGTGCGGGTCACCGGTCGCGTGATCTTCCTGCGCAACACCGGCAAGCTCTGCTTCGCGACCCTGCGCGACGGTGACGGCACCGAACTGCAGGTGATGCTGTCCCTGGACCGGGTCGGCGCCGAGGCGCTGGAGAACTGGAAGCGGCTGGTCGACATCGGGGACCACGTCGGCGTCAGCGGCGAGGTGATCACCAGCCGGCGGGGGGAGCTGTCGGTACTCGCCGACTCGTGGGTCATGACGGCCAAGGCGCTGCGCCCGCTGCCCGTCGCGCACCGGCCGATGAGCGAGGAGACGCGGGTACGGCAGCGGTACGTGGATCTGGTCGTCCGGCCGGAAGCACGCCAAACGGTGCGGAACCGGGCAGCGGTGATCCGGAGCCTGCGCAACGCGCTGCACGAGCGCGGTTATGTCGAGGTGGAGACGCCCATGCTGCAACTCCTGCACGGCGGAGCTGCGGCCCGACCATTTGTCACGCACAGCAATGCCTTGGATATAGATCTGTATCTGAGAATCGCTCCGGAGCTGTACCTGAAGCGCTGTGTGGTCGGAGGAATCGAACGCGTTTTCGAGATCAACCGGAATTTCCGTAATGAAGGTGTGGATTCCAGCCACTCGCCCGAGTTCGCCATGCTCGAGACCTACCAGGCCTACGGCGACTACGACACGATCGCGACCCTCACCCGGGAGCTCGTTCAGGAGGCGGCGCACGCGCTGCGCGGTTCCCATGTGGTGACGCTCAAGGACGGTACCGAGTTCGATCTGGGCGGAAAATGGCGTGAGACAACTCTGTACGGTGCCCTTTCGGATGCGCTGGGTGAAGAGGTGACCGTACAGACGCCGATGGCCGCGCTCGTGGATTACGCGGACCGGCATGGCATCGCGGTGGAGCCCTCCTGGGGTCCGGGCAAGCTGGCCGAGGAGCTTTTCGAGAAGCTGGTGGTACCCGGCCTGAGCATGCCCACCTTCGTCCGCGACTATCCGGTGGAGACCAGCCCCCTGGTCAGGGAGCACCGGCTCACCCCGGGGCTGGCCGAGAAGTGGGACCTCTACGTACGCGGGTTCGAACTGGCCACCGGGTACTCGGAGCTGGTGGACCCGGTCATCCAGCGGGAACGGCTGATGGCTCAGGCCCGACTGGCCGCCGGCGGGGACCTCGAAGCGATGCATCTCGACGAGGATTTCCTGCGCGCGATGGAGTACGGAATGCCACCCACCGGCGGCATGGGCATGGGTATCGATCGACTGCTGATGGCGTTGACCGGGCTCGGGATTCGGGAGACCATCCTGTTTCCACTGGTCCGCCCCGAGTAACAGGTCAGGGAATTCTCCGGTACTAATGGCGCGAGGCTACCGCGAGAGCTATTGTCTCGGTATCGGCGCTAGCCGAAGAATGTGAAGGGAACCTGTACGGTGGCGAGACGGGAAATTGTCGTCCTTGAGGACGACCTAGACGGAGGCAAAGCCGACGAGACGGTGAAGTTCGCGCTCGACGGCGTCCAGTACGAGATTGACCTGTCTGACAAGAACGCACAGAAGCTGCGAGGCACTTTCGCGGACTTCGTCGCGCACGGGCGCAAGGTCGGGCGTGGTGGTGTCGTGGTGGGTGGGCGAGCCGCTACCCGGGCCCGGGGCGGCGCGGCCGCGGATCGCGAGCAGAACAAGGCGATTCGAGCATGGGCGAAGCGCAAGGGTCGGAACATCTCCGATCGTGGCCGCATCCCGCAGGAGATCGTGGACGAGTACAACGCTGACGCGGGCCGCTGACGCAGCAGGCGATCCCAGGAGGGCGCCGTGACCGATCCGGTCCGGCGTCCTCCCGCTCGTCCAGGGCCGCTTGTCCAGGGCCCGGTTGTCCGGGGCCGGTTGTCCGGATCCCGGGCCCCGCCACGGCAGCCCGCCAGGTGCTCGACACGCCGCCCCGGCGCATCCATCTGGGAGATTTCGCTCTGCGCGTAGTCGAGTGCCCGCCGGAACAGGCGGCCGCCGCCGTAGGTTGGGACAAAGGTCGAAGATGTCGGGGGTTCCGTGGTGATTTGTCCCGCGATCGAAGAGCACGGAATGGCAGCGGTGCCAAGACCGGCCGGGTTGAGCGGAACGAAGGGTCGGCCCTCGGCGATAGAGTGATTACACGGATACCCACTCCGGAAGGCGGCTGCGGTGCGACGGCGCGGCGACCGGCGACCGGCAAGGGCAGTGCCGACAGGCACGTGAGGAGCACAGGGAATGTTCGAGCGGTTCACCGACCGAGCACGGCGGGTTGTTGTCCTGGCGCAGGAAGAGGCCCGGATGCTCAACCACAACTACATCGGCACCGAGCACATTCTGCTCGGCCTCATCCATGAGGGTGAGGGTGTGGCTGCCAAGGCGTTGGAGAGCCTGGGGATCTCCCTGGAGGGTGTCCGGCAGCAGGTGGAGGAGATCATCGGCCAGGGTCAGCAGGCGCCGAGCGGTCACATCCCGTTCACCCCACGAGCCAAGAAGGTCCTTGAGCTGAGCCTGCGCGAGGCGCTGCAGCTGGGGCACAACTACATCGGGACCGAGCACATCCTGCTGGGCCTGATCCGGGAGGGCGAGGGCGTCGCGGCGCAGGTGCTGGTGAAGCTCGGCGCCGACCTCAACCGAGTCCGGCAGCAGGTGATCCAGTTGCTGTCGGGATATCAGGGCAAGGAGCCCGCGGCGGCCGGCAGCGGCGCGGCGGGTGAGGCGGCCCCGTCGACGAGCCTGGTGCTGGATCAGTTCGGCCGCAACCTGACCCAGTCGGCCCGGGAGGGCAAGCTTGATCCGGTGATCGGCCGGGAGCGGGAGATCGAGCGGGTGATGCAGGTGCTGTCGCGGCGCACCAAGAACAACCCGGTCCTGATCGGCGAGCCCGGCGTGGGCAAGACCACGGTGGTCGAGGGCCTCGCCCAGATGATCGTCAAGGGCGAGGTGCCGGAGACGCTCAAGGACAAGCAGCTGTACACGCTGGACCTGGGTGCCCTGGTGGCCGGGTCGCGCTACCGCGGTGACTTCGAGGAGCGGTTGAAGAAGGTCCTCAAGGAGATCCGCACCCGCGGCGACATCATCCTGTTCATCGACGAGATCCACAC
>JBBWZQ010000151.1:0-9450 GCA_039649115.1 Micromonosporaceae bacterium | reverse complement strand
GGCTCTTTCCGGCCGGATGAGCCCGGCCGGAAAGAGCCCGGCCGGGTCACCCCTTCGCCGGCACGGCCATCTCACCGAGGGCGGACCAGTCCTCCTGCGGGACCTGCATGTTCACGACCCGCGGCGTTTCGGCCAAGTGGGGCGGCAACGTCTGCTGCGCGGCCTTGAAGTGGTCGGACTGCACGTGCGCGGCACCGGCGTCGTCATCGCGGAAGGCCTCGACCAGCACGTACTCCGTGGGGTCATCGAGACTGCGGGACCAGTCGAACCACAGGCACCCCGGCTCGCCGCGGGTCGCCACGGTGAAATCGCGGACGATGTCCGGCCACTGGTCCGCGTGCTCGGGCCGGACCCGGAACTTCGCGGTGATGAAGATCATGGAACTCCTCGACGGCGCTGTCGGTGGCCGGGATGCGGCTGCCTCGACATCCGGGGTCGAGGCAGCCACACGCCTTCCGTGTCGGTCAGGATCCAAAATAGCCGAGTATCCGGGTGATGAGGTCGGCCTTCTGCGCCGCGGTGCCGTACTCCTGTCGCCGGAACACCGGGACGCCGCGCCGGAAGTCCGGGGGTGCGCGGCAAGCGTCCGGCTGCCCCTATGCCGACTCGCTGCCGGGGTCGGCGGCGCGGCTCCCGGCGCGGTGCCGGCGGGCGCGGACGACCTCGACGAAGATCGGGGTCAGCGACGCCAGCACGATCAGCGCGACCACCGGCAGCAGGTACTTGTCGATGTTGGCCGCGCCGATGCTGTCGCGCAGCTTGCGCGCCGGCAGGTAGCCGACCAGGATGATCGCGTCGGTCCACAGCACGCCGCCGATGACGTTCCAGAGCAGGAACCGGCGGGCGGGCATGTGCAGCATGCCGGCCACCGGGTTGAGGAAGGTGCGCACGACGGGCACGAAGCGGGCCAGCACGGTGGCCTTGGCCGGGCCGTAGCGGGTGAAGTAGTACTCCGCGCGGTCCACGTACTCCGTTTTGAACAGCCGGGAGTTGGGCCGGGTGAACAGCCTCCGCCCGTAGCGGGCGCCGAGCAGATGGCCCAGTTGGGCGCCGGCCACCGCGCAGACCGGGGCCCCGACCATCAGCACCGGCAGGGACAGCTTGACGCCGACGATGTCGGTGGCCACCGGGGACGCGGCGATACCGGCGATGAACAGCAGCGAGTCGCCGGGGAGGAAGAACCCGACCATCAGCCCGGTCTCGGCGAACAGGATGGCCAGCACGCCGGCCAGCCCGAACGCCTGGACCACCGACTTGGCATCCAGCGGGTTGACCGCCAACGCGGACTGCGCGGCATTGACGACATGCACCTGCGTCGACTCCCTACGTCGAATGAGCGGGGGGACGGATGGACCCCAGGCTCGCAACCCTACATCACGTAGTGTGTGGCTGCCGGCCGGCGGGTGCCTCCTCGACGTCCGCGTGGCTGAGCGTGCGAGACCCTGTTTCGGCGCGTTGCCGGACGCCTGAGTCGACTCTGGAATCCCTTGTCCCCCGATGCCTCCGGTCGATAGGCAACCGCATGGACGAGTCGGAGCCGGAGGATGCTGAATGGCCACACGCACGGTTTTTGCGTGGTACGGCCTGCTGCTTGCCACGCTGACCGGCCTGTTCTACGTGGTGCCCGAGTGGCGCATGGTGACCTGGGCGGTCATCGGGCTCACCGGGTCCGGCGCGGTCCTGCTGGGGGTACGCCGGCACCGGCCGCGGCGGGCCGGCTTGTGGCTGCTGCTGGCCGCGTCGCTCGCACTGCTGTGCGGTGGAGACGCGGCGTACAACGTCATGGTTCAGATCCTCGGCATGAACAACCCGTTCCCCTCGGTGGCGGACGCGTTGTATCTGGCGATGTACCCGACGCTGGCCATCGGGCTGATCGGCTTCATCCGGTCGTGCAACGGCGGGCGCGACCGCGGCAGCCTGCTCGACGCGTTGACCGTGACGTCCGGTCTCGGCCTGCTGGCGTGGATCTTCCTGATCGTGCCGTACGTGCGCGACCCGGATCTGAAGGTGCTCGAGAAGCTGACGTCGGTGGCGTACCCGCTGGGCGACATCCTGATCCTGCTCACGATCACCCGGCTGCTGGGCGGCGTGCGGCGCAACCGCAGCGTCGACCTGCTCGCCGCCGGTACCGTCGGCCTGCTCATCGCCGACGTGCTGTACGGGCTCATCCAGCTCGACGGCACCTGGAAGGTCGGCACGCCGGTCGACCTGGCATGGGTCGTCTTCTACGGCGCGTTCGGCGCGGCGGCCCTGCACCCCTCGATGGTCCGGCTGACCGAGCCGAGCCGCCGGCCCTCGACCGAGGTGACCAACCGCCGGGTGGTGCTGCTCCTGCTCCCCTCGCTCGTCGCACCCGTCACCCTGCTCATCGAGGCGGTCCGGGGCCGGCTCTACGACGCACCGGTCATCGCCGTCATGTCGGCCATCACGTTCCTGCTCGTGCTGTCCCGGCTCGCCGGGATGGTGACCTCACAGCGTCAGGCCGGTGCCCGGGAACGCGGCCTGCGGGAGGCGGCGGCGACCCTGATGTCGGTGACGAGCGCGCCGCGCGTCATCGACGGGCTGCGCTCCGCGGTGGCGCAACTGCTGCCCGCCCACGCGCCGCACCGGATGGTGATCCTGAGCAGCGACGCCGATGTGTCGGTGGCGAGTGGCTGGTGGGGCACCGAGCGCTCCGCCCGGTTGGTGCCGACCAGCGAAGTCGACGAACGGTCCCGCGGCGAGCTGTCCGGCTTCGACGTGGTGCTGGCCGCGCCGCTGTTCCTGGAGGAGCGGCAGGGCGGCGATCCGCAGATCCGGGTGCTGCTCGTCGCGGCCGACGAGGCGCAGCTGAGCTCGTTGCACGGCGCGTTCGAGGTATTGGCCTCGCAGGCCGCACAGGCGCTGGAGCGCATCGCACTCGCGGCGCAGATCAACCAGCGCAACAGCGAAGAGTACTTCCGGACGCTGGTGCACAATTCCTCCGACGTGATCCTCATCCTCGACGCCGACGACCTGATCCGGTACGCCAGCCCGTCGATCGAGGCGATGTTCGGCGTGGAGTCCCTCGCCCGCGTGGCGTTCGTCGACGTCGTCCATCCACAGTGGCGGGACGCGGCGACGAGGATGCTGGTACGGGTACGCTCCGGTGCCGCACCCGGCGAGGTGGCGGACTGGAGCGTGATACACGCCGACGGTTCGACCATCCAGGTCGAGGTGACCTGCCGGGACCTGCGCGACGAGGCGACGATATCCGGTGTCGTACTGACTCTGCGCGACGTGACGGAGCGGCGGCAACTGGAGCGGGAGCTCACCCATCGCGCGTTCCACGACGCGCTCACCGGACTGGCCAACCGCGTGCTGTTCCAGGACCGGGTCACCCACGCGATCGGCCGCGACCACGCGGGCGCGGGCCTGGTCGGCGTGCTCTTCATCGACCTCGACGACTTCAAGGTGGTCAACGACACGATGGGCCACGGGGCCGGCGACGAGCTGCTCGTCGCGGTCGCGCGCCGGCTGGCGGAGACCCTGCGCTCCCAGGACGTGGCGGCACGCCTGGGCGGCGACGAGTTCGCGGCGCTCATCGAGGACGTCCAGGACCCGGCCGAGTTCGACGAGATCGCCGGTCGGGTCGTGCAGGCGCTGGCCGAGCCGTTCACCCTGGACACCAGGGGAGTCACCGTCAACGGAACCGCGAGCGTCGGCATCGCCACCACGCTGGACGCCTCCGATGCGGTGGACCTCCTGCGACAGGCCGATCTGGCCCTGTACGTGGCCAAGGGCGCGGGCAAGAGCCAGTGGTGCCGGTACCAGCCGGCCCTGCACCTGGCGATGCGCCAGCGCCTGGACCTGCGCAACGCCCTGGACCAGGCGGTGCACGACAACGCGTTCACGCTGTTCTACCAGCCGATCGTCGAGCTGGACACGGGAGCGACGGTCGGGTTCGAGGCGCTGGTGCGCTGGCAGCATCCGACCAAGGGCCTCATCCCGCCGGCGCAGTTCATCGAGGTCGCCGAGGAGAGCGGGCTGATCCTCCCGATCGGCGCCTGGGTCCTGGAGCAGGCGCTGCGCGCGATGACCCAGTGGCGCGAGCGGCTGGCACCGGGCCCGGTGCCGTACATCAGCGTGAACGTCTCGGTCCGCCAGTTCCGCGAGCCCGGGTTCGTGGACCGGATCCGGGCGGTCCTCAACAGCACCGGCGCACCGGCCAACTCCGTGGTGCTCGAAATCACCGAGAGCCTGTTGCTGCGCGACGACGAGCAGATCTGGGCCGATCTCAGCGCACTGCGGCAGATGGGCATCCGCATCGCCATCGACGATTTCGGCACCGGGTACTCGTCGCTGAGCTATCTGCGGCAGTTCCCCATCGACGTACTCAAGATTGACAAGTCGTTCATCGACGACATGCTCGACTCCCCGCAGCAGCGCGCGGTTGTCGACGCGATCGTCCGGCTCGCCGACACGCTCGATCTACTCGTCATCGCGGAGGGCATCGAGAGCCCCGCACACCGGGAGTTGCTGGCGCGCATGGGTTGCCCGCTGGGGCAGGGCTACCTGTTCGCCTGGCCGTTGCCGTTCAACGAAGCCACGCAATGGTTGCCGGCACCGGTGGGCAGCAGGGCGGTCGAGCGGCAGCCCTCGGTCACCGGCCTCCCCGAAAGGACCGACCTTGCTCCCCTTCGCTGACACCTCCGCCACCGGTTACGTCAGGCACGACGGACGGTGGAGCGACCTGGAGCGGCTGCGCGACAGCAACCCGATGTACGACGCCGTCATCGATGAGATCGCCGGTCGTCGCATCCGTGTCGGCAACCACTGGCTGACCGACTTCGCGTCGTGCAACTACCTCGGCTTCGACCTCGACCCGCAGATCATCGCGTCCATCGAGGCGCAGGTGCGCCGGTGGGGGACCCATCCGAGCTGGTCGCGCCTGCTGGGCAGTCCGCGGTTGTACCCGCAGATCGAGGAGCGGCTGACCGACCTGCTCGGTGCCCCCGACACGCTGGTCCTGCCCACCATCACGCACATACACATGTCTGTCATCCCCGCGATCGCCGGGACGGGCATCGTCTTTCTGGACTCGCAGGGCCACAAGACCATCTATGACGGTTGTGTGATGGCCAAGGGGCTCGGCGCCACGGTGCAGCGGTTCCGCGCGAACGATCCGGTACACCTGGGCGAGTTGTTGGCCGCGGCGCCACCGGGTCGCAGCCGGCTGGTGTGCATGGACGGCGTCAACAGCATGACCGGAAACGTGCCGGATCTGACGGAGTTCGCGCGGGTGTGCCGGGAGCACGACGCGCTGCTCTACGTCGACGACGCGCACGGCTTCGGCGTCATCGGTGAGCGGCGGGCCGACGAGACATCGCCGTACGGCATGCGGGGCAACAGCATCGTGCGGCACCACGGCGAGACGTACGACAACCTCGTCCTCGTCGGCGGCTTCTCCAAGTCGTACTCGTCGCTGCTCGCGTTCCTGGCCCTGCCCACCTGGCTGAAGAACCACCTGAAGGTGGCCGCCGCGCCGTACCTGTACTCCGGACCCTCGCCCACCGCGTCGTTGGCCACCGTGCTGGCCGGCTTCGACGTGAACGAGCAGCGCGGCGACGCGATCCGCGCCGACCTGTACCGCAAGACGCGGCGGGTGCTCGACCACGTGGCCGCGTTGGGGATCCACACCCCCAACGCCGGCGGGCTGCCCATCATCGAACTGCCGCTGGCGGCCGGCACGCACATCGACGACATCGGCGCGTACCTCTGGCGCCAGGGCATATACGTGACGCTCGCGGCCTACCCGTTGGTGCCCCGGGACCAGATCGGCTTCCGGGTGCAGGTGACCGCGGCCAACACCGACGAGGAGATCGACCAGCTGAACATGGTCCTCGCCGACCTGTCCGCGCAGGGGGCACTTCGCCGGACCGGCGCGCCGTTACTGACATCGGAGACCTGATGAGCGTCGCGGCCAGCGTGCCGCGACGTCCGCGTCTGCGCCTGCTCGCTCCGCTGCGCCACCGCGAGTTCCGTCTACTGTGGACCGGGATGAGCGCGTCGCTGGTCGGCGACGGCATCATGCTGGTGGCTCTGGCGTGGCAGGTGTACACCCTTTCCGGTGCACCGGCGGCGATGTCAGCCGTCGGTGTCGCGCTCTCCGCGCCGCAGGTGGCGACGCTGCTCCTGGGTGGCGTGGCCGGTGACCGGTGGGACCCGCGGCGCATCATGCTGGTCACCGACCTGGTCCGCGGCGCCTGCCTGGCCGCGCTCACCGCGCTGGCGCTGTCCGGCACCCTCGCCGTGTGGCACCTGCTGGCGCTGGCGGCCGTCTACGGCGGCGCGGCCGGCTTCTTCGGCCCGTCCTTCGACGCGCTCGTCCCGCGGCTGGTTCCGCACGCGGACCGCACCGGCGCGAACGCGCTGGACCAGTTCATCCGGCCGGCCGCGATGCAGGTCCTCGGACCGACCCTCGGTGGCGTCGTGATCGGGTTCGGCGGCCCCGGCTCGGCCTTCCTGGTCGACACCGCGACGTTCGCCTTTTCGGCGCTGTGCCTGTGGCGCATGAGCACCCCGGCGCCGCAGCCCGCCGCCGCCGACGAGGCCGGGGGCGCGGCACCGTCGGTCTGGCGCGACATGCGCGACGGGCTCAGCTACGTGCGCCGCAACACCTGGCTCTGGGCCACCCTCGTCGCGGCCACCTTCGCCTACCTGCTGTTCATCGGCCCCACCGAGGTACTGCTGCCCTACCTGGTCAGGAACGTCATGCACGGATCCGGCGGACAACTCGGCCTGGTGCTGGCGAGCGGCGGTATGGGTGCGATCCTCGCCGCGCTGGTCACCGGCCAGCTCGGCGTACCCCGGACGTACATGACGTTCATCTACCTCATGTGGACCGCGGCCACGCTGGCGATCGCCGGATACGGGCTGGCCACGACGTGTTGGCAGCTGGCGGCCACCTGCGCGCTGGTCAACGGATTCGAGGCCGCGGGAGCCGTCGCCTGGGCGACCACCAAGCAGCGCATCGTCGCCGCCGGCATGCTCGCCCGGGTGTCCAGTGTGGACTGGTTCGTCGCCACCTCGCTGGTACCGGTGTCCTACGCGCTCGCCGCGCCCGCCGCCCACCTGTTCGGCGTGCGGCGGACCCTCGTCATCGCCGGGGTGCTCGGCGCGGTCGTCACACTGGTGTTCCTCTTCCTGCCCGGCGTGCGTGCGGTGCACCGGGACAGTCCCCGGCCGGAGGCACCGTGAGTGCCCGGGTCGCCGTCGTCGGCCGCCCACCGGCTCGGTGACGCGCGCCATCCCGTCCCCTCCGGCTCGCTTGCCCTACAGCATGTAGTAGGCTCGGTGCGTGGGTCTTGATCGGCGGCAGGCTATCCGTACCGCCGCGGCTCTCGCGGTTGGCACAGCGGGAGCGGCGGGCTGCGACGCAGGCGGCCCGGCGGGAACGACGGCCGGCACGGCCGGCGGGACACCCAGCGCCACCCGGTCCGGGGGCGCCAGCGCCGCGCCGCCCGGCAGCGCCCCCCCGCTGCCGGGCGGCGCTCTGCCGGCGGAGGTCGTGCACGGCCCCCGGGACCAGCCCAAGGTCGCGCTGACATTCCACGGCCAGGGCGACCCGGCCCTGATCCGGTCGCTGCTCACCGTGCTGGCCGACGGTGGGGTACGGGTCACCGTGCTGGCCGTGGGGACCTGGCTGGCGGCCAACCCGCAACTCGCCCGGCTGGTGCTGTCCGGTGGGCACGAGTTGGGCAATCACACCCAGAACCACCTGGCCATCAACCGGCTGTCCCAGGCGCGGGCACACGCGGAGATCAGCACCTGCGCCCAGGCGCTGCGCTCGCTGACCGGTTCGATCGGCGCCTGGTTCCGGCCGTCCCAGACCCCGCACGCCAGCGCGCAGGTACGCGCGCTCGCCACCCGGGTGGGGTACCCCACGTGCCTGTCCTACGACGTCGACTCGCTGGACTACACCGATCCGCCGGCGGACACCGTGGTGCGCGAGACCCTCAAGGGTGTCCAGCCCGGATCGATCGTCAGCATGCACTTCGGCCACCAGGCCACGATCACCGCGATGCCGCGAGTTCTCAGCGGACTGCGTTCCCGAGGCCTACGGGCCGTCACCGTGACCGAGCTGATCGGGGCCCGATGAGCCCGCGCCGGCCGGTGACCGGCCAGATACTGGCCGCCGCCCTCGCCGCCACCCTTCTCGGCGCCGGCGCGTGCGGCACCCAGGCCGCCGGCAACCCCGGCACCCCGGCCGGCGCGATCGCCACGGCGCCAGCCACCGCACCCGGCGGCACCGCGGCACCGGGCAGCGGCGCCGGCACGACCGCGCCGCTGCCCGGCATGCCGCCGCCGCTGGCTCCGCACGATCTCTACGCCGCCGACCGGCCGGGCGCGCTGTCGCCCGCGGTACAGGCGGACGTGCACCGGGTGTACGTGCCCAACCACGCCTCGAACTCCGTGTCCGTCATCGATCCGGCCACCGGGACGGTGATCCAGACGGTTCCGGTACCGGTCGGGCCGGAGCACGTGGTGCCGTCCTGGGATCTGCGTACCCTCTGGGTGAACAGCGACACCGGCAACGCGCTGACCCCGATCAACCCGGCCAACGGCGCCTTCGGCCGCCCGGTGCGGGTGGACGACCCGTACAACCTGTACTTCACCCCGGACGGCCGGTACGTGGTGGTGATGGCCGAACGGCTGCACGAACTGGTCTTCCGGGACGCGCACACCATGGCCGTGCACAAGGTGGTGCCGGTGGACTGTGCCGGGGTCAACCACGCCGACTTCTCCCCGGACGGCCGGTACTTCATCGTCAGCTGCGAATTCTCCGGCGACCTCCTCAAGGTCGACACGGCACGGCAGCAGGTGATCGCGCAGCAGCGCCTCCCCGCACCGCATCCCATGCCGCAGGACGTGAAGATCTCGCCGGACGGCAGCACCTGGTACGTGGCGGACATGCAGACCTCGGGCCTGTGGCTCCTGAACGGCGACACGTTCGGCAGGCCCCGGTTCCTGCCCACCGGCGCCGGCGCGCACGGCCTGTACGTCAGCCGCGACTCGCGGCACCTGTACGTCACCAACCGGGGCGAGGGCACCATCTCGGTACTGGACTTCGCCACCAACCGGATCGCGGCCAAGTGGCGCATCCCCGGCGGGGGCAGCCCGGACATGGGCGGACTGTCCCCCGACGGGCGGCTGCTGTGGCTGTCCGGCCGCTACCACGGTGAGGTCTACGCGATCGACACGACCACCGGCCGGCTGGCGTACCGGATCCCGGTCGGCGCCGCACCGCACGGCCTGTGCGTGTGGCCGCAGCCCGGCCGGTACTCCCTCGGCCACGCCGGCATCCTGCGCTGGCCACCCGCCCCCGGCCTCCAGATGGACCCCGTTCGTGGGCGGGGTGGCGGATGCGGCGCAGCCGAGCCGGGGCAGGCGCAGCAGTTGCTCGACCGTGGCCAGGGTCGAGCAGTGCGT
>JBBWZQ010000126.1:0-12149 GCA_039649115.1 Micromonosporaceae bacterium | reverse complement strand
CTCGGGCCGGCCGTTGCGGGTGATCACGACCCGTTCGTGGGTGTCGCGGACCTCGTCGAGCACCGCCGAGAGGCGGGCCTTCGCGTCAGCCAACGGAATCGTCGTCATGACCAGAATAGTAGTCACCAGCGGCCGGTAACGCCACCCAAGATCCGAAACTGGTCCGAAATTGCTACAGAAGAAATCAAGACGGCCCGGCTACGCCGGGCCGCGCGCACGCGCTCTTGGCCTACGGCCACGCGCGCACGCCCAACAACACCAAGCCACGCGAACCGCAAACCACTCATCAGGCCGGGCCAGCACCCCGGCCAGGCCGTGACGATCGCTCAGGACAAGCAGGCAACCATGGCTTCCGGCGATCGACGCCGTACCGCTACGCGGCACGCCACCGGCCCATGATCCATTGCACCAACCCGGCCGGTCCCGCCAACTCGAAGCGCCTGACCCGGGCTTGTTAATGTCACATCGAGACGTATACATGTATCGTCGCGCTTGACAGCAACCGTGACCGCAACCGACACGACCTCCGCGCACAACGACGGAAAGGCCACGGTTCGATACGCCCTGGAGTCGCTATCGGCTCAGACTTCTATTCATCAGGTCCAGCGAGGAAGAATCCCTCATTCGAATCCTCGTCGGTTTAGGAAAAACGAAAGTAAGGACCGCCAACCACGAATATCCGGAGGCTTTCAAAACGCTGGTCATTTGCGCCGTATGCCATCGTTTCATAGATAAGCTTGGGCCACCGAAACGGCAATTGTTGCTGCGATTACGTCTACTGTCGTTGGCCCAACAACCTTCAGCCAAATCAAGTCTGGAAGTTGCTCATGCCTAACGACAAGTGCCTCTGCCCCACCCGGCCAAGACGCGGGCGCCTTCGGCAATACTTTGACCCACGCCTCATCAACGAAGGAACCAGCAGCATCTGGCGGCTTTTGGATGGAAGCCAGCTTCGACGCCGCTGGCCGCCAGGCGCCGAACTGACCGCGTGGTGTTCGCCCTTGCCGACGTCCAATCCGCAGGAACACGTCGTACTCGCCGCGCACCGCGCCTGGGTACCTCGTCGTCCGCTGCCGTGCTGCCGGACTGCCACAGCGGCGACCGGCCCGGTCGCGGGAGGCGACCGGGCCGGTTTCCTGACGGGTGGCTTACCGGGGGCTGTTGGTCAGCCAGAACTGCTGGTTGGTCCCGCCGTTGTAGGGCCACTGGTCCAGTGTGCCGCCGGGCCACGGGTACGCGCTCTGCACGTCCATGACGAGCCCGCTCACACCGTTGGTCACCACGTACGTGGTGGCGAGGTTGATGCTGCCGAAGTACCAGAGTTGGTCGTACCCGCCGAAGCACGGGTACTGGACCAGCGGGCTACCGGCGGCGGTGCTGTTGCCGTAGTCGGACAGGCACTGGCCACTGTTGCGGTTGACCACCTCGTACCAGCCCGGGAAGGCCGGGTCCGCGACGAAGGCCCACTGCTGGTTGTGGCCGTTCACGTTGAACGGCCAGGTGATGACCTGAGTGTCCGCGGTCTGGGAGCCGCCGCTGACGTCGAGCACCAGCAACTGCCCGGACGAGGTGTAGGTCCAGATGTCGTAGTAGGTTGTGCTGAACGGGTTGAGCGCCGATTCGAGCGTGCTGAGTGTGTCGGAGCTGAAGACGCCGTTGGCGCCCAGCGCGTTGAGGATGTCGTAGAAGCTGTACCCGAAGTTCGTCAGTGCCGTGATGATGGTGTTGGTGGACGCACCGTACCGGACGAACGACGCGGCCAGGCTCTTGAGGTCGTCGAGCCAGTCGCCCCAGTGCAGGCCGGTTGAGAGGTCGAACGAGAAGTAGACCGAGCCGAACTGGTGCCCGTTGACCCAGAAGCCGCCCCAGCCGCCGGCGGCGAGCGACGCGCCCGTGCCGTCGCCGCTGACCGAGCCCTGTAGGGCGGTGCTGACCATCAGGTACGACGGCAGGCCGGCGGTGAGCCGCATCTCCAGGGACGCGCCGTTGGCCGAGTCGCCGAAGACCAGACTGACCGCGATGGTGAACGAGTTGGCGCCGTAGGTGTACCCGCCCTTGAAGCCGAACGTGAACTGGGTCGGGTCGATACTCAGGAAGAACCGCGTGTTGCTGATGGTCAGCGCGCCGACCGAGAAGTTGTCGGTGCTGACGTCAATCGACAGCGACGGCGGCGCGACCCCGATCGACGCCTCCGCGGAGACCAGGACGTGGTCGATGACGGCGGTGAAGCTGAGCGCGAGACCGGGCTGCATGGTCAGGCCGGCGGCGGTGGTGCCGCCGAACGGGGCCAGGTAGAAGGCCGCGCTCTGGATCTGCAGCGAGTCCACAATGGACTGCTGTCCCGGAGTGAGCGGTGTCCCGGCGGCGATCTGGCTGGCGTACCCGACGGCGAGCGGGGTGAGCGCGGTGCCGCTGCCGCCCGGCCCGCTGATCCAGAACCGGACGACCGGCTGGGTCAGGCTGACCGTCGCGTCCATGCTGATCTGGGCCCCGGCGGCCAGCCCGATCGCCTGCGGCCAGCCGGTGGGCATGGTGACCGAGTTGGCTGACAGGGCGATCGACGGGTTCGGGGACACCGCGAAGGAGGCGGCGAAGTTCCGCACGGTCAGGCCGGGCACGCCGAGGGCGTTGTTCCAGTTGGACAGGCGCAGCGAGAGGACCGGCGACAGGGTGCTGAGGTTCAGCGAGGCGCTGGCGGTGACCTCGACCTGCGAGGCCGCGCCGCCGTTCCACATCTTCGGCATCTCCAGGTAGCCGCCGCCGGCCAGGGTCACGTTGCCGCCGGTGGTCCCGACGCTGATGCTCAGCGTGATGTCGTCGAGGAAGAACGCCGCGCCGTGGCTGTTGAACAGTTGGGCGCCGCCCGCGTCGGTACCGAAGTTGACGTCCAGGCTCGCGGACAGGCCGGTGGTCGAGACCTGGGCGACGGCGAGGATGCTGGTACCGGCCGGGATGCTCACGTGCAGGGTGTTGAGCGCCGAGGTCACGTTCGACGGCAGGCTCGCGACGGTGTACTTGTAGGCGATGTTCACCCCGGCGCGCAGCGGGATGGTTGACGGGAACACGCCGCCGGTCAGCCCGTAGTCGGCCGGCCGGAAGCCGGCGATGTCCGTGCTGGAGATGTAGAGCGTGGCGCTGCCGGCCAGGCTGGAGCTGAGCGCGCTCAGGTCCGGCACCTCGACCCCGGCGAGGATGGTGTTGTTGGTGAACGACACCGCCGCGGTCAGCCCGGTCACGCCGGGGCCGCCGGAGGGCGAGGGTACGGTGACGCCGGCGCTGCCGGTGACCGCGAACGCGTGGGTGGTCAGGTTACCGGTGGCGGTCAGCGACGCGTCGGTGAGGTTGAACGTGGGGTTGTTGGGTAGCAGCCTGCCCGGGACGGTGGTCCTGATCTGGAAGCCGCGGCTGGTCAGGTCGACGCAGGCGTCCGCGTTCAGCGGGGCCATGCCGGATGGGGTGTAGCCGAAGCTGCCCCGCAGATCGAGCCAGACGTCACCGTCGGCGGTGGCCGGGCAGTGAACCGTGGCCGCCGGGGCCTGGTTGGACACCTCGAACGCGGTGACCGACATGGTGGCGCCGCTCGCTGGGCTCCAGGTCGCGGTGCCGGTGGAGTTGAGGTCGAATCCGATGGTGCCGGCCCGGTCGGTGAGTGTGGCGGTGAAGTTGGGGTACAAGGTGAGGCTGGGCACCGGCTGCCATGACTCGCCGGCCGGGTTGGTCACCGACAGGGACCAGTTCCGCAGGTCGGTCACGCTGCCGTCGACGGTCAGGGTGAAGGCGTTCTCGCCGCTGCCCAGCAGGGCCGTGCCGTGGACGGTCAGGCCGCCGCCGGTCGCGATGGACAGGTTGGTACCGGCCTGCAGGGTCACCGCACCGCCGGCCAGCGATATGGCGGAGTCCAGGCTGCCGGTGAGCGAGGCGGCGAGGGTGCCGCCGGTGTAGGTGAGGTGACCGGTGAGCGTGACGGTCGCGCCGGCGACGAAGGGTACGCCGCCCAGCGTCAGGGTCGTGGTCAGGTCGGCGCCGCCGGACAGGGTGGTCGTACCGGCGTGGCGGATGGTCACCTGCAGCGTGGCGGTGACGCCCGCGGTCGCGCTGGCGTTGAGCGTGAGCGTGCCGGCGGCTTCGTCGACGACCACGGTGGTTGGGCCGAAGCTCGGCGCGGGTACGCCGGCCGGCAGGGTGAGTGGCAACTGACCCGGCGCTCCCACGGTGAGGGTCAGGGTCTGGCCGGACAGGGTGCCCGAGATCGTGGGCGAGGAGCCGAGCGGGATGCCGAGCTTCTGGGTGAGGAACGTGTACGCGTCGGCGGACAGGGTGTAGGTGGTGGTGCCGGCGGCCGTCGCGGCCTTCGCCGCGGGCGTGGCGGCCGGGGTCGGGGTGGTGGTCGGCGGTGCGGTGGCGGTCAGTACCCCGGCGGCGCTCATCTGCAGGGCAGTCGTGGCGGGGTGGCGCTTGCCGGTGGTCAGGGTGGTGGTGAGAACCCCGGTACCGGTGACCGAACCGCTGATCTGGTCGGGCTTGACGGTCAGCCGGCCGGCGAAGCGCCCGCCGTCCAGCACCGCACGATCGGGGCTGCCGCGCATGGGTACGGCGGTCGACTGGCGTGCGGACAGGGCGGCGGCGCCGGTGTCCAGGTTGACGGTCACGGTGCCACGGGACGGGACGGCGCCGGCCGAGCCCGCGGCCAGGCCCACGTCGCCGGTCACGTCCAGCCATGCCGTGGCCGGTCCCGCGCCGGGCGGGGTGAGCGTTGCGTCGGTCGGCGCCACGTTGCTGAAGCGAACGCTCGCCCTGTTGACCGACACCCCGGGGACGGGGTGCCACCCGCCGGTGCTCCGGCCGTGCACGTCGTACCGGACCCCGGTGTGGTCGCCGGTCACGGTACCGGTCATCGCGGTGGCCAGCGTCAGCCCGGGTACCGGCCCGGTGGTGGACCGGGGCGCGTCGCCGACCGCGAGCGACCACGAGTCGGTACCGGCGAGGCGGCCGCGCACACCGGCCCGGAGCCGGTGGGCGGCCGGGCCGAGGTCGGCGGTACCGGCGACGCCCAGCCCGGCCGGCGTCAGGGTCACCGTGGCGCCGCTGTCGAGTTGCGCGACCCCGGCCTCGAGCACGATCGGGTTGGCGACCGAACCCGACAGGGAGACCCCTGCGGCGCTACCGGTCGAGTAGGTCAGCGGGCCGGACACGCTCACCGTGGTGCCCAGCACCGGCACCCGTACCGTCACCTGGCTGGTGAAGTCCAGGGTGTTGGCCGCCGCGTGGCGGATGTGGACGGTCAGGGCGGCGTCGTCACCCGAGGCGGTCACGGTCAGGGCACCGGTGGCCGGGTCGGCGACCAGCGTCGTGCGGCCGAAGGACGGCGGCTGCACGCCAGCGGGTACCCCATCACGCAGGTGGGGTTGGGACGGGAGTTGGACCCGCAGCGTGCCCGCGGCCTTGTCCCGTGCGAGCCCGGTCAGCAGGTTGGACTCGACCGGCAGGCCGAGTCCCGCGCGCAAGAACGTGCCCACGGCCGCGGAGACCTGGAAGCTCCCGGTGGCCCGGTCCGGCTGCGGCTGCCGCGCCGCCCGATCGCGCAGGTCGTCCACGGTCGCCTTCCGCTTCCGGGCCTGTTCGCCCTGTGCCGGGGCCGGACGCTGGGCGCCAGGGTCGGGGTGGAGGCGCGGAGGGCGGGCGTCGGCCCGGCCGGCCGGGCCGTCGGGGGCCGGGGCGTACGCGAAGGCCGGCGGGGCGCCGGCCAGGAGGAGAACGCTCGCGGCGAGCATGCCCGCGAGGGCAGCAGCGGGTCGCCGTCCTCTGCGTAGCTTGTCGAACATGGTCAGTCCCTTCACAGGCGGGGCGTGACCCGGCGGGGCGCCGGTCACATGGGAAGGAGCGAGGGACATCAGACTGTGGTACGCATAACTTGCGCTTATGGGCACGGAATCCGTCGTTCGACCTGGGGAATACCACCGAATCGGTCGTGAAGCGGACAGTGGGCCATGTATTGGGAGCCGGAGCCGTAGGTTGATGGCGTGTTCACCTTGGTCGATGCCACCCGGTTGCGGGTGTTCCGGGAAGTGGTGGTCAACGGCACCTTCACGGCGGCGGCGACCGCCCTGCGGATCAGCCAACCGGCCGTGTCACAGCACATCGCCAAGCTGGAGCAGGAGATCGGCGCGGCCCTGCTGATCCGCTGCGGGCGCAGCGTCCGGGTCACCCCGCCGGGGCAGATCCTGTTGCGCCGCACCGACGAGCTGCTGGCCCACCTGCGGGACACGGCGGCCGAGCTGGCCGTGGCGACCGGCGCCGACGGCGGCGAGCTACGGATGGTCAGCTTCCCCACCGCGTCGGCGACCATCGTGCCGCCGGTGGTCGGCGCGTTCCGGCGGATGGTGCCGCGGGCGACGGTGACGTTGCGGGAGGCCGATCCGCCGGAGGCGCTGCCGGCGCTGCTGGCTGGCGGCTTCGATCTCGCGCTGGCTTACGACTATCCGGGTCCGGCCACCACCCGGGATCCCCGACTGCGGTGGCATGTCCTCGCCCGGGACGCGATGGCGGTGGCCCTGCCAATCGACCACGCGCTGGTCGACGAGGCGCGGGTCCCGCTGGCCGCGCTGTCCGGCCAGCACTGGGTGGCCCCGCACCCGGGCGGTTGCCGGGCAGGGCTCGCGTCGGCCTGCCGGGGCGCCGGGTTCGTGCCGCGGGTGGTCTCGGAGACCAACGACTACCTGGCCATGCTGGGGCTGGTTGAAGCCGGGGTCGGGGTGGCGGTGGTGCCCCGCATGATCGCGGCGCTGGCCCGGCCGAGCGGCGTGGTGTTGCGGCCGCTGTCCGGCAGCCGGCTGTGCCGCACCGTGGCCACGGTGACCAGACCCACCGGGCACTGCCCGCCGATCCAGCAGACGATGCTGCAACTGCTCGACTCGATGGTCGGCGGCCTGGGCGATCCGGCGCTGCCGCTGTCGCGCCCGGCCTCCACGGTGGCCCCCCACGGCGTGAGCGCGAGGCCGCGGGGCCCAGCGTTGGGAAATCCTCCGGGTACCGAGACCCGGCCCGGTGCGTTCGTCTGACCTGTCCGACCCGAACGACCTGCGCCTTCGGGCGGCCTCGGAACTGGCGCACGGTGTTCCCCGGCATGGTACTGATCTCTCGCTGTTGTCCGGCGTCGGTCCACCCGGACGGATCGACGAGAGTGAGCGTTGGCGGCGGCTGCCTACCATGTGGTGATGCCCGACCGTGGACAGGCAGGACGGTTCCTGCGGTCGTTGCTGACCGCCGAGTTCGTACTCCGGCTGGCCGCTGTGCTGCTGGCGGCGCTCGTGGTCGGCGATGCGCTGGTCTCCGGTACCGCCGGATTCTGGTCAGTTTTCTTGGCGCTGGCCGCGGTCGGCGCGGTCTGGGCGGCGATCTGGCTGTTCGGCCGGCTGCGCCCGCTGCTGCGGCAGGCCGGCGCCGAGTCCGACGAGTGGGCGGCGGCGGCCCGGGTGGCGGCGCGGGCGGTGACCCGGGGCCGGGCCCGGCTGGCGGCCGTGCTGGCCCTGCTGGTCCTCGTGCTCCGCGCGGCGGTGAGCGGCTACGTGGGGGTGTGGACGATCCTGGCCGCGGTGACCCTGGCGGCGCTTGCCACGCTGCTCAGCTCGAATCTGCGGGTGGTGGGGCTGCTGGCCGGCACCGCCGTGGTCTTCGCAGCCGGCACAGTGTTCGTGGCCAACATGTTTCAGGGCAGCGGCGAGGCCCGCGCGCTGGCCGTGTCGGTGGGCGCCGTGGTGCTCCCGCTGGTCGCCTCGGACAAGCTGGTCAAGCTGGTCAAGGAGCCGGCGCTGACCGCCGCGCACCGGGCCATCCTGGCCGCGCTGACGCTGATGCTCGGCTTCCTCGGCTGGACCCGCGCCGACTGGCTGCCCGGCGTGCTGCACGGCTGCTACACGCTGCCCACCTCCACCGGCATGACCGTGCTGAGCGCCACCGCGGGCGGTGAGCGCTGCTACGGGCTGCTCGACAACGTGGACGCCGGGGTGTTCGCCGCGCCCGCGTTCGGGCGGGACCCGGTCACCACCGCGCTGGAGCGCCGGATCCTGGAGCACAACCAGCCGCTGCGGGCCGGCGATCTGACGGTGGTCTGGCTGGGCGCGCTGTCCTGCGAGCCGTCCCCGGCCGACGCCACCCGGTGCGCGGACGGCCGCGACTACCCGGCCGAGCGCGACCAGCTGCGGGCGATGCTGTTCGCGCAGGCGCAGATCCGGGCGACCACTGGCCACCGGGTGCACGTGGTGATCGCCGATGCTGCCCAGGACGTGGCGCACGCCGACGACATCGCCCGGCTGCTCATCGCCCACCGCGAGGCGTACGGGCCGCGCCTGGTGGTCATCGGCGGCGGCGACAGCCGCGACACCACCCAGCGCGCGATCAACCGGCTGCTGGATGCCGGTATCCCGTTCATCGCGCCGAACCTGCTGGCGGACCTGGGCGCGGCGGGCCGGCCGTTCGTGGACCGCCCCGGGTACCTGCAACTGGCACCGTCCAATCTGGACTATGCGAAGGACGCGATGACCCGGTTGACGAACCGCTTCCCGGGCGGTTTCCGGCTGGACGTCTACCAGCACCTGGACCCGACCGACCAGTACACCACCTCGCTCGTCAACGACCTGCTGCTCACCGTCAAGTCCGCGCCGGGCGCGACCGCGCGGCACCTGTCCAGCCTGGACCGGATCGACGAGTCGGTGTGTGCGGCTGCCACCTCCGGCCCGCCGACGGTGTTGTTCTTCGCCGACCGGTGGACCCGGTTCGCCGACTTCGTCCAGCGGATCGATGACGTCTGTGGCCACTCCGCGCCCCGGCTGGTGCTGGCCGACGGGTCGGTGAGCCGGTTCATGGCCAACTACCAGCTGCGCGCGGTCAGCAACGCGCCCTGGCCGGTGGACTACTACGTGGGCGGCCCGAGCTGCGCCGACCTGACGCCAGCCGCGATGGCGACCTTCACCAGGCAGATCTATGCCGAGCGCGGCCTGCTGAACATCCCCGGCACGTTCCAGTGTGTCGACCGGGCCAGCGGAACGCCGGACCGGCAACTACTCCACGCCTGCCCGCTCGACGCCGCGGTGAAGCTGACCAGCCAGCCGTGCTTTCCCAACGACCTGGGTACCTTCCTGGCACCCGCGTGGGACGCGGTGCACCTGGCCGACGCCCTGCTACCGGCCCGGCGCCCGGCGGGACGCGACTATCTGACCAGCCTCAACATCGACGGGCTCGAGCTCTCCAGTGGCGCGCCGGGCACGGTCAACGACGGCCGGCTGGCGACGCCCACCGTCGCGGTGCGGCTGTGGCACGTCGACGCGCTCGACGATCCGGCACACATCCTGGAGCGGCCCGGCCCGGAGCTGACCCTGCCGACCGATCGCATTCCCGGCACCGGGCGGCCAGCTCAATAGATCCAGACCCGGACAGGAACCCATTTCGATGTCGGGCTTCCGCCAGCGGACCGCCGCACCGACCCAGCCACGATCACACACCAGCACATCCGCCGACACGATCGCCTCGGCGGGCTCCTCCACGAATACGAACATGCCGCCTCAGCAGCACGGATGAGGTTCTCGGCACCCGCAGGACTGTGGGTCGTGGTCGGCCAAGGGATCCGGTCGGCGGCGCACTGATCTGCTTGATATGCAGGTAATCCTTGTTGATCGACAGCCAGTTAGTGCTGATGGGTCCCCCCGGTCGGGGGAAGCCGGCCCGCCACAATGAGGTGAGGCGTGCCGTCAGCGGGCTTTCCCGACGCCAGGGAGGCTGAGGAGAGGAGGGCTGAGCCGGGTGACATCGCTGCCGTAGCCGACCAGCAGGCCGCCGTCCGCGGTGGTGGCCAGGCCGATCGCCGGACTGGGCAAAAGCGTCGGCGGGGCGAGGTCGTCGCCGGTCAGCAGGTCGGTCAGCGTGATCGTGCCGTCCTCATGGGCCAGGTACGCCTGCGGCCACACCCGCACCGCGGCCAGGGTAGCGTCCGCCAGCCGTCGGATGCCGGCGGCGATCGTGCGCCCGGTGGTATCGAGGACCCGCCCGCTGGTAACGATGTAAGGCCCGCTGACGGTTAGGATCCGGCCGTCGCCCGCGTCGGGAACGAGGACCGGGTCGGCGTCCGGGTCGCTCAGGTCCTGGATCTCGAGCGGGTCGCGGTACGTGGAGGTGGCCACCACGATCCGGCCGCCGCGGCTGCCCACGCCGAACCCGGTCGGCCCGGACCTCGCGACGGGGATCCGTTCGTCCAGCAGGGCACCGTCGGCGATCCGCCACGCTCGCAGCGGGCCGTCCCGGGTGATGAGCATGGGACCGGCGCTCGTCAGGTGGCGTACGAGCCGTTGCCGGGTGTCGATGGGCGGTCGGAGGGGCTCGCCGGTCGTGAGGTTCAGGAGCCGCACGAACGGATCAGGGAAATCCCGCTCGCCGGCACCGGTCGCCGCCACGATCGCCGGGCCTTCCGTCCACGCCGTCACGGATCGGGTGTTCAGGACCGCGGTACGCGTCGGCGGGTGCAGGAGGCGGCCGTCGGCCGCGTCGCGGACGAGCAGCGTACCGCCGGCATCGGCGCTGACCACGACGCCGGCGCCGGCAAGGGCGATCCCGACGACCCGCTCGTCGTGACCCGGCTCCTGTCCCGGCGACCGGCTGAGGTCCCACAGCGCGACCGTCTGATCCTCTTCCGAGGAAGTAAGGAGGAGGTTCCCGGCCGCGGCGACCGTGGCCGCGGCGACCGGGCCGGGCAGCGGCGGCCCGGCCGGTCGGGAGGTGGCCGGGTCGTAGAGCCGGACCCGCCACCGGTCGGACACCGCCAGGACGCCGCCCACGACGGCGATCCGCGGGCGCCGGGCCTGCTCGTGGCGTCCGTCCGGCGGCGGTATCGCCGCGGCCAGGGGGATGCCCGTACGTACGTCCAGGGTCTGGATCTGGCCCTTGTCACCGACAATGGTGGCCAGGTCACGGCCGGTCCCAGTGCTCAGCGCGACGGCCCGGATCCGGTTGAGCCCCGGCGGCTCGACGACCCAGGTCTGCTCGTCGCTGCCCAGATCCCGCAGCGCGAGGCCGTCGAGGCCCGCCAGCAGCACGAACCGGCCGTCACCGAGCCGGCCGGCCGCGATGGCGTGTGCGGCGGGCAGTGCTGGCCCGTCGACCGGACGCCCGGACGGCAGCCACCACCGCTGGACCCGGTCGCGCCCGTTGCGCGTCAACACCTGCGGCCCATCCGGGGTGTCCACGACGATCAGCTGGTGCACCTGCCCGATGTCGGTCACCTGCCCGATCGGCGCCCCGGTCGCAGCGTCCCAGATCCGCAGCCCGTCGGTGTGCCCGCTGACGAGCGTCGGGTCCGCGAACGCGAGGCAGAGCGGCTCCCCCGCGGCCGTCCACAGGGTTCCACCGTCGATGTCCCAAACCCGGATGCCGGAGGGGACACCAGCGGCGACGAGCGGGAGGCCAGAGCCAGCCGACCACGCGACCGTCCGCACGGGTCCGACCCGCCACCGGCGGACCATCCGCGGGTCGTCGTCTGTGCCGCTGGCCCAGACCACCTCCCACGGAGCGGCCCCTGCATCCGGCCCATCGATCTTCATCGTCACGTCCTCGGGAGATGGGGCCGCCGGAGCGACTCCCCACTAACTGCTAACAGGGATTCCAGGTGGCCGTATCGGATCCGGCGAACCCGGCCTCGCCCAGTGCTTTCCGCGCGACCTCCTCGATCGGACGGAAGCCCTTCAGATTGTCGTTCGGATGGTAGTGACCCGACCAGTTGGTGATCTCGGTGAAGGCGCCCTCCTCGCTGAGGTCCAACGTCCCGGCCATCCACACTGACTCCTTCTCGGCCAGGCTCGTGTGACCGGGATACAGGTTCCCCTCCACCGGGTCGTACTCCTGGAACTCGTCGAGCCGATTGGAGATCGCCCGGACCTGGCCGCCCTTCATGACGACGAAGTGGTGCGTCTCGCCGGCGGTGGTACCCTCCGCCGACGTGATCCACTCTTCCGGCGGGATGGCCGACTGCGGATCCGGGTCGATGACCGGGAATTCCCGGTTCGGCAGGCCGCCGCTGCCCTTCGGCTTGGTGCCGAGGGGGTCGGTCAGCATCGTCGGCTGGTTGTTGACGTACGCGTACGGGTTGGTGCCACCGGACGCCAGGC
>JBBWZQ010000116.1:0-11965 GCA_039649115.1 Micromonosporaceae bacterium | reverse complement strand
GCGCCGACCAGGCCGAGCGCCGCGCCGAGCGCGCCGAGAGCGACCGCGCCGCCGTCGCTCTTCGCGGCGGCGGCCGGCGCCGCACCGGCGGGCGCCGACGCAATGGCCCCGCCGTCCGCGGCGGCCCTGGTTATTTCGAGTACCGGCGCCGGGTGCTCCGGCTCCGGCCCGCCCGCCGGTGTCTCGTCGATCCAGCGCACCACCGAGCCGTCGGAGTAGGTCTGCAGCGTCTTGAACTCCAGCTTGTCCACATTGTCCGGCAGCGTGCCCAGGGACACCGGGAACTCCAGGAACTGGCCGGGCTTGATCGCGCTCGCCGGCGAGCTCGCGGTCCAGGTGATCTGGCTGACCGCCTCGGCCACCGTGCCGCCGTCGTCGGTCTTGATCGGCGTGGCCAGCTTCGTCGTGGCGGTGGTCACCGTCCAGCCCGCGACCGGCGTGGTCAGCACGCTCGCGATCGGGTGGGTGGCGTCGAGGAACACCTGGACCTTGGTCGTCGACAGGGTGTCGCTCTCCGTCGGTACCTGGAAGGACAGCCGGGCGAAACCACCCGCGGTGGCCTGGTCCGGCGTCACCACGACGTGTGCCGCGGCGGACCCGGCGAAGCCCAGCACGGCGACCGCGCAGGCCGCACCGGCCAGCAGCGCCGCCGTGGAACCGGTGCGGAGCGGACGATTCACAGATCTTCCCCTTCCCATCAAGTGATCTTCACGGTGGTGCTGACCGTCGCCTCGTCGATGTCGGAGGTACGGAGCGTGAAACTGAACTGCCAGCTGCCGGCCGTGGGCAGCGCGATCTGCCCGGTCGCGTGCGAGTCGGTCAGCGGCAGCAGCGAGATGCTGATCGGCTCGACGTTCTGCGCGGGCAGCGCCGCGGAGCCTCGCCACTCCACGACCTTCAGCGGGGCACCCTGCGGCGTGTACGCGAACAGGTGCAGCTCGTTGTCGCCGGTCTTCGCCGGATCGATGTCGATCTGCACCTGGTACAGCTTGGTGGTGAGCGTGACCGAGTACGGCCCGGCGGCCTGCTGGGCGGCCGTGGTGACGGTACGCCCCGGGGCGGTCTGTACCAGCGCCGAGGCGAGCCCGAGGATCACCACGATCCCGACCATCTCGGCGAGTACCGTCTGGCGCAGCCGCCGCGCGGTCTGCTGGCCCGGCTTGCGCGCGGCCAGCCGGCGGGACAACGCCGCCACCGCGAGCACCAGGATCAGCAGGCCCACCTTGAGCAGGACCAGTTGCCCGTACGTGGTGTGCAGCAGCGAGTTCACGTCGCCGATCTCCACGAGGGCCTGCGCGGTGCCGGCCAGGACCAGCACGGCGACCGCCATCGTGGCCCAGTTGGACCAGATCGGCAGGATGGCGCCCAGCTCCCTGGTGTTCGCCTTGCGCAGCAGGAAGCCGAGCAGGACCACCAGGCCGCCCAGCCAGATCGCGGCGCTGGTGAGGTGGGCGACATCGGAGATCACGGTCAGCGCCGGCGCGCTGGACGCGCCGGGGTGCCCGGAGATGCCCCAGGTGGCCACCCCGACGATGCCCAGGATGACCAGCAGCGTGCGCCGGACCTTGCCCCCGTGCCCGGCGAGATGCGGCCCGAGCAGGAACGCGGCGAGCAACAGGATGCCGAGCCGCACCAGGTGCAGCACGCCGTACCGGCTGCCCAGCACGTCGGCGAGGTCGTGCGCGGACGTGCTGAACAACCCCCCGCCGTTCGAGTAGGGCACCTGGAGGTGCAGTTCCAGCACGGTGGCCAGCCAGGCCAGCCCGATGCCCAGGTAGGCGAGCCGGGTGGGCCCGGTGCGGGACAGCCGCTGCGGCCAGAGCGCGAAGAGCATCAGCGCCGGGCCGGCGATCAGGACCAGCCCGGCATAGCCGACGTACTGCGCGGCCGATACGGCGATCGCCACCGCACGGTCGGTGCGGCCCGCGTCGGTGAGGGCACTGCCGGTGCTGGACGGCGCCCCGACCGAGTAGGAGAAGCCGGCGCCGACCGGGTGGCTGTCCGCCGAGATGACCCGGTAGCTGACCAGGTACGTGCCGCGCGGCACGTCGCTGCGCACGGGGATGTGCAGCACCCGGCCGGCGACGGTGACCTGCCCATTCGCGATGTCCGTGCTCTGCGGCGAGATCACCTTGACCTTTCCGGTCACCGGCGTCACGTGCTCGGAGAAGGTGACGTCCACCTCGGTGGGCGCGGACTGCACGACCGAACCCTGGACCGGCGAGGTGCGCACCAGCCCGGCGTGCGCGCTGGCCGGGGCGGCGCCGCACGCGAGCATGCCGAGCCCGCCGACCAGGGCCACCAGCAGCAGCCTCGCCACCCGGTTCATGTCGGCACCTCGCGCACCCGGTGCTGGCCGGCGGCGTGGTTGGCCCGGCCCAGGCCGTAGAGCAGGGCCGCCTGGACCACCGCGACCAGGTGCCCGATCTCGTGGCTGAAGACCGTTGCGCCGCGGGCGAGGTCGATCCCGGAGGTCACCGCGAGGCAGAGCGCCAGCACCAGGGCGACCGGCACGTAGGCCCGGGCGCGGGCCGGCCGGTACGCGGCGAGGAGGAAGCCCACCGCCACGGCCATGTCGAAGGAGGCCATCTCCCGGCCGGCGTGGATGCCGGCCGGAGCCCCCGTCGGATCCAGCAGGACGGGCAGCGCCAGTGCCAGTTGGACCACCGCCGCCGCGGCCACCGCCACCCGCAGCACCTGCCGCCGCGCTTCCGCGGAGAGTTCGCGGGTCCGCGCGGTAGCCCGCGCCTCCCGGTCAGGAACTTCCGCGGCCACGGGTGGGCGCTGCCCGTCTGCCCGCGCGGCCACCGTCGCCATGATCGAATCAGTCAGATCGGGTACCCGCGCCGGCTGCACCCGTACCGCCCGGGTCACGCGCTGGGCGTCCTGTTGCCAGGTCACGCAGGACGGGCAGCCGGCCAGGTGCGCCTCGATCGCCTCGGGCGGCTGGCCGGGCTCCTCGCCATCGATACGAGCCGATAGAGCAAACCGTACTTCCTCGCACATCACGGCTACTTAGTCGCTCCGCACCGAGGAGAAGTTCCCACCGACATTTCGCGTATCCTGGGCGCCGTGACCCGCGCCCAGCGTGCCAGCTCGCCCGAGGGCGAGCACCTGCTGCGCGACCCGGCCGCGTTCGTCCGCGCGACCCAGCCCGAGGTGTGGCGGTTCGTCGCCGGCCTGGTCGATCCCGGCGCGGCGGACGATCTGACCCAGGAGACCTACCTGCGGGCGTTCCGGGCACTCGACGACTTCGAGGGCCGCTGCTCGCCGCGTACCTGGCTGCTCGGCATCGCCCGGCGCGCCTGTGCCGACCACATCCGGGCGGCACAGCGCCGGCGCCGGCTGGCCGCCACGCTCGCGTCCGGCCCGCAGGCCGCCGCCACGCCGGACCACGCGGGCCTGGTCGGCGCGCAGGACCTGCTGTCCCGGCTGCCCCAGGACCGGCGCGGCGCGTTCGTGCTCACCCAGGTGCTGGGGCTGTCGTACGAGGAGGCGGCGGCGGTCGAGGGGGTGCCGGTCGGCACCATCCGGTCCCGGGTGGCCCGCGCCCGGATGCAGCTCGTGGACGCTCTGGACGCGGCGCGGGCGAGCTGAGCGCCCGGTCAGTGCCGGCGGCTCCCGGGGTGAAAGTGACCAATTGGACGGAACTCGCGGCCCGGTAACCGCGACTATACGAGTGTGACGATGGCGCAGGAGGCCCGCCTCCGGTTCGTGGTGCTGGCACCGTGGCTGGGCACGCTGGCCCGGCTGGTACTCGCCGGTGTGTTCTTCGCCGCCGGCGCGTCGAAGGTGACGGACCTGGCCGGATCGGGGCGCGCGGTGAACGCGTACCAGCTGATGCCCTTTGAAATGGCCAAGATCGTCGGCGCCGCGCTGCCCTTCATGGAGCTCACGCTGGCCCTGTTCCTGCTGGCCGGCCTGGCCACGCGGGCGGTCGCCGCGCTCGGCGCGGCGCTGCTGCTCGGCTACATCGGCGGCATCGCGTCGGTATGGGCCCGCGGCCTGTCCATCGACTGCGGCTGCTTCGGCACCGGCGGCGCGCTGCCGGCCGGGGTGCACCCCAGCTACCTCGGCGACCTCCTGCGCGACGTGGCCCTGCTGCTCGTCGCCGTGTTCCTCGCGTGGCGCCCGCGCACCCGGCTCGGCCTGGACGCCGTTCTCCTCGGCGAGCCGCCGCAGGCATCCCGCAACCGGTCGAAGGAGATGTGACGTGCGTTCTCGAAGCAGGCAGAAGCAGGCCAACCGGTTCATCCGGGAGCAGCTCGCCAAGGAGCAGCGGCACCGGCGGAACATGATCATCTCGATCGTGGCCGTGGTGGGTGTCGTGGCGGCCGGGCTGATCGGGTTCACCGTGTACCAGGCGCAGAAGCCGCCGAGCTATGCCACCCCGGCGCACGCGACCGCCGACACCACCGGCATCGTGGTCTCCGCCGGCAAGGTGCCGGTCGACCTGTACGTCGACTATCTCTGCCCCAACTGCAAGAACTTCGAGGACTCCGCGTCGTCCGCCCTGGACCAGCTGGTCAAGGACGGAAAGATCAGATTGGTGTACCGGCCGATCGCGATCCTCGACCAGAACACGAACCCGAGCGGGTACTCGACCCGGGCCGGCTCGGCGGCCGGGTGCGCCGCGGACGGCGGCAAGTTCCTGGAGTACACCAAGGCGCTGTACGCGCAGCAGCCGGCCGAGGGCGGTGCCGGCCTGACCGACGACCAGCTGGTGCAGATCGGCGCCGGGGTCGGCCTGATCAACCCGTCCTTCGCCCAGTGCGTACGGGCCGGCAGGTACGCATCCTGGATGGCGCACAACACCGACGCCGCCGCGGCGCACAACGTCAACGGCACGCCGACGGTGCTCGTGGCCGGCAAGCAGGTCACGGCGTCCCCCGACGCGATCAAGACCGCGGTGACCGCCGCCTCGTGATCGCCCGCTGCGCTGCCGTCCTCGCCGGTGTGCTGGTGGCGCTCGCCATCGGCACGCCGGCCCAGGCGCACACCGCCGACGCGCCCACCGCCAGCGACTACCGGACCGCGGTCACCGGGATCACACCGCCGCTGCCGGGGCTGACCGTCCGGGTGGTGGAGGCCGGTGCCCGCCTGGAACTGGTCAACCACACCCGCCGCACGATCGAGGTGCTCGGCTACGCCGGCGAGCCGTACCTGCAGGTCAGGCCGGACGGGGTGGACCAGAACGCGAACTCCCCCACGGCGTACATCAACGAGACGCTCACCGGTGGGGTGGCACCGCCGCCGGGCGCCGGTCCCGCTGTGGCACCGGCGTGGCAGCGGCTGTCCGGCACGCCCGCGGTGCTCTGGCACGACCAGCGCACCCACTGGATCGCCGCCCGCCCGCCGTCGAACGTGCTGGCCGATCCGGGCACCGCGCACCACATCCGCGACTGGTCCGTACCGCTGCGCGACGGGGTCCGGACGTTCACGGTCACCGGCACGCTGGACTGGGTACCCCCGCCATCGCCGGCCATCTGGTGGGCCGGCTGCCTCCTGCTCGGCACCGCGCTCGCCGGACTCGGCCTGCTCAGGTCCCCGGCCGCCGCCCGCTGGCCGGCGCTGGTCGCGATCGGTTGCGGGCTGGCCGCCGCCGGGTACGCGCTCGGCACCGCCCTCGACAGCGGTGCCCTGACGGCGGCCGGCGTGGCACGGGCGGTACTCGCCCAGCAGACGTGGCCCGTGGTGTGCGCCCTGGCCGCGGTCGCCGCCGGCACGTACGCCGCGCTGCACCGCCCGGCCGCCGACCTCGCGCTCGCGATCGCCGGCACCTGCCTGGCGCTGTTCTCGGGGATCGCGAACGCGGCGGTGTTCGCGCACGGGGTCGTGCCGCAGCCCTGGCCGGCCGGGCTGGCCCGGGTGCTGGTGCTGCTCGCGGTGTCCGGTGGCCTGGGGGTCGCGGCCGCCTCGGTCCTGCGGCTGCGCTCCCTCTCCCCGCCGCCCTCCCCGACCACGACGCCGGTCGGCGTACTCTTGAACGGACCAGTGGAGGACGGGTGAGTCATGACAACGAGGCACATTCGAGTCGATGACGACCTCGTCGACGAAGCCGGCGAGTTGTTCGGCGGATCTGATGAGGAGGCCGTGACGGCGGCACTGCGCAGCGCGGTTCAGCACCGGAAGGTCGATCTCCTCATCGACATGATGAACGGCCCGGCGTTCGAGTACGACGACGCGGACCAGTTGCGTCATGACGCCCGGCGGGAACCGGACCACGGCGCTGACCACGCAGCGGTATGACCCTTCGCTACCTCGCCGACACAAGCGCGCTTGCCCGGCTCCGCCTCCGTCCGCCGGTCGCCGCAGTGCTTCGCCCGCTCATGAACGAGCACGCGATCGCCGTCAGCACCCCCGTACTCCTCGAAGTGCTGTTCGGCGCACGAGCTTCCGAGTACCGCAAGTTGAAGATGGTGTGGGAGTCGGTCTGCACCGTGCTACCCATCACTCCTGAGGCGTGCGCACGCGCCGCTGAGGTCCAGTCGCTGCTCGCGCACAAGTCCCAGCACCGGACGGCCGGCACGGTTGACCTTCTTACCGCCGCGTGCGCCGAGGTCAACGGACTGACCGTGTTGCACTACGACAGGGACTTCGACGCGATCGCCGCGGTGACCGGCCAGCCGACGAGCTGGGTCGTACCCGCCGGTTCGGTGGCGTAGGCGGCGATAGGGTGGCGGTATGACGAATGCCGTAGCACCCGTGCGACTCGAACCCGGCGACACGGCTCCCGACTTCAGCCTGCCGACCGATACCGGCGAGACGCTGTCCCTCGCCGACCTGCGCGGCCAGCGGGTCGTCCTGTACGCGTACCCGGCCGCGATGACCCCCGGGTGCACCAAGCAGGCGTGCGACTTCCGGGACTCGCTGGACTCCCTGCGCGCGGCCGGTTACCAGGTCGTGGGCGTCTCCCCGGACTCGCCGGCCAAGCTCGCCAAGTTCCGCGAGCGCGACATGCTCACGTTCCCGCTCGTCTCCGACGAGAACAAGAAGGTCCTCACCGCCTACGGCGCGTACGGCGAGAAGCAGCTCTACGGCAAGACGGTCACCGGGGTCATCCGGTCCACCTTCGTGATCGACGAGAAGGGCCGCATCGAGAAGGCGATGTACAACGTCCGGGCCACCGGGCACGTCGCGAAACTCCTGCGCGACCTCGCATGATCAGCCGGTAACGCGGCCGAAGCGGGGGTGAGCAGGCGTAATGTGCCGGTAACGGATCTCACGTAAGGTCCCGTCATGGCGGACATCTTCGATTCCTACGCGATGGCGAACGCCTGGGACGAGATGTTCACCGCGCCCGGCCAGGTACGCGTCGCGTACCAGTCGCTGTTCGCCACGCTGCAACCGTGGTCCGGCGGCGACCTGCGCTACCGTGCCGACCAGCTCGCCCGGGTCTTCACCGACCGCGGCGTCACCTTCGCCTACGGGGGCGAGGAGCGTCCGTTCCCGCTCGACCTGATCCCCCGGATCATCGACGCGGTCGAGTGGGACGAGATCACCCGCGCGGTCCGGCAGCGGGTACGCACCCTGGAGGCGTTCCTCGACGACGTGTACGGGCGCGGCGAGGTGCTGCGCGACCGGGTGGTACCGCGCCGGTTGGTCACGACGAGCGCCAACTTCCACCGGGAGGCGTTCGGCATCCGGCCGCCCAACGGGGTACGGGTGCACATCAGCGGCGTCGACCTCATCCGGGACGAGGACGGCCGGTTCCGGGTGCTCGAAGACAACCTGCGCATCCCGTCCGGGGTGAGCTACGTCATCGAGAACCGGCGCGCCATGACGCATACCCTGCCGACCCTGTTCGCCGACGCCCGGGTGACCCCGGTGGACGACTACCCCGTCCGGCTGCTCGCCGCGCTGCGGTCCGCCGCCCCCGAGGGAGTCACCGACCCGTGCGTGGTGGTACTCACCCCGGGTGTCTACAACGCCGCCTACTTCGAGCACGCGCTGCTGGCCCGGCTCATGGGCGTCGAACTGGTGGAGGGTCGCGACCTGGTGTGCAACGGCAACCGGGTACGGATGCGCACGACCCAGGGCGAGCGGCCGGTGCACGTGGTGTACCGGCGGGTCGACGACGAGTTCCTGGACCCGTTGCAGTTCCGCTCGGGCAGCGTGATCGGTTGCCCGGGCATCGTGAACGCGGCGCGGGCCGGCAACGTGACGCTCGCCAACGCCATCGGCAACGGCGTCGCCGACGACAAGCTGCTCTACACCTACGTACCCGACCTGATCCGCTACTACCTCCACGAGGAGCCGGTCCTCTCCAATGTGGAGACGTTCCGGCTGGACGACCACGACGTGCTCGTGGACGTGCTGGACCGCCTCGCCGAGCTGGTACTCAAGCCGGTCGACGGCGCGGGCGGCAAGGGGATCGTCATCGGCCCGCAGGCGGACCGGTCCACTCTGGACACGCTGCGCACCGCGGTCGCCGCCGATCCGCGAGGCTGGATCGCGCAGCGTCCCGTGGCACTGTCCACCTCACCGACTCTTGTGGACAGTCAGGTCGCGCCGCGCCACATCGACCTGCGGCCGTTCGCCATCAACGACGGCGGCGACGTGTGGCTGCTGCCCGGCGGGCTCACCAGGGTGGCGCTGCCCGAGGGCGCGCTCGTGGTCAACTCCAGCCAGGGCGGCGGGTCCAAGGACACCTGGGTGCTGGCCGAGGAGCCGCCGCCGACGCCGGCGCCGCGGCCGCACGCCGCACCGATGAGCATCGAGGTCATCCCGCACGACATCGCCCCCGAGGATGCCGTGGCCGACGGCGGCCACGGCCAGCAATAAGGGGTACGGGGATGCTCAGCCGGATCGCGGAGTCACTGTTCTGGATCGGCCGCTACGTCGAGCGGGCCGACGACACCGCCCGGATCCTCGACGCCTTCCTCAACCGGCTGCTGGAGGACCCGTGGTCCGACGAGGACGCGGCCTGCCGCTCGCTGCTGGCGATCCTGGGCACCAAGCCGTCGGCCGACGAGCGACTGTCCAGTGGGGACGCTCTGGAGCGGCTCGCCTTCGACACCAGGAACCCCAGCTCGATCAGTGGCGCCCTGGCCGCCGCCCGGCAGAACGCCCGGGGGGCGCGGGAGACCATATCGACCGAGATGTGGGAGTGCCTCAACGTCACCTGGCACACCCTGCCGGCACGCCAGCTCGCCGCGGAGCGGTTGGGCCCCACGCTGTTCCTCGCCTTCGTGCGGGAGCGCGCCGCCGTGCTCGCCGGCCTGGCCGAGTCCACCATGAGCCGTGACGAAGGTTGGCGCTTCCTGATCCTGGGCCGCAGCCTGGAGCGGGTGGACATGATGGCGCGGCTGCTGTCGGTACAGCTGCTGCCGGAGTTCGCCGGTGACAGCGTCGGGCCGCGCGGCGCCGGTGACTGGCGCACTGTGCTGCGGGCGTGCGGCGCGGACGAGTCGTTCCTGCGCACCCACGGCGGCGCCCTCCAGCCGCAGAGAGTCGCGGAGTTCCTGCTCCTCGACCGGCTGTTCCCGCGCTCCGCGCTGCACGCGCTGACCACCGCCGAGCAGTGCCTGCGCGAGCTGACGCCCAGCATCGAGCGGGCCGGCATGACCGACGCCGCCCGGCGCCCGATCGGGCAGGCGCGCACCCGCCTGGAGTACGCGGACATCAGGTCCCTGGTCGCCGAACTGCCCGCGCACCTGCGCGCGCTGCAACACGCCTGCGCCGCGGCGAGTGCCGCCGTCGCCGCCCGCTACTTCCAGCAGGCGGCGCCGGTGAGCTGGGAACACGAGGGGGTCTGGTGACACCCTGGCGGTTGCGCATCAACCACATCACCGGGTTCACCTACCCGGACACCGCCTACGCGTCCTACAACGAGGCGCGGATGACGCCGATGACGCTCCCGCACCAGCTGACCCTGTTCAGCCAGGTGGAGGTGTCGCCGTCCGCGTCGACGTGGCGGTACCACGACTACTGGGGCAGCCAGGTCACCGTCTTCGACCTGCAGCGGCCGCACCAGCAGTTGCGGGTGACCGCGAGCAGCCTGGTCGAGGTGAACGACCCGGGCCCGATCGAGGAGGTCGGCTGGGACGTCCTGCGTGGACGGTCCACTCTGGACGAGTACGCGGAGCTGCTGGTGGAGACGCCGCGTACCGCCATCAACGAGCCGCTGCGCGAATTCGCGGCGGAGGCGGCCGGCGGCGCCGGACCGCGCGAGGCTGCCCGCCGGCTGGCTGGCTGGGTCGGCGACACGGTCGCCTACGTGCCGGGCTCGACCGGGGTGCAGACCGGCGCGCAGGAGGCGTGGGAGCTGCGCAAGGGCGTCTGCCAGGACATCGCCCACCTGACCGTGGCGCTGCTGCGCTCGCTGGGGATCCCGGCCCGGTACGTTTCCGGGTACCTGCACCCGAAGAAGGACGCGATCGCGGACGAGACGGTCGAGGGGCAGAGCCACGCCTGGGTGGAGTGGTGGTGCGGCGGCTGGGAAGGGTACGACCCGACGAACGGGGTACCGACCGGCAAGCGGCACGTCCTGGTGGCCCGCGGCCGCGACTACACGGACGTGACGCCGCTCAAGGGCATCTACAACGGCCCACCCAGCTCGCACCTGGGTGTGAAGGTGGAAGTCACCCGCCTCGCCTGAGGCCCACGGCCCGGCGACGGCGGACGACGGTGGCGGTACCATCGCAGCGCGGGGCCGTAGCCCAATGGCAGAGGCACGCGGTTTAGGTCCGCGCCAGTGTGAGTTCGACTCTCACCGGCCCCACCGTAAGTGGGATCTCGCTCCGCAGCGCGCCAACTGCTCCGGCGCCCGCGCGGCGCCCGGTTCTGTCCGCACCCGGTAAGCGACACCTCCTCCGCGCGCAGCCTGCCGCGCAGGTGGCGGAACGTGAAGGACTTATGGCGCCGTCGACCGGCTGAATGCCTGCGCACCGGACGACGATTGTGCCCCGGCGGCGGCCGAACCGCGATTGACAGCAAAGATGGCACATGTACGTATTGACCGATCGTCCCAGTGACGAGCCAATTTTGATCGACCATCATGCATGCATGATCCTCGCCGCCGATGCTGTCAACCGGGTCCTCGGCTCGGGCCTGTTCTGGGCCGGCATGGGAGTCGGCGCGCTGACGGGCGCGGCCTTCGCCCGCATGCGGCTGGGCTGGATCGCCCACCGGAAGGTGAAGGATTCCATGCCCGGCCTGCGCAAGACGGCCTGGGCAGGCGTCGGCGGCTTCGCCAAGTTCGCCGTGATCCTCATCGCGCTGCTCATCGTCACCCTGGCCTGGCTGAGTGGGCATCATGTGAACCTCAGTCCGGCCAGCACTCCGGAGACGCCCGCCAGCCCCTCGTCGAGCACTCGCTAGGGCCCGACCGCCCTCGGCGCGGCAGAACATGGTCGACATCCGCCACTCGCGATCCACCCGGCCGGCGCGCCGAGTCAGACGCGCGGGCACCGGGCGGCACGAGCTACGGGATCTCCACCTCGTCGCCGGCCGAGATCCAGCCGGTGCCGTCCGGGATCAGGTTCAGACCGAACAACAACAGCTGGTTGATCTTCCGGTACCTGGCCAGCGTGCGCAGCGGTTCCGTGCCCCGCTCGCCCGTCTCCTGGTCGTTGGTCGTCATGATGCAGCGGTTGGACGGCTTCGCGGCCCGGAACACCACGTCGCCGATGCGGACCCGCGCTGAGCCACTCGTCAGCCTCGTCTCCGGCCAGGCTCGCCGGCAGCGGGTACCGCCAGATCGTCACGTCGGCCAGCGCACCGGCGACGGCCGGCACCTTGAGCTCGGGCATGCCGGGTGCGGAGAGGATGATGCCGCCGTCCACAGTAGAGGGCCGCACCTGCGTGAGAAGCGGCTCCTCCCGCTGGCTGACCACTTGGCCGTCCTCGTCGACGGGCATCCAGCGCCGGTCGCCGGCCAGACCCCACGGCTCCACCGCGGCGCCGTCGTGGTCCACGCGATGACACCCTTTCACGGGGTACGTGTGGATCGAGGCGACGCGCA
>JBBWZQ010000050.1:0-5363 GCA_039649115.1 Micromonosporaceae bacterium | reverse complement strand
ACGGCCTTGGTCCCCGCCTTCACCGGCCCCGCCCCTCCGTACCGCGTTACCGAGTGGTTACCGTGTAAGTGTGCGTGACCCGACCGTCTCGCGGTATGCCGCTTCCCAGCTCTCCCCGCAGCGGCGGAGGGCTGACCTGGCGCTGCTGCGTGTGCACCGGTTCGACGTGTTGATCATCGGCGGCGGGGTGACCGGCGTCGGAGCGGCGCTCGACGCGGCGGCGCGCGGGCTGTCCGTGGCGCTCGTCGAGGCCCGGGACCTGGCCTCCGGTACCTCCAGCCGGTCCAGCAAGCTCATCCACGGCGGCCTGCGCTACCTGGAGCAACTGGAGTTCGGCCTGGTGCACGAGGCGCTGCGCGAGCGTGGCCTGCTGGCCGGCCGGCTCGCCCCGCACCTGGTGCGCCCGCTGCCCATCCTGGTACCGCTGACCGAGCCCTGGCACCGCGCCTACTACGGGGCGGGCGTCTCCCTGTACGACGCGTTCGCCGGCGTCCTCGGCTCCCGCTCGGGTCGGGGCATGCCGGTGCACCGGCACCTGTCCAGGACCAGGGCCCGCCGGCTGTTCCCGTCGCTGCGCGAGGACGTGCTGAGCGGCGCGATCGAGTACTACGACGGCCAGGTGGACGACGCGCGCTACGTGGCGACGATGGCGCGCACCGCGGCGAGCCTGGGCGCGGCGATCGTGCCGAGCGCGCGGGTGGTGGGTCTGGTGCGCGACGCCCGCGAGGTCACCGGCGCGCTGGTGCGGGACATGGAGTCCGGCGCGGAGTTCCCGGTCGCGGCGCGCACCGTGGTCGCGGCGACCGGCGTGTGGAGCGACGACATCTCGGAGCTGCTGGACGATCCGGCCTACCCGGTGCGGCCGGCGCTGCGGGTGCGCGCGAGCAAGGGCGTGCACCTGGTGGTGCCGCGCTCGGCGATCAGCGGCGACGCGGGGCTGATCCTGCGTACCCCGACCTCGGTGCTGTTCGTGCTGCCCTGGGGCGGGCACTGGATCATCGGTACCACCGACACGGACTGGGCGCTGGACCGGGCCCATCCGGCCGCGTCCGCCCGGGACATCGCCTACCTGCTGGAACAGGTGAACCGCTGGCTGGACCGCCCTCTGTCCACATCGGACATCGAGGGGGTGTACGCGGGCCTGCGCCCGCTGCTGTCCGGGGAGAACGACCAGACCTCGAAGCTGTCCCGGGAACACGCGGTGGTCGAGCCGATGCTGGGCCTGATGCTGGTCGCCGGCGGGAAGTACACCACGTACCGGGTGATGGCGGCGGACGTGATCGACCGGGCCGCCCGGCGGCTCGGCCCGGGTGTGCCCCCCTCGGGTACGGATCAGCTCCCGTTGCTCGGCGCCGACGGGTACCGTCCTATGTGGATCAACCGGGCCGACCTGGCGCGCCGGCACGGGGTGAGTGTCGGAGTCCTGGAGCACCTGCTGGAGCGGTACGGCGCGCTGAGCACGGAGTTGCTGGACCTGATCGCGGGGGAGCCGGGGCTGGGCCACCCCCTCGCCGGTGCGCCGGAGTACCTGGCGGCCGAGGCGGTGTACGCGGTCCGCGCCGAGGGTGCGCTGCACCTGGAGGACGTGCTGACCCGGCGTACCCGGATCTCCATCGAGACCACGCACCGGGGGGTGGAGACCGCGGCGCACGTGGCCGAACTGATGGGCGGGCAGTTGGGCTGGGACGCGGCCACCCGGGCCCGCGAGGTGGAGCACTACGTGGCCCGGGTCGCGGCCGAGCGGGAGTCGCAGCGGATGCCCGACGACCTGGCGGCGGACGCGGCGCGCCTCGGTGCGCCGGAGGTTCGCGGCGCCGCCCAGCCCGCCTGAGCGGGCCCAACCTTAACGCTTGGGTAAGAAGCTTTACTGTTAATAATCCTCACTGTAGTGTTCATTCGCATCCGTCACTACATTGGGGAGGGGCAATGGCTCTGCGACCCGGGCGCGCACTTCTCGCCCTCGCGGCCGTGGCTGTGCTGGGAGCCGGTGTCGCGCTGACCGCGACCGCGGCCGGCGCCGCCGGGTCGGTCACCGCCAGCTTCAGCAGGGACTCCGACTGGGGCAGCGGCTACCAGGGCAAGTACACGATCACCAACGGTACCGGCAGCGCGATCAGCAGTTGGACGGTCACCTTCGACCTGCCGGCCGGCGTGTCCATGGGCAGCTACTGGGATGCTCTGGTCAGCACCGGCGGGCAGCACGTCACGGCGAAGAACCGGGAATACAACGGCACGGTGGCGGCCGGCTCCAGTGTCACCTTCGGCTTCATCGTCAGCGGCGGCTCCGGGTCACCCACCAACTGCGCCATCAACGGCGCTTCGTGCGCGGGCGGAGGCACACCGAGCCCGGGCCCGAGTGTCACGCCCAGTCCCAGCCCGACCCCTACCGGCGGCACCGGCGGCGGGGTTGGCGCGCCGTACCTGTACTTCGGCTGGGGCGACCCGCCGTCACCCACCACCGTGATGAGTGCGACCGGCGTCAAGTGGTTCACACTCGCCTTCATGCTCTCCGGCGGCGGCTGCACCCCCGCCTGGGACAGCCAGCGTCCCCTGACCGGTGGCGTGGACCAGCAGAACATCAACGCGATCCGGGCCGCCGGCGGCAACGTGGTCATCTCGTTCGGCGGCTGGAGCGGCAACAAGCTGGGCCCCAACTGCTCGTCCGCCAGCGCGCTCGCGGCCGCGTACCAGCAGGTGATCAACGCGTACCGGCTGCCGGCGATCGACATCGACATCGAGAACACCGACGAGTTCCAGAACGCGACGGTGGAGGACCGGATCCTCGGCGCGCTGAAGATCGTGAAGCAGAACAACCCGGGTATCAAGACGATCGTGACGTTCGGCACCACGACCGGCGGACCGGACTCGTGGGGTACCCGCCTGATCAGCCAGTCAGCCGCGCTGGGCGCCGACGTCGACGTGTTCACCATCATGCCGTTCGACTTCGGCGGCTCGAACATGCTCGCGGACACGACCAACGCGTCCGAAGGGCTCAGGGGTGACCTGACGAGCGTGTTCGGCTGGTCCGCCGGCACGGCGTACGCGCACATGGGCATCTCGTCGATGAACGGCATCACCGACTCGAACGAGACGGTCTCGCCCTCGACGTTCCAGGGCATCCGCGACTACGCCCAGCAGCACCACCTGGCCCGGCTGGCCGTCTGGTCGGTCAACCGGGACCGGCCCTGCCCCGGCGGCGGGGTCGTGGAGAACTGCAGCGGCATCTCCCAGTCCAACTGGCAGTTCACCTCGATCAACGCCACTTTCACCGGGTGAGGCACCCCGGTGGGCCGGCGCGCCCCGCCGGCCCACCGGGGTCTCCGGCTGGCCGTTGGCCTGACGCGGTGCGGTAGGTAGATCAATCAGCGGGCGCCGGGCGGCCAGCGGCACAGACATGATCCCAATGTGCCGGGTGGCGGGCGAGCCAGCACTCTCGGAGATGGCCGAGGCCCGGGCCGTCCACTACATTGATGTATGTGAGCCTGCCGACCGAACCGATCGGGAGTATGCCGCGGCCCGCTGCGTTGCTCGCCGGCCTCCGGGACCATGCGGACGGCCGGATCGGGCGGGACACACTCGATGCGCTGTACGACGACGCGGTGCGGGACACGATCACGCGTTTCGAGGCGCTCGGCTCACCGGTCGTCACCGATGGCGAGCAGACCAAGCCCAGCTTCGCGACGTACCCCCTGGACGGTCTCGCCAACCTGGCACCGGATGGTGCGGTCATCCCGTTCGCCGACGGCCACACCCGGCAACTGCCGAGGCTGACCGCGGGCCCCTTCCGGTACGCCGTCCGGTCCGAGCGGTATGTGCGGGCGGCACTGCGGCACGCGACGGCACCCGTGAAGCAGGCCGTGATCGCGCCGTCCGCGCTGAGCCTGCTGTACCCGCCGGCCGGCATCGAAGGGTACGACCGGGAGGCATTCCTCGGCGACCTCGCCGACGAGGCCGAGGCGGACATCCGTGGCGCGCTGGAGGCCGGCGCGCGGTGCGTGCAGCTCGACTTCACCGAGGGGCGGCTGTCGGTCAAGCTCGACCCCTCGAAGAACCTGCTCGGCTCGCTCGTGGCGATCGTCAACCGCGTCCTCGACCGGTTCACGCCCGCCGAGCAGGCCCGCATCGGGGTACACACCTGTCCCGGCGGCGACCAGGACTCGACGCACAGCCTCGATGTCGACTACGCCGAACTGCTGCCCAGCCTCTTCTCGCTGCACGCCGGCGCGTTCTACATCCAGCTGGCGAGTGAGCGGGAGCCCGAGCGCGTGCTGGCCGCGATCGCCGAGCACAGGCGGCCCGACCAGCGGATCTTCGTCGGCGTGACCGATCCGATCGATCCGGTGGTGGAGACGCCGGCCCAGGTGCGCGACCGGGTCCTGCTCGCCGCCGGGTACCTGCCGCCGGACCTGCTCGGCACCTGCGACGACTGCGGGTTCGCGCCGTTCGGTGACGACGTGTCGACCTCGCGGGAGACGGCCTGGGCGAAGGTACGCGCGCGCCTGGAGGGCACCGCGCTTGCCGCCGGCGCGTTGGGAATGTCATGACCGGGCGTGGGAGGGAGTGATCGATGGCGCACATCGACCTGGGTGTCGACGAGACCGAGTTTCCGGGCATCACCGGCCCGATGCGGTTCCGTCCGGAGACCGCGAAGCCGCTCAACGAGCTGGCCGAGGTGCTCCTGCGCGGGCCGCATCCGCTCAGTCGCGGCGAGCGCGAGCTGATCGCCGCGTACGTCTCGGGGCTCAACGAGTGCCGGTTCTGCTGCGCGTCGCACTCGGCCTTCGCCGCGGCGCAGCTCGACGAGGGCATGACGCTCGTGGATCAGGTGTGCCACGACCCGCAGACCGCGCCGATCTCCGCCAAGCTGCGCGCCCTGCTGCGCATCGCCGGTACCGTGCGGGACGACGCGCGTGCGGTCACCCGCGAGATGATCGATGCCGCCCGTACCGAGGGGGCGACCGACCTGGAGATCCACGACACGGTACTGATCGCGGCGGCGTTCTGCATGTACAACCGGTACGTCGACGGGCTCGCCACCTTCGCTCCGGACGACCCGCAGCAGTACGCCCTCTCGGCCAAGCGCATCGTCGACCAGGGGTACGGCGCCTAGCCCTACGGAGCCAGGACGTCGTCGGCGTCCACGATCGTGTAGCCGTATCCCTGCTCGGCGAGGAACCGCTGCCGGTGCGCGGCATATTCCGTGTCGATCGTGTCCCGGGCCACCACGGTGTAGAAGTGCGCCTGCCGGCCGTCCGCCTTCGGGCGCAGTACCCGGCCGAGCCGCTGCGCCTCCTCCTGCCGCGAGCCGAACGTGCCCGACACCTGGATCGCCACGGCCGCCTCGGGCAGGTCGATGGAGAAGT
>JBBWZQ010000012.1:0-9737 GCA_039649115.1 Micromonosporaceae bacterium | reverse complement strand
GCCCCGCGTCCGCCAGACGCGGGGCCACCACCCTGTGCCACAAGTGAAGCTGCTGACCGGCATCATCCTCGGCCGGGGGCTCTTCGAGATCATGCTGCGCCGGCGTGGCACCGGAGAACCACCGGTCCCCCGTAAGGTGATGGCGTGATGAGCTACCTTGCGGCGGCCACCGGCACGGTGCGCTGATGCTCGACGGCCGGCCACTCGTCGATGTCCACCTGCACGCCGCCCGGCTGCCGACGCTCAAGCCCGCGTGGCGGCAGTGGGCGCAGGACTTCGGCGGCGGGTCCGCCATCGCCCGCGTCTACGACGCCGGGGGCAGCGTCGACCCTGCCCGCTTCGACGCGTTCCTCGCCGCCGAGGGCGTCGACATCGCCCTGGTCCTCGCCGAGTACAGCCCCAAGGCCACCGGCATCCAACCGGTCGAGGACATGCTGCCACTGACCGCGGCCAACCCCGCGCGGGTCAAGCTCATCGCCAACGTCAACCCGCATCTGCACTACCCGGTCGAAGAGGAGCTGGCGCGGCAGCTCGACCTCGGCGCCGTCGCCTGCAAGATCCATCCGGTACATGCTGGCGTGGCCGCCAACGACCGGTCGCTGTACCCCGCCTACGAGCTGTGCCAGTCCGCCGGCATCCCACTCGTGGTGCACTGCGGCACCAGTACCTTCCCCGGCTCGTCCAACGCCTTCGCCGACCCGGTCCTGCTCGACGACGTGCTGCGCGACTTCCGCCGGTTGCACGTCGCGCTCGCGCACGGCGGCCGCGGCTGGTGGTACGACGCCGCGGCGTTCATGGCCCTGTCCAACGAGCGGGTCTGGATCGAGCTGTCCGGCCTGCCCCCGTCCCGGCTGCGCGACTACTACGCCAGGCACAACTGGGACCGCCTCGCCCGCCGGATGATCTTCGGTACCGACTGGCCCGGCGTTCCCGGCATCGCCCGCAACGCCCGCGCGGTCGCCGCGTTGTGCCCCGACGAGGAGACGGCCCGGCTCGTACTCGCCGGCAACGCGGCCCGGGTCTACAACCTGAAGCTGGCCGGCTGATGGCGATCTACGCGCTCGGCGGGCAGACCCCGGACATCCACCCCGACGCGTTCGTCCATCCCGAGGGCGCCACCGTGCCGGCCGGGCACATCGCGCTCGGCGTACCGGCCCGCCCGCGCCCCGCTCCCGAACTCGCGGTCCGGGTCGCCGAGGCCGTCGGCATGTACCGGGACCTGGCCAACCGCTACCGCGCCGAACTGCGCCGGATCGGCTGACCTACGGCCGAACAGCGTGGGTACCCGTTGCTCACATGTGTCTCTGGTGGCCTCGGGTGAACTGCCGCAGCGCGGGGGCGAGCACGTCGGCCGCGGCGCTGTGCTGCTCACCCGGCACGGCCTGCAGGGTCGCGGTCGGCAGGAGATCGGCCATGGCCTGGGCCCCGGTGATCAGCCACGGCATGGTGCCGGTGCCGTGCATGACCAGGACGGGCACGGTGACCCCGGCCCAGCGGTCGTGGGGCAGCGGGGCGCCCGACATGGTGCTGCCCATGATCCGCCCGTCGTAGGCGATGGTGTGCGCGACCGCTTCCAGGGCGGGCCAGAACGGGCTTTGGCGCATGCCGGCGACGGCGTCAGCGGGCATGCCGACCCCCGCGGTCATGAACAGCTCCACCGCGTCCCCTGGGCGGCCGTCGGCCACGCTGGTGTCGAGCCGCGCGACGTAGTCGACCGGCACTGGCGGGCGGCTGTCGTCGACCACGACGGGTGGTTCGAACAGCGCCAGCCGAGTGATCGGCAGACCGGCCGCCGCGGCTTCGAGGGCCAGGACCGCGCCGGAGGACCAGCCGAACACCGTGGCCGGCGCGCCGGCGTCGGCGATCAGCGCGGCAAGATCCTCGATCTCGCGCTGCGCCGCGTACGGCGCGGTGTCCGTGCTCTCCCCACGGCCGCGACGATCGTAGGCGTACACCCGGAACTCGTCGCTCAGCAGCTGCCCCACCTCGGCGTTCGTCGGGTTGACGCCGCGATGGGCGGTAGCGCCGTCGATCATGATCAGCGGCTGGCCGTCGCCCCAGGCGTCGTAAGCGATCGTGGTGCCGTCCTTGGACCGGACAGTGCCCATCTTCGTTCCCCCTCATCTCGTCATCTTGTCTTGGTGTCGGAACTAGACGGTACAGTACTTCCATCGGTACTGGACTGTCTAGTATGATTTCTCGTGGGGTTTGAGGAGGGGTCGTGGACCGACTACTGGGCACCGTCCAGCCGGAGGCTGGCCAGTCGACGCCTGACGCGTCCGGCGCGGGCGTGGAGGAGGGTCGCACCGCACGGAAACGGCGGGCGATCCTGGATGCGGCCGCCGAGGTGTTCCTGCAACACGGCTACCTGGGCGCCAGCATGGACGAGGTGGCCGCCCGGGCCGCGGTCTCCAAACAGACCGTCTACAAGCAGTTCGCGGACAAGGAGCATCTCTTCGCCGAGATCATCCTCGGTACCACCGTCCAGGTGGTGGACCGACTCGCGCAGGCCTACGCGCACACCCTCGAAGAGGCCACCGACGTGCGGCAGGCCTTCCGTGACCTCGCTCGACGCTTTCTCGACAACCTCACCCAGCCGGACGTTCTCCAGCTACGTCGCCTGGTCCTCGCCGAGGCCGACCGGTTCCCCGACATCTCCGCTGCCTGGTTCGACGGCGCCTTCCACCGGTCGGTGGTGCTGCTGGGCGAATCGATGACGCGGCTGGCCGACCGCGGGATGCTGCGTGAACTTCCCGACCCGACACTGGCCGCCTACCAGTTCGCCGGACTCGTCATGTACAAGCCCATGAACCAAATGATGTTCGCCGGCACCGCGGCGCGGCCGGCCGCCGACGAACTCGAACACATCGCCGACCGGGCGGCCGAGGTGTTCCTCGCAGCCTACGGTCCACCCTGAACGCTGGGCCGGTCGTTACCCGACTCAGCGTCCAGGGAAGCCGGACAACGCGGTGGTGGTCACCCGCACCAGCACCACCGGTCGGCCTGAACATGCGGAGGTGGGCCACGGCCACGGCCATCCGCGCGGCGTATTGACAGAAGGTATGTTGGCTGGGGCGGCGAGGCGTCGAGCAAGGTTGGGGGTGGTCACCATGACGGCGTGTCCGCGCGACCCGTTCGACCACCCTGCGTTGCTGTACCGTGACGCCGAGGAGTATCTCGCCGGTACGTTGCCGTTCATCACGGACGGGCTGGCCGCGGACGAGCCGGTCGCGGTGTCCGTACCCGGGACGAACCTGCGCCTGCTGCGCGGGGCGCTGGGTGCCGATGCCGGGCGGGTCCTCCTGCACGACATGAGCGTGGTCGGGCGCAACCCGGGCCGGATCATCCCGGGCGTCCTGCTCGCCTTCGCCGATGCCCACCCGGGGCGCCGGATACGGATCATCGGCGAACCCATCTGGGTCTCCCGCAGCCGCGACGAGTACCCCGCCTGCGTGCAGCACGAGGCTCTGATCAACACCGCCTTCGCCGGCCGGGACGCGGCCATCCTGTGCCCTTACGACGCGGCGGCGCTGCCGCCGGCCTGGATCGGGCACGCCGAGCGCACCCATCCCACGATCGTCACCGCCACCCGCCGCTGGGACAGCCCGCGCTTCGCCGATCCGGTGGCGGTCGCCGCCGACTTCAACGAGCCCCTGCCGGACCCGCCGCCGCGCGCCGCCCGGATCCGGGTCGGCCTCGACAACCTGCCGGAGATCCGTTCCTTCGTCGTGGCGGAGGCCGGCGCCGCCGGGCTGCGGCGGGACCAGGCCGTTGACCTGATGATCGCGGTCAACGAGCTGGCGGCCAACACGGTCGAGCACGCGGGTGGCGGCGGCGACCTCGCGGTGTGGACCGAGAGCGAGCACCTGATCTGCCAGCTGCGGGATGAAGGCCACATCAAGGACCCGATGGCGGGGCGGCTTCCGGTGCCGGCGGACCACCCGGATGGCGGGCGGGGTCTGCTGCTCGTGCACCGGCTCTGCGATCTCGTGCGTATTTACACCACGCCGGAGGGCACCACCATCCGTGTCCACGTGCGGTGCCCGGTGCCCGAGGAGCGCGACCAGCGGTAGCTGGTGATCCCACCCGGGTCGTGGCCTGACCCGTATGCGTCAGGCCCTGGCGCGTCAGTCCCTGGCGCGTCAGTCCCTGGGCGGCCGTCCCGGGTGCAGTCCGGTCAGCTTGTCGGGGTTGACGATGAGGCGCAGGGCGGCGATCCGCCCGTCGACGAGGTCCAGGCTGACCGCGCCGACGGGGTGGCCGCCGGGCCGCGGTGACCTTGCCGCCGCCGTCGGACCACCCGACGACGTCCGGGGCGAGCAGGTCCATCATCGCCTTGAGGTCGCCGCCCGCACAGGCCTCGCGGAACCGTTCGGCCACCGCCACCCGTACCCCTGTATCGGCGTCGAACCGCGGACGGCGCGCCGCGACGTGGGCGCGGGCCCGGCTGGCGGTCTGGCGGACCCCGGCCTCGGATCTGTCCACAATGGACGCGATCTCGGTGTGCGAGTAGCCAAAGAGGTGTCTACAGTGGACCACCGAAGCCACGCCTCCTGGACGAGGTCCTCGGCATCGGCGACGCTACCCGTCATGCGGTAGGCCACGTCGAAGAGCAGCCGCCGATGCGCGGCGAAGACCTCCGTGTCGATCATGCGTCGAGGCTATCGTGGCCGGGCCGGGCACGCCTACGACGGGCGCAGGCCGGCCGCGACGGTGGGGAAGGCGGGCTTCCAGCCCAACTCCTGGTGGGCCTTCCCCGAGGAGACCCGCATGCTCATCGTCGCGAGGCGGTGCGCGTAGGGCATGACCGTGGTCAGCCAGGTGGGCACGGTCAGCGGCTTCGGCGTGTGGCAGGCGGCCGCGACGGCCTTCACCATCCCGCCGAAGCCCAGCTCGGAGTCGTCCACGATGTTGTACGCCTCGCCGGGCCGGCCGCGCTCGACGGCGGCGAGCACGGCGGCCGCGGCATCCGCGAGGTGGACCCACGGCAGCACCCGGCCGTGATCGTCGAACGCCGGCATCTGCCGCTTGCGCAGCAGGTTGGCCAGGGTCTCGGTGCCTTCCGCCCCGTAGAACAGGCCGTAGCGCAGCGAGACGGCGTCGAGCCCGGCCACCTGGAGCGGCAACCGCTCCTTCTCGCGCATGGCCTCCAGGTGCCGGGCGAAGCCCTTGTCCGGGTCGGTCCCGGCGAACGGGTCGGCCTCGGTGAGCACCCGGTCGCCGTGGTCCCGGTAGCCGTAGCCCAGGGCGATGTTCTCCCCGACGAAGCGGTGCGCGCCCACCGCGCCGGCCGCTTCGAGGAGGTTGGCGGTGCCGCCGATGCGCAGGTCGTCGGTGGCGTACATCGACTTGTGCGACATGGGTGGCCGGCGCAGCGCGGTGGCCGCGTGCACGACCACGTCGGCGCGGACGCCGCGGACCGCGCGCAGCAGGCCGTCGCGGTCCAGCAGGTCGGCCGGGATGTCGTTCGTGGCGCCGCGGCCGAGGCCGAGCACGCGGTGGCCGGCGTCTGTCAGGGTACGGGTGATGTGACGGCCGAAGACTCCGCTCGCCCCGGCCACGATCACGGTCATGGTGTCGGTCATACCCATGGGACGACACAGCCGTGCCAGGTGTGACTGTGGCGCGGGTAACATGCCATCGGACGTGACAACCGCACCGGTTGACAGAGGAGTGCCGTCGGATGCCGATCCCCAAGGTCGTGGCCCGCGCGAACCGGATGGTGACGAACCGGGTCACCAGGCTGTTCGCGGGACGGATGCCGTGGTTCGGCGTGATCCTGCACCGGGGCCGCCGCTCGGGCCAGCCGTACCGTACGCCGGTCAACATGTTCCGGCTGCCGCACGGCTACGTCGTGGCGCTGACCTACGGACCCGACAGTGACTGGGTGCGGAACGTGCTGGCCGCGGGCGGGTGCGACCTGCTGGTACGGGGGCGCCGGGTACACATGGTCGACCCGCGGATCGTGCACGACGAGTCGCGCCACGACATACCGCCGGTGGTCCGCCGCATTCTCGGCCTGCTGCACGTGAGCGACTTCCTCCACCTCGCCGATGCCGGCGGTCCCTGACGGCGCGGTGCCGGCGTTCTGAGCTGTGGGAAGGTCTTTGACGGCCGGCCCGGACAATCGCACTGTCGGGTCATGCACCTTGAGCTCTCCGCGCTGGAAGCCGGTCTCGCCGGCATCCGCCAGTCGCCCGCGCAGGTCGGCACGGTGGACCTGATCGTCCGCCGCCCGGCCACGGACGTGCGCGAGACACTGGCCGAAGCGCACCTGGACGGCACCGCCGGCCTGGTCGGCGACCGGTGGGCGCGGGACGACGCCGATCCCGTGCGGCAGATCGCCGTGATGAACGCGCGGGTGGCGGCGCTGCTGGCCCAGTCGCCCGAGCGCTGGTCGCTGGCTGGCGACCAGCTCTACGTCGACCTCGACCTCAGCGAGGAGAACGTACCGCCGGGGACCCGGCTCGCCCTCGGCACGGCGGTGCTCGAGGTGACCGCCGAGCCGCACCGCGGCTGCAAGAAGTTCGCGGCACGCTTCGGGCCGGACGCGTTGCGGTTCGTCAACTCGCCGGTCGGCTACGCGATGCACCTGCGCGGCATCAACACCCGGGTGGTCCAGGGTGGCATGGTCCGCGCCGGAGACGCCATCCGCCGGCAGCGCCTCAGCCCAGGAAGCTGACCTTCACGAGGCGCTGGGCTCCGGTGGCGGGCTGGTAGTAGGTGACGTACTGGACGAGCCCGCCGTCCTGCGCGTACTCGGCGTGGCCGAAGGCGGCGTAGTTGGCCTGCGGCCCGTCGGCGTTGGTCACCAGCAGCGGGTAGGACCACGACCACGGTCCGAACGGGGAGCCGCCGAGCTGGTACATGATCGTGTTGCTGCCGTACGGCATGAACACGTTGAGGAACCCGTGCATCGCCGGGCACCACTGCACCGTGCTGCCCGCCCCGCCGGCCTCGATGGTGGCCACGGCGCCGGCCGGATCGGCCGACCACTGGTCGGCGCCGGTCGCGTCCCGGCCGGTGAAGAACTGCCACCGGGACCGGTCGGCCACCCGGCCGAGCGGCACCCGGGCGAGCCGGCAGGCGAGGTGGCAGTCGCCGTACACGTAGACGCTGTTCCGGACGACCAGCGCGGCCGAGGTGTACTCGGTGGACGCCGGGAAGAACATGGTGGGGTCGGTCCCCTCGACGCTGGCGACCGGGCTGGCCGCGGTGGCCGTCAACCGGCTGACCCGACCGCTGGCCATGTCGAGCTGGGCCACGCCCGAGCCGAGCGGCCTGCCCAGCTCCCCGGAGCAGGGCGTGCCGGCGGGCCCGCTGCGGCACAGCTTGTGGTAGAAGACCAGCAGCCGGTGCCGGGCCGGGTCGGCGATCATCGGCCCGGGCCAGAAGCCGAACCGCACGCCGCAGTACGGGTCGGGTGACCCGGCGCAGCCGGCGGACGGCGCGTGGGCCGCCTCGAAGGCCTCCTCGGCGTGCGTGCGGGGGAGCATCTCGGCGGGGGCGGTGCCGCCGGTGGGCTGGAACGGGTTGGTCCCGGTGATGCTGATGCCGTCCCCGGCGTACAGGTCGGTGGTGACCGCGCCGCTGTTGGACAGGAACCCCCACGGGTTGCGCAGCACCGTGTCATCGAAGATCCACACCGACCGGCCGCCGTACCCGGTGCTCTGCCCGTTGTCGCGCGCGCCGACCCGGTCGTGCTGCAGGAGCGGGCCGAGCTCGGTGATGCCCAGCACCACGGGCACGACCGGTACCTGGTCGCTGAACTCGGGTGCGGCCGTCGCACCGGTCGCCGGTCCCCGGGCGCCCGTGGTCGGTGCCGCCGGTGACGGGTTGCCGGAGCTCGCCGCCGCACCGGGCTCGCCGGCCACCACCGCCGCCGGCTGCCCGTCCGCCCGGGTAGCCAGGACGACCGCCAGTCCGGCCCCGGCGACCAGGACCAGGCAGGCCGCCACGGCCGCGACCGACCTCGCCCGGGCGGGGCGCTCGACCCGGTGATGGGCGGTCGCCAGGTGGGCGACCCGGTCCGCCAGGTGCGGAGCCGGCGCCACCAGCGGCAGGCCGGCGAGCAACCCGTCCGGCTCCGCCAGCGGCTCGCGCCGCGGCCGGCACGCGGGACAGTCGCGGGTGTGCCGGTCCAGCCGCTCCCGCCACGGCGCCGCCGGCCGGCCGTGCCACTCGCGGACGAGGTCGGCGAACGCGGGGCAGGGGGGCGGGTCAGACAGTGCGTGTACCACGTGGCGACCCGCGTCCAGCCGCTCCCGCAGCCGCAGCACCTGTGCGGCGACCTGATCGGCGGGCAGGTCCAGCGCGGCGGGCAGGTCGGCGCGGTCCAGCTGGCCGCAGGCCGCGAGCCACCACAGCGCCAGCAGTTCCCGGTCGCCGGGGTCCAGCCACCGGGTGGCCTCGGCCAGCGTGCGCCGCTCGGGCGACAGGCCGGGCTCGGCGACCAACTGGTCCACGATGTCGGCCCCCGGGCGCCCGATCGGGGTACGGTCCATGTCGCGCAGGTGCCGCAGCGCGAGCGTGACCAACCAGGACCGCAGCCGCGCCGGTTCGAGCCGGCCGTCGAACCCGCCGGCCAGGTGCCGCAGCGTCTGCCGGACCACCTCGTCGGCTCCGGCGTCGCCGGGCGCCGCCCAGGCCACCAGGTTGTCGACGAGCGGCAGGTACCCGGCGATGACGGCCTCGCGGGCCGGGCGGCTGCCGGCGCGGGCGGCCCGCAGCGTGTACTCGTCGGGCGTGGGCGGGGACAGGCGGACCTCCGTCGAAGACATGGCGCCCCCGTGGCGCTGCACAAACTGTAGCCAACGCCGGCGCGGGCGCGTCCTCGTTCGCACGTCGCGCAACACCTCTTGCCCTGGCGATCACGAGACCTCACTGTATCTACCACCGCCTATGCGACGCCCGTCGATACAGCCCGGCGCGGTGGTACGCGAGGAGGAAGCCATGGCATCTACTCCGCCGCGCCCGGCACGACGGACGGCCCTCGTGGCCACCGCCGCGGGCGCGTGCCTCCTGCTGACACTCGTGGTCGCGGCACCCGCACACGCCGCGACCACGAGCTACACCGCCCTCGGGGACTCGTACTCCTCCGGCGTGGGCACCCGTTCCTACATCTCCGACGGCACGACCTGCCACCGGTCCTCGTACGCCTACCCCACCCTCGCGGCGGCCCAGTTCGGTGCCAAGCTGATCTTCGCCGCCTGCGGCGGCGCCACCGTCGCCAGTGTCCTGAGTGGACAACTGAGCAGCCTCACGTCCGGCACCACCTACGTGACGCTGACGGTGGGCGGCAACGACGCCGGCTTCAGCAACGTGATCAACCGCTGCGCGCTGCCGTGGCCGTACACCTGCTGGGGCACCATCGACGACGCCAACGCGTACATCACGAACACGCTGCCCGGTACGCTCGACAACCTGTACACGAGGATCCGCGCGCTGGCACCGAACGCGCGCGTGCTGGTCGTCGGGTACCCGCGGCTGTTCAACGTCAGCGACTGCCAGTCGCTGTCCCGCATCAGCCCGGGTGAGCAGTCGGCGCTCAACGGCAGCGCCGACCTGCTCGACAGCACCATCGCCGGGCGCGCCGCGGCGCACGGCTTCCGGTTCGTCGATCCGCGGTCGGCGTTCAAGGGCCACGCCGTCTGCGACTCCGCCGAATGGGTCAACGGCCTGTCCAACCCGACGATGGAGTCCTACCACCCCAACCGGACGGGGCAGGCCAGCGGGTA
>JBBWZQ010000418.1:0-61237 GCA_039649115.1 Micromonosporaceae bacterium | reverse complement strand
GCGGCCCGCCGGGACCATTCGCGGCGATATCGCGGAGAGACTGGATGAGGTGCAGCGGCGTCCGGCGAGGTCTTGCATCAGGAATCAAATGTTCCTCATGCGGCCGTACGGTATGGGCATGTCATCGCTCCTGTCGCGCCGGGCCCTCAACCGCGCCACGCTGGACCGGCAACTGCTGCTGCACCGCTCGGACATGCCGGTCGTCAAGGCGGTCGACCACCTCGTCGGCCTGCAGGCACAGACGCCGCACACGTGGTACGTGGGCCTGTGGAGCAGGCTTGCCGGCTTCCGGCCCGAGGAGGTCGGGGACCTGCTGACCACGCGGCAGCTGGTGCGCATCGCGCTGATGCGCTCGACCATCCACCTGGTGACGGCCGGCGACGCGCTGGCGCTGCGCCCGCTGGTGCAGGTGGTCATCGAGCGGAGCACGCACGCCAACTACGGCAAGCGGTTGGCCGGCGTGGTGCCGGCGGAGCTGGTCGCCGCCGCCCGTGCGTGGCTGGCGGAGAAGCCGCACACGTCCAGTGAGCTGGGCCGGGCACTGGCGCCGGGCTTTCCGGGCCGGGACCCGGAGGCGCTGGCGATCGCGGTTCGGGCGTGGGTACCGCTGGTGCAGGTGCCGCCGCGCGGCGTGTGGGGCGCGAGTGGCCGGGCGGCGCACGCCTGCCTGGACGGTTGGGTGGGCGGCTCGCCAGCCGGCTACCCGGTGGCGGAGATGGTGCTGCGCTACCTGGCGGCGTTCGGCCCGGCCAGCGTGCGGGACGTGCAGACCTGGTCGGGACTCACCAGGCTCGGGGAGGTGGTCGAGGCGCTGCGGCCGCGCCTGGTCAGCTTCCGGGACGAGCGCGGTGTGGAGCTGTTCGACCTGTCCGACGCGCCGCGGCCCGATCCGGACACGCCGGCGCCGCCGCGCTTCCTGTACGACTTCGACAACCTGTTGCTCTCGCACGCCGACCGCGGCAGGGTCATCACGGAGGAGTGCCGGCAGCAGGACTTCGAGCCGCACGGGCCGGTGCCGCGGCTGGTGCTGCTGGACGGGTTCACGGCCGCGACGTGGACGGTCGAGTCGGGCAAGGGTACCGCGAGCCTGCTGATCCGCCCGTTCGGCCGGCTGTCCACAAGGGACAAGAGGGCGCTGGCGACGGAGGCGAGAGGCCTGCTCGCCTTCCTCGCGCCGAAGGCGGCGGCGGGCGACGTGCGGTTCACGGCGTAGCGGGCCGGTCCAGGCCGGCGAGCACGCCGAGGGGCACGGGTACCGCGAGCGGTCGGGTGGCCAGGCGGAGCGGATCGGGTACCGGGCAACCGGTGTGCGCGCGGAGCAGGTCGGCGACGGCGTTGCCGCAGACGCGGCCCTGGCACATGCCCATCCCGGCACGGGTCACCAGCTTGAGCGTGCGCAGGTCGGTGACCGCCAGGTCGTCGAGCGCGTGCCGGAGCGCGGCCAGCGGTACCTCCTCGCACCGGCACACCACCGTGTCGCCGTCGAGCCAGGTGCGCCAGCCGTCCCGCACGGGGTACACGGCGCGCAGGGCGTCGGCGAAGCGCCGGTGGCGGTACCGGTCGCGCCAGGCGGCGCGCCCGATGCGCGCGGCAGCCGGGCCGTCGAGCCGTCCACAGTGGACGGCGGCGGCCAGCCCGGCGAGTTGCCCCTCGGCCGCGGCCAGTGCGGCGCCGCCGATGCCGGTGGTCTCGCCGGCGGCGAAGACGCCCGCAGCGGTGGTGCGTTGCCACCGGTCGACCTCGACGCCGTCGGGAGTCGCCGCCGCGGACAGCGCCAGGGCCAGTTCGAGGACGGGCACGAAGCCGTACCCGACGCCGATGGCGTCCACCTCGACGCGCCGGGTGGAGCCGGGCACCACCGTCCAGTCTGGACGGAGCCGGGCGGCGGTCGCGCCGGTCACCTCGCCGTCGCCGTGCGCGCGCACGACGGCGTGCCGGAACCGCACGGGTACCCGGTGCCGGCGCAGTACCCGCAGGTAGTCCCAGCCTTCGCGCAGCTTGCCCGGCACGGCCCGTACCGCCGGAAGGTGCCGCGACCACCTACCTGGGTGACCGGCCTCGAAGACGCCGACCACGCGGGCGCCGGCCTCGGCCATGGCCGCCGCGACGGGCAGCAGGAACGGGCCGGTGCCCGACAGCACGACCCGCCGCCCCGCGAGCAGCCGCTGCCCCTTCAGCAGCGCCTGCATGCCGCCCGCGGTGAGCACGCCGGGCAGGTCCCAGCCGGGGAACGGCAGGGCGCGGTCGTAGCCGCCGGTGGCCAGCACCACGGCCCGGCTGTCGAGCACCCGCGCCGGACCGTCCTCGTGCCGCAGGTACAGGCGCGGGCCGGGCTCGGCGGCCCACACGGTGGTGTCGGGGTGCCAGCGGATGCGGGGATGTGTGGCCAGCGCGGCGAACGGCGCGCCGGGGTCTGGCGCGCCGGTGAACGGTTGGCGGTGGAACTGGCCGCCGGGCCGGGGCGCGGAGTCGAGCAGATCGACCTGGCAGCCGGCGCCGGCGGCGGCCAGCGCGGCGGCCATGCCGGCCGGGCCGGCGCCGACCACGGTGACGTCACTCATGACAGGTCACCACGTCCCCGGGTGCGGCCACCCGCTGGCAGGCGCGCACGGCAGCCTGACCACCGACCACGACGAGGCAGTCGTAGCAGATGCCGATGCCGCAGAACAGGCCGCGCGGTCGACCGTCCACCCGGGACACCCGCCAGGCGCGGCGACCGGAGCGCAGCAGCGCGGCGCCGATGGTCTCCCCGGGCCGGACGGGTACCGGCACCCCGTCGAACGTGATCTCGAAGCACCCGCTCACGGCGCCAGTCCGGGGCGGCCGAGCCGGAACGGTGCCGGGTCCAGCGGCGTGGGCTCCCCGGTGACGAGGCAACGCACCAGGTACCCGGTGCCCGGTGCCAGCCCGATGCCGGCACCCTCGTGCCCGGTGGCGTGCACCAGGTTGGGTACCAGCGGATCGCGGGAGATGATCGGCAGGTGGTCCGGGCAGTACGGCCGGAACCCCCGGTACGCGCGGATCGCGCAGACGGTGGCCAGCACGGGGAACAGCCGCACCGCCTGCCGCGCGAGCCGGGCGAGCACGTCGATCCGCAGCCGCGCGTCCAGGCCGACCCGCTCCCGGGAGGCGCCGATGAGGATGGTCCCGCCGTCGGTGCGCTCCACGACGGTGGAGGTCTGCAGCGCCTCGTCGCCACTGGCCACATTGGACACGTACGCCGCGTCGTACACCTTGGCCCGCACCAGCGGCGGCACGGGCTCGGTCACCAGGATGTACCCGCGCCGCGGCTGCACCGGAAGCGCGCTGCCGGCGAACGCGGCCACGGCGGCGCTGTCCAGCCCGGCGGCATTGACCACAGTGGACGCCGGGAAGGAGGCGCGCGGCGTGTGCACGGACGTGATGCGCCCGGCCGCGTCGCGGGTGAAGCCGGTGACCGGTGACTCGGTGTGCAGCCGGGCACCCCGGGAGCGGGCCCGGCCCAGCAGGGCGGCCGTGGCGCGGGCGGGTTGCACCTGCATGTCCTGCGGATAGCGCACGGCACCGGCCAGCGACGGGGTCAGGTACGGCTCGGCCTGCCTGGCCTGCTCGGGGGTGAGCGGTTCGGTGACCACACCGGCGGCTTGCTGCCGGTTCGCGAAGTCGAGCAGGGCGGCGTGCTCGTCCTCGGTCAACGCGACCACGATCCCGCCCTTGGGCTCGGCCGCCGCCTCGGGCAGCTCGTCGCCGAGCCGCGCCCACATCTCGCGGGACAGCAGTGCGAGATCCAGCTCGGGGCCGGGCTCCTTGTCCGAGATGAGGACGTTGCCCTCGCCGGCGCCGGTGGTGCCGCTGGCGATCGCGCCGCGCTCCAGGACGGTGACCGACAGGCCGGCCGCGGCCAGCTGGTCGGCGCACGCGGCCCCCACGATCCCGGCGCCGATCACGACGACATCGGTCACTAGGGCCGCTCCCTTCCCGAGGGTCAGTGATGTGTGACATATTACTGCTATGGAGCCCTGGCGGGGAGTTGTCGTCGCGGCCGCGCTGCCGTTCCGCGCGGACGGGCACGGCGCCGGATCGGTGGATTTCGAGCGGTACGCCGAGCACGTGGCGTGGCTGGCCGCCAACGGCTGCCGCGGCGTGGTGCCGAACGGGTCGCTCGGCGAGTACCAGACGCTGCGCGACGAGGAGCGGGCCGAGGTGGTGCGCACGGCGGTGGCCGCGGCGCCGGCGGGCTTCTCGGTGATCCCGGGGGTGGCCGCGTACGGCTCGGGCGAGGCGCGGCGCTGGGCCGAGCAGGCGGGCGAGGCTGGCGCGCAGGCGGTGATGTGCCTGCCGCCCAACGCGTACCGGGCGAACGATGACGAGGTCGTCGCGCACTTCGCGGAGGTGGCGGCGGCGGGCCTGCCGATCGTGGCGTACAACAATCCGTTCGACACCCGGGTGGACCTGACGCCGGAGCTGCTGGCCCGGATCGCGGCCGAGGTGCCGGCCGTGGTCGCGGTCAAGGAGTTCTCCGGCGACGTGCGCCGCCCGTACCGGCTGCGCGAGCTGGCACCCCGGCTGGACGTGCTGATCGGCGCCGACGACGTGGCGCTGGAGCTGCTGCTCGCGGGCGCGGTGGGCTGGGTGGCCGGGCTGCCCAACGCACTGCCCCGCCAGTCCGTCGACCTGTTCGAGCTGGGACGGGAGGGCCGGTTCGCCGAGGCGCTGCCGCGCTACCGCAGGCTGCACCCGATCTTCCGGTGGGACTCGCGGCACACCTTCATCCAGGCGATCAAGCTGGCGATGGACGAGGTCGGCCGGTACGGCGGCGGCTGCCGGCCGCCCCGCCTGCCGCTCCCGCCGGAGCAGGCGGCCGAGGTACGCGCCGACGTCAAGCTGGCACTGTCGTGAGGCTGGGACGGCCCTGATGCGTACCCGCCGCCTCCTGCACACCGTCGAGTCGCACACCGAAGGCATGCCGACCCGGGTCGTCACGGGCGGCGTGGGCACCATCCCGGGCACCTCGATGGCGGAGCGCCGCGCGTACTTCATGGCAAACCTGGACCACATCCGCACCCTGCTCATGTACGAGCCGCGCGGGCACGCCGCGATGAGCGGCGCCGTCCTGCAGCCGCCCACCCGGCCCGACGCCGACCACGGCGTGCTGTTCATCGAGGTCTCCGGCTGCCTGCCGATGTGCGGGCACGGCACCATCGGGGTGGCCACGGTGCTGGTGGAGACCGGCATGGTGGCGGTGACCGAGCCGGTGACGACGATCCGGCTGGACACGCCGGCCGGGCTGGTGGTGGCCGAGGTCGCGGTCAGCGGGGGAGCCGCGACGGGGGTGACGATCCGCAACGTCCCCGCCTACAGCCACGCGCTGGACCAGAAGGTCGACGTGCCCGGGTTCGGCACGGTCGGGTACGACCTCGCGTACGGCGGCAACTTCTACGCGATCCTCCCGCTGGAACGGGTCGGCATCCCGTTCGAGCGGGCCGAGGGGTCGCGCATCCTGGCGGCCGGCCTCGCCGTCATGGCGGCGATCAACGAGCAGGCCCGGCCGGTGCACCCGACCGACCCGGGCATCGGCGGCTGCCACCACGTGCAGTTCCTCGCGCCGGGCTCGGACGGGCGGCTGTCCCGGCACGCGATGGCCATCCATCCCGGCTGGTTCGACCGGTCCCCGTGCGGCACGGGTACCAGCGCCCGGATGGCCCAGCTGCACGCGCGGGGCGAGCTGGACCTGCACACGGACTTCGTGAACGAGTCGTTCATCGGTACCCGGTTCGTGGGTCGGCTGGTTGCCGAGACGGTGCTTGGCGGGCGGCCGGCGGTGGTGCCGACGGTCACCGGGCGGGCCTGGCTCACGGGTACCGCACAGTTCTTCCTCGATCCCGAAGACCCTTTCCCAGCGGGGTTCCTTGTCTGACGACACGACGTCTGACGACACGACATCTGACGACACGACGTCTGACAACATGACGTCTGACGACACGGCTCTGATAGCACGGCGGCCGAGCCTGCGCGAGGACGTGTGCGGGGCGCTGCGGGCGGCCCTGGTCGCCGGGCAGCTGCGCCCGGGCGAGGTGTACTCGGCGCCCCGGCTGGCCCGGCAGTTCGGCGTCTCGGCGACCCCGGTCCGCGAGGCGCTGCTCCAGCTCGTCACGGAAGGGCTGCTGCGGGCGGTACCCAACAAGGGTTTTCGCGTTGTGGAGATCTCCGAGCCGGACCTGGACGAGATCGCGGCGCTGCGCCATCTGCTGGAAGCGCCGGCCGTCGGGGAACTGGCGCGCCGCCCCCACCAGGCCGGCCTGCTGGCGTTGCGCGAGCAGGCCGGGCAGATCTGCGCCGCGGCGGACGACGGCGACGTGATCCGCTACCTGGAGGCCGACCTCGCGTTCCACCTCGGGATGCTCGCGGCGCTGGGCAACCGCCGGCTGGTGGCCATGGTGCGGGAGCTGCGCGCGCAGACCCGGCTGTACGGCCTGTCGCGGCTGGCGCACAGCGGGCAACTGGCCGCCTCGGCGCGCGAGCACCTGGACCTTCTCGACCTGGTACGGGCGGGTGACGCGCCGGGGGCGGAGGCGCTGATGCGGCGGCACATCGGTCACACGCGGGGTATCTGGGCGTCGTCCACGATCATCCGGTAGCCGGTGCTGACCGGCCTAACGGCCCCTACGCAGGTGGTCGCCGCCTCGATACGCTGGTCACAGGCGGGGCGGGGGGCTCGCGTGGCTGCCGCGGGCGAGTGGAGGTGCCGGACGTGCCCGAGGATGACCGGGTACAGCAGGCGTGTGCCTACCTACGCATGTTGCTGCTCCGGCCCGGGGACTACCGCGCCCGCTGGGAGAGCCATGCGGGCAGCAGCGACACCAGGATCATCGACGCGCAGGCCGTGGCCGCGGTGCTCGGTGCGTTCCCGCCCGGACCCGCCCGGCGGACCGAGGTCATGGTCGGCGGGCGGCGGGCCGGCGCGCACCCGGTGCTGACCCGGCCGTCCGAGTCGCTGTTCCGGGTGGCGCGCCACGCGCTGGACGGCACCGTGCTGCACCCCGCGGACCTGGAGCTGTTCATCCGCGCCTTCGGGATCTTCGGGCGGCACGCGCACCGGCTGCGGGAGCTGCGCCGCGGCTCGCCGTCGGTACGGGCGATCTACGACGACGTGCTGCCACCCGACGAGGCGTACCGGCACGCCGGCCCCCCGCACTACGACACGCTGGCCCTGCACGAGCTGCACACCCTCGGGCCCGACGGCCGGCCGGCGGAGCACGAGACGATCCAGGTGATCAAGTCGACGGTGCCGTGGCTGGAGTCCGTCCCGTACCGGTTCGACACCGACGAGCTGCTGGTCCACATGGTCCGGGGTGGCCAGGTGGGTCCCTCGGTCTACCGGGTCAACGAGACGATCTACGGCGTGGACATCCTGCTCAACCAGCCGCTCGCGCTGGGCGAGACCGCCCTGCTGCAGTACCACCTCACGTTCGCGTACAAGACCCAGCCGCCGCCGCGGGTGCGCCGGGGTGTGCTGCGCTCGACCGAGGATCTCACCATCTGGGTGCGCTTCCATCCCACCCGCGTGCCGGCTCGGGTATGGTCGGCGAGGTGGGACAGCATCGACGATTCTCACATCATTGACCGTCAGCCGGCCGAGCTGGACAGCGAGCTGTCGGTACACGTCCGCTTCGGCCGGGTGGAGAAGTCGATCGTCGGCTTCTACTGGGAGTGGGAGTAAGGTGCGCGAGGCGTGGGCGAGGAGGTCAGGCAGCACGTCTTCACCAGTGCGGACCGCACCCGGTACCGCCAGAAGGTGCGCCGCTGCCTGGACGCGTTCGCGCAACTGCTGCGCGAGTCCCGGTTCGACTTCGACCGGCCGCTGACCGGGCTGGAGATCGAGCTCAACCTCGTCGACGAGGCGGCCGATCCGGCCATGCGCAACGCGGACGCGCTGGACGCCATCGCCGATCCCGACTTCCAGACCGAGCTGGGCCGGTTCAACATCGAAATCAACGTGCCGCCGCGCCGGCTGGCCGGCACCGGCCTGGCCGACTACGAGGCGCAGGTGCGCGCCAGCCTGAACGCGGCCGAGGACAAGGCCCGCACGGTCGGCGCGCACATGGTGATGGTCGGCATCCTGCCCACCCTGCGCCGCGAGCACCTGCGCCGCGAGGTGCTGTCGGCCAACCCGCGGTACGCGCTGCTGAACGAGCAGATCCTGACCGCGCGCGGCGAGGACATCGCCATCTCCATCGAGGGGGCGCAGCGGCTCGCGGCCACGGCGGACACCGTGGTACCCGAGGCCGCGTGCACGAGCACCCAACTGCACCTGCAGGTCAGCCCGGCCGAATTCCCCGCCTTCTGGAACGCCGCCCAGGCGCTGGCCGGGGCCCAGGTGGCGCTCGGCGCCAACTCCCCGTTCCTGCTGGGCAAGCAGTTGTGGGCGGAGACCCGGGTGCCGCTGTTCGAGCAGGCGACCGACACCCGGTCCGAGGAGCTCAAGGCCCAGGGGGTACGGCCGCGGGTGTGGTTCGGCGAACGCTGGATCACGTCGGTGTTCGACCTGTTCGAGGAGAACGTGCGGTACTTCCCCGCGCTGCTGCCGATCTGCGACGACGAGGACCCGGCGCAGGCGCTGGCCCGGGGCGACACCCCGAAGCTGTCCGAGCTGCGCCTGCACAACGGCACCATCTACCGCTGGAACCGGCCCGTCTACGACGTGGTACACGGGCGGGCGCACCTGCGGGTGGAGAACCGCGTGCTGCCGGCCGGCCCGACCGTGGTGGACACGGTGGCCAACGCGGCCTTCTACTTCGGCGCGGTGCGCGTACTGGCCGACGAGCAGCGGCCGGTCTGGTCGCAGATGTCCTTCAGCGCGGCCGAGGAGAACTTCCACCGGGCCGCGCGGGACGGGATCGAGGCGCAGCTGTACTGGCCGGGCCTCGGCTACCTGCCCGTCACCGAGTTGGTGCTGCGCCGGCTGCTGCCCATGGCGCACGAGGGGCTGGGCCGGTGGGGTGTCGACCCGGGGGAGCGGGACCGGTTGCTGCGCGTGATCGAGGAGCGCTGCCTCAGTGGCCGCAACGGTTCGAGCTGGCAGGTGGGTGCGCTGCACGCCCTGGAGGAGCGGCGCGGGGTTCCGCGTGACGAGGCCATGCGCGCGCTGTTGCGCGAGTACATCAGGCAGATGCACGACAATGTGCCGGTACACCAGTGGCGATGAAGATCGGGTATCGTGTGCGCGTTTTTCCGTGAGAGGAGTTCCTGTTGAACGCCCCGTACCCGCCTCAGCCTGGCCAGCCCGGGCCCGGACCCAATGGCTCGGCAATAGCGATTACCACCAAGTTCTTCCCGCTTTCGTTCATTTTCCTGCTCGTCAAGCCGTTCATCACGGTCAACGGCCAGCAGTTCCCGCAGACCGGGTGGGGACGCACCGTCATCCCGGTACAGCCGGGGCAGTACCAGGTGCACGTCCACACGCCCTACTTCCTGCCCGCCAAGGTGGGACCGGCCGACGTGGTCGTACCGGTGGGGCCGGGCCAGACGGTGGAACTGGAGTACAAGGCGCCCGCGTGGGCCTTCTCGCCCGGGTCGCTCGGCGCGCCGCCCCAGCAGTACAACGGCATGTGGGTCCTGTGGCTGTCGCTGGGGGTCCTGGCGTTCGTCATCGTCTGCTGCTGCGGCGTGAGCATCCTCAACGCGACGAACAACTGACCGCTTCCGGTCATGACGCGGTGGGTCGGTCCCGGTCCGACCCACCGCGCGCCTGTTGCTGCAGGGCCGCGTAGGACAGCTGCAGCATGTCGGAGACGGCCACCGCGGTGAACGTGGCGGCCATCAGGCGGGTCAGCCGCGGCGCGAAGACCAGCCCGGCGGACAACCCGGTCGCGACCCACACGCCGAGGCAGAACGGGCAGGTGACCAGTTCGCCGACGGCGTGCGCGACGCCGGTACCGCGCACCCGCTCGCCCAGTTCGGCGTCCCCGGTGGCGCGCTCGTACCGCGCGAACGGGGCGCGCAGCGGGCTGGTCACGCTGTCCTTCGCCAGCAGCCGGCTCATCTTGTGCGTGGCGATCGACATCAGCACGACGTCCTGGGTGGTCGGTCGTTGCGGTGCCGTGCGTCCGGTGGCGCGGGCGAGGCCGACCAGCGCGCCGCACACGCCGAGGTAGCCGCCCAGCGTGACGAGGTACCCGCGCAGCGGCCGGTCCTGCCCCGGCGCGTACCCCTCGGTCATGCCGCGCAGCCGTGCCACCACTCCCGTCATCCCGGATGCCTACCCGAACCCCGCGACGGACAAACGAGGGTGTCAGCCCTGCGCGGCCGGGTACCCGACGGGCATGGACGACACCTACCCGAAGCCCGTGTCGGACCCGGCGGCCGAGGGCCTGCCGGACTACGCGGACGACGATTCGACCGCCTTCGACGACGTGCTCTCGCCGCGCGAGTCCGACGGTCGCGACCCGGCCCCGCTGCCGCCCGACCGGGACACCGGGCCGCTGGCCCTCGACGAGTTCGGCACCACCGCCGAGGAGCAGCGCCAGGGCGAACCGCTCGACCAGCGGCTGGCCCGCGAGGAAGGGGACGTCCAGCCGGACTCGGTGGCGGTCGACCCGGATCCGCTGCTGGCGGACGAGGCGGTGGGTGAGGCGGCGGCCGGGCAGGTCGCCGACGACGGCGCGCTGCTCGCGGACGGGCCGGTGGATCCGCACCTCGGCTCGCCGGTGTCCATGTACGACCGGTTCGAGCCGGGCCTGCCGGACCTCGAACCCGTGGGCCGCCTGGTCCAGCCGGACGAGGGCGCGCACGCGGACGCCGAGTCCACTGAGATCGCCGTCGACGAGGGCGCCGCGGGCGGCGGCGCCAGCGCCGAGGAGCTGGCGATTCATCGGGTACCGCGGGAAGAGGTGGAGTAGCGGGTCAGACGGGGCCGGTCCGGCCTTCGGGAGAGGGGCGCAGCGCGCGTCCCTCCTCGCTGTCCGGGTCCGGGTCGCCGGTGGCGCCGGGCGGCCGGGCCGGATACGGTTCGTGGCCGAACGCCTGCTCGGCCGAGGCGTCCCCGCCGGTCGGGTCGTCTACCTGCCCGTCCGCCGAGTACGTGGCCATCGCCCGGACCAGTTCGTCGAGCGGCAGCTCGCGATCGTCGCGCCACTGTCCCTGCCCCTGGTCGCTCATCGCTCGCCTCCGTCAGGTCTCGTCGGGATCGGCGCCGGCCAGGCCCCTCGGGCTGTCCGGATCCCTGGCGTGCTCCGGACCGTCCGGCACCTCGTCGGCGTAGGTCGGCTTGGTGTGCTCCTCGGCGAAGTCGCCGTCGTCGAGGGTGTCGTCGAGCTCGGTGTCGCCCGGCTCGGTGGGCTCGGTCACGCCGCCCCCAGCGGGTACCGCAGCACCGTGCCCACCCCGCCGGGCAGCCGCTCCTGGTCCGCGCCGACGGTGGTCACCTCCGCGTCGGTCTGCACCGCCAGCCGGACGAACTCGTCCGGCACCGGTACCTCCCGGTCGACGAGCAGCGTGTCCACCTGGCCCCACTCCAGCGCGCGGCGCACCTCGTCCGGCCCGGCCACGGCGAGCCCGTGCGCCCGCCCGGCCCGGTACCGGTCGAGCACCTCCGCGCGCCGGCTGGCCTCCCGCTCCCGTACCGCCGCGGCCGTCGCCTCGTCCAGCGGCTCCGGGTCCGCGCCCGGTGCCCGCGACCCGGCCCCGGTCGTCACCACCCGGCCGGACAGCACGGCCGGCAGGTGCTCGTGCACCAGTTGCCGCTCGCGTACGTCCCCGGCCAGCACGATGACGTCCACGCACTCGGCCGTGGCCGCGTCCGCGACCGCCTCGGCGATGTCCTTGGCATTGCGGTCCCAGGTGGTCTCGGCGGACCGCTGGTAGCGGGGTGCCGACCAGCCGCCAGGCTTCGCCTTGTGGACCGGGTAGTGCTCGGCACCTTCGACCTGCCGCACCCGTTCGTGCCCGGTGGAGAGCACCAGGTCGGCCCCGGTGCGGTCGACCACCGCGCGCAGCCAGCGCACCCGCTCGCCCAGGTCGGCCACGAGCGGCGCCACCACGGGCCGGGGCGACCAGGCGGCCACGGGTACCGGCGGAGGGTCGGGCAGCGACACCTGGGCCAGCACGTCGCCGCCGCCGGCGAACAGGGCCAGCCCGTGCTGCCCGGTGCCGGTGTGGGTGGCGACCGCCGCGCCCAGCGCCTCGCGGGTCGCCTGGTCCGCGCCGGCCGCGGCGAGTCGCTCGTCAGCCGCCCGCCAGCGCAGCTCGCGCAGCCGGGCGCCGTCCTCGGTGTCCTGGGTGGCATCGAGGTAGACCGAGGCGAAGGGGCCGGGCCGGGCATACAGCGGACGCAGGAACGCCAGGTTCACGGTACCGTCTTCTCGATCGCGGCCGGACCCTCGCGGTCCAGCTCCTCCCGGCTGCGCTCGACGTTGCCCGGGGATGCGTCGGGGGGATCCCAGGGCTGCTCGGCGCCGGTACGCGGTTGCCGCCGCTCGGTCGCGTGGTCGGGCGAATTCTCCATGAAGTCGCCGTACCCGCGCCCCGGCCGGGAAAACTCGCCGCGATTTTCCGCCGCCGCGCGTTTGACGACCCGTTTCCCGGGTAAGCCCCGCCGCGCTTCGCCGCGCCTCTCGTTCCGGGCTTACCAGAGGAGGGACATGGACGCTGCGAGATCGGAGCCAAGGTCGGATCCACTGCTCGCGCGGCAGGCTGTCGAGCGCTTCTACCAGCTGGTTCTCGGCGACGAGCAGCTGGCACCCTACTTCGTCGGTGCGGACCTGCGCCGCCTCAAGGGCTACCTGACCACGCTGGTGACCATGGCGCTGGCCGGCGGCGAGCCGCACTGGCCGCGTGACCTGATCGCCGCGCACCACGGCATGGGCCTGGTCGACGACGACTTCGACCGGCTGGGCCACTACCTGCTCACCACGCTGCTGCGGCTGCGCGTCGGCCCGGACGCGCTGGTCCGGGTCGGTGGCGCGCTGACCGAGATGCGCAGCCCGATCCTGCGCGGCTCGCAGCGGCTGGCCCAGTCGGCGTGACGGGCCGGGGTGACCAGGGAGATCGGGGATGACCAGCGGTGCCTGCCCGGCGAGCGTCACCGGTGGCGCGCGACGTCGACGCCCGGCCGGGGTGGCCTCCGCTCCGGGCACGAGGCGTTGACGAGCTAGCAGGTACCGCGCCACCGGAGCGAGCGCCTCCGGTGGCCCCGCCGGCCGGCTCCACCTTTTGGCGGGGGTGGACCGGCCGGCGTCGGGCCGGTCAGCCGGTACGCAGGGCCTCGGTCGGCGCGAGCCGCGCGGCGCGCAGCGCGGGGTACAGGCCCGCGATGCCCCCGATCAGGACGGCGCAGCACAGGCCGGCCCAGACCGCGGTACCGGGTACCAGCGGCTGCCACCGGCGCTGGTACGCCATCGCGTAGGTGACCGCCGCGCCCAGCGCCACCCCGGTCACGCCGCCGGCCGCGCCCAGGATCAGCGACTCGACGAGGAACTGGGCGGCCACGTGCCGGCGCGCCGCACCCAAGGCCCGGCGCAGCCCGATCTCGCCGCGCCGCTCCAGCACGGAGATCACCATGACGTTCGCGATGCCGATGCCGCCGACCAGCAGGGCCACCGCACCCAGCCCGAGGAACAACGACGTCGCCGAGCCGGCCACCGCGAGCCGGCTGGCCAACGTGTCCGAGGGGCGGCTGACGGACACCTGCTGCGGGTTCTCGGGGTCGGTCGCGCGGGCGAGCATGCCGGCGACCTCGGCGGTGTCCTGGGTGACCGCGCGCACGTAGACGCGGCTCGGGTGGCCGTCGAAGCCGAGGTACTGCCGGGCCACGGGCAGGCCGACCAGCGCGGCCCGGTCGATCTCGGGCGCCAGCTCCAGCGGTCGCAGGATGCCGGCGACTGTGAACCACCGGCCGCCCATCCAGATCCGCGGCGCGCCGGTGAGGTCCGTGACGCCCAGCGCCTGGGCCGCCGCGAAGCCGAGCACGGTCACCGGGTACCGCTCGGTGGCCCCGTTGAGGAACACGCCGTGCGCGAGCTGCCCGTCCAACGCGGACAACAGGTGCGTGTCGCAGGCCCGCACCGACAGCCCACCGCCGCGGTAGGCGGGTACCCGGTCGGAGCGGTACACCCGCACGGTGGCCAGCTCCGCGGTCGCCGAACTCGTTGCCACGCCGGCGGTACGGGCGATCGAGGCGGCCGCGGTGAGCGGTAGCCGCGCCCCGTCCCCGCCCACCGTATGTCCATTCACGACAGTCAGCAGGTTGGTGCCCAGCCGGTCGATCCGGCCCAGCAGGTCGGCCTGGCTGGAGCGGGTGATGCCCAGGACCGCGACGAGCGCCGCGATCCCGATGGCCACCCCGATGACGGACAGCACCGCCCGCACGCGCCGGGCCAGCAGCCCGACGGTACCGACCGGGAGCAGGTCGGCCAGCCGCATCCGGGACACCTGTGTCATGACGACGGCACCGCCACCCGCTGGCCGGGCGCGAGGTCGCCGGACACCTCGACCGTGCCGGTGCTGTCGTCGAACAGCCCCGGCCGGACGGGCACGTACCCGCCCGACGCGAGCCGCACCTGGTACCCGCCGGCCGGCGCGGCCAGCAGCGCGGTCACCGGTACCAGCAGCACGTCCCGGTGCTCCTCGGTGGTGATCTCCACCTGTACCGGCGCCTGGTCCAGGCCGGCGGCCTCCGCCGGTACCCGCAGGTCGACGGTGACCGGTACGGTTGCCGCCCCCGGTTGCTCGTTCCCGCCGCCGCCGGTCGCCGCCGGTGCGGTGGCCACCCGGCCGACGCGCGCCACCCGGCCGGGCACCTGGCTGCCGGTACCGGGCAGCACGACCAGAACCTGGTCCCCGGTGGCCACCAGCGCCGCCTGGTCCGTGCTCATCGGTACGGTCACCACGCGGGCGGTCCCGGTGCCGTTGAGTACCGGCGCGTCCGGTGCCAGCGAGGCGCCCACCGCCGCCGGCACCGCGCCGATCCGCACCGGGCCGGGCAGGAAGACCACCTCACCCGCGGCCAGTGCCCCCGTTCGCTGCCTCACCGGCACACCTTGGGCGGCCTGCCACCGGCGGATCGCGGCGGCGGTGGCGGCGCTGAAGTGGTCGTCCACGGTGCCGGGGCGCAGGCCGAGCGCGGCCAGGTTCGCTTCCAGCTCGCGGACATCCGGCCCGTCCGGCATGGCGGACGCGAAGCCGCGGTAGGCCGGAGCGGCGCCGTAGAGCAGGCGCACGGGGCGGCTCGCGACCGCGTACAGGACGCCGGACCGGCGCACCGTGGCACCGACCGGCGCGGTCGAGGTGAGCACGCCGGGCGTGAGCTGGTTGATGACCGTGTACGCGCCGTCGAAGCCGAGCGTGCCGGCGACCGGGATCCGTGACCGGGCGGTGCCCCGGGTCACCTCCGCGGCACCCGCCGGTACCGCCGCGGCCGCCGGCGCCTCGCCGCGGGGTCGGGCCGCGACGGCGTACCCGACGGCCAGTGCGACCGCCACCACCACGCCGGTCACCGCCACCGCGCCGGCCGTGCGCGCGGCACGCCGGCGGCCCCGGGACCGCACGCCTGCCGTCATTTCACCCCGATCGAGCCGTCGGCGTACTGCCTGCACGACTGCATGGCGGCGGCGACCGCGGGTGATTTTCCGGCGATCCCGGCGGCGGAGAGCGGGAAGTCGCCGTTCGCGTCGGGGTCGGGCCACCGCGGTATCCCGTGCTGGCGCACGCACTGGGCGAACCTGAGCAGGTTCTGCATGCTCAGCGTTTTCTGCGGCCCGCGCTTGCGGGTCGCGGTGGGCGGCAGCTCGGCGAGGATCGGCTGGCACGCGTTCTGCGCCGCCTTGTTCGCCCGCAGCCCCGCCTTGCCTTGCGGGCCGGAACCGGCGGGCAGCTCCAGGTACCCGTCGTTGAGGACCGGATCGGGGAAGCCCGGAATGCCGTGCGCGCGCACGCACTGGGCGAATCGCCGGCCGATCGCGAGGTACCGGGCGGCGCTGGCGGCCGCCGCGCTCGCGGAGGCGGCCGGTGCGGGGTGGCCGGTGGCGGCCCGGCCCAGGCCGCAGCCGGCGGACGCGGCCGGCAGTACGAGCAGCAGCGCGGCGGCCCAGTGAGGTAGGCGTGTGGTCATGCCGTCGACGGTCGCGCCTGGACGCCGCCGGCGTCGTCTGCGCCGGGTCCGGTCTTGCCCGGGCATCCGTACGACCAGGGTCCGACGGCGGGTACGACCGGCGACAGATGCCCGGCCCGCGCCGGCGTCCGTACCATGAACGCATGCCACCCCGCACGTACCTGGTGGATGCCGCGCTCGGGCTGGCACTGGCCGCCGCGAGCCTCGTCCTGGGCTTCGGGTACTTCGTCGGTGGCGGCGGCCACTCCGCAAAGCTGGTCCGCGAGTTCGGCTCGGCGGCGGCCTGGCACCGCGCGGTGCTCGTCTGGTGGCTGTGCGCCGCGCTGTGCGTGGCCGGCCTGGCGATCCGGCAGCGGTGGCCGGTGCTGGCGCTGGCACTGACCGCGACCGGGGTCGCCACGCACCTGCTGAGCCAGCAATTCAAGATCATGCCGGTCGACCTCGCCGTGCTGTTCGCGCTCTACACGCTGGCCAGCCTGGCCCGGCCGCGCTGGCTGTCCTGGGCCGCCGTGGTGACCGTCGCGGGCGGCCTGTACGGGAGCACCGCGCTCGACCAGCTCGCCATCAACCGGGCGGCGGCGGCCGCGAAGGGACTGCCCGCTTTGGAGTCGCCCGGCAGCGTGCTGTACAACACCGCCCTCGAACTGTTCAGCACGGAGCTGCTCGTGGTGCTCGCCTTCGTGCTGGGCAGCGGGGTGCGCGGCCGGCGCGAGCACCTGCGCGTGCTGGAGCAGCGGGCGGCCGACCTGGAGCGGGAACGGGACCAGCGGGCCGCCCTGGCCACCGCCGCCGAGCGCGCGCGCATCATCCGGGAGCTGCACGACGTGGTGGCGCACGGCCTGTCGGTGATGGTCGTGCAGGCGCAGGGCGGCGCCGCCGCGCTGCACCGCCACCCGGACCGCACCGCGGTCGCGCTGCGGCACGTGGTCGGCACCGGGCGCGCCTCGCTCGTGGAGATGCGCCGGCTGCTCGGCGTGCTGCGCCGGGATCCCGCGGCGGACGCGGAGCTGGTGCCGCAGCCGGGCATCGGTATCCTGCCCGCGCTCGTCGACCAGGTGCGCGCGGCCGGCACCGAGGTGAGCCTGCGGGTGGAGGGGCAGCCCGAGCCGCTGCCGCCGGGCGTGGACCTGTCCGCCTACCGGATCGTGCAGGAGGCGCTGACCAACGTGCTCAAGCACGCCGGCAGCGGCGCCCGGGTGAGCGTGCGGTTGGCCTTCGCGCCCGACCAGGTGGAGATCGAGGTGACCGACGACGGGCCGCCGCTGGCCTCCACCGTGGAGGGTGGTGCCGGGCTGCGCGGGATCGCCGAGCGTGTCGGCATGTTCGGCGGGCGGCTGCGCGCCGGGCCGGTCGAGGGGGGCGGCTTCCGGGTCCACGCCGTGCTCCCCGCCGCGCCGGCCGGCGCGCTGCCATGAGGCGGATCAGCGTGGTGCTCGTGGACGACCAGGCGCTGGTGCGCACCGGGTTCCGGATGATCCTGGACGAGACCGACGACATCGTCGTGGTCGGCGAGGCGGCCGAGGGCGGCACCGCGGTACAGGTGGTCGCGCGTACCCGCCCGGACGTGGTCCTGATGGACGTGCGGATGCCCGGCATGGACGGTATCGAGGCCACCCGCCGGATCCGGGGGTCCACTGTGGATTGTCCCCGGGTCATCATCCTCACCACATTCGACCTCGACGAGTACGTGTTCGCCGGGCTGCAGGCCGGGGCGAGCGGCTTTCTCATCAAGGACACGCTGGCGGACGACCTGCTCTCCGCCGTGCGCGTGGTGGCCTCCGGCGAGGCGGTCGCGTCGCCGAGCGTGACCCGGCGCCTGATCCAGCACTTCGTCGGCACCGCGCCGGCCCGTACCCGGCACGAGGGGCGGCTGGCGGCGCTCACCGCGCGGGAGCGGGAGGTGCTCACGCTCGTCTCCCGGGGACTGTCCAACATGGAAATAGCCGGGCAGCTGCACCTGTCCGAGGGAACGGTCAAGACGCACATCGGGCGGATCTTCGCGAAGCTGGACCTGCGCGACCGGGTACAGGCGGTCATCCTCGGCTACGAGGCCGGCCTGGTGCCGTCGGGCGACACAATGGGCGCATGACGTACTCCATCGTGGGTCGCTCCGCCGATGGCCTCGTGCACGGCGTCGCGGTGGCCAGCAAGTTCCTCGGCGCCGGCGGGCTGGTCCCCGCCGCCGCGGCGCGGGTCGGCGCGCTGGCCACCCAGGCCGATGTCAACTGCGCCTACCGGCCGCAGGGGCTGGCCCTGCTGGCCACCGGAGTGACCGCCGCGGACACGCTGGCCGGCCTGATCGCCGCCGACCCCGGCCGCTCCGTGCGCCAGCTCGGCGTGGTGGGCCGCGGCGGCCCGGGCGCCACCTACACCGGAGCGGACTGCCACCCGTGGGCCGGGGGAGTGGCCGGCGACGGGTACGCGATCCAGGGCAACATCCTGACCGGGCCCGAGGTGGTCGAGGCGATGCGGGCCGCGTGGCTGGCGGCCGGCGACGACCCGCCCCTGGCGCGCCGGCTGCTCGCCGCGCTGCGCGCCGGCGACGGGGCCGGGGGCGACTGGCGCGGGCGGCAGAGCGCGGCGCTGCTGGTGGTGTCGAAGAACGCGGGGTACGGGGGCACCAGCGACGTGCTGGCCGACCTGCGCGTCGACGACCACGCCGACCCGGTGTCAGAGCTGGGCCGGCTCGTCGACCTGCACGCGTTCTACTTCGACCGGCCGGACCCGGCCACGCTGCTGCCGCTGTCCGGCGAGATCGCCGGCGAGGTGGCACGCCTGCTGGCCACCGCCGGCCACCCCGCCGATCCGGCCGGCTTGGACGCGGCGCTCGCGGCGTGGGCGGGCATCGAGAACCTGGAGGAGCGGCTGGTGCTCGGCCAGATCGACCCGCTGGTGCTGGCTCACCTGCGTACCGTGGCCGGCAGCAGCAGGCAGCTGTCGCCGAACTCGTGCCACAGGTAGCGCTGCGCCACCGCCGCGTCGTACGCCCGCTGTACCAGGTCCACTGTGGACGCGATCGCCTCCAGCAGCAGCAGGTGTGACGCGTCCGGCGGGTGGAATCCGGTCACCAGGCCGTCCACGGTACGGGCGGGCCGGCCCGGCCCCAGTACCAGCTCGGTCCAGCCGGCGCCGGCTTCGACCCGACCGTCGGGGTGCGCCACGGTTTCCAGCGCGCGTGCCACGGTCGTGCCCACCGCCACCACCCGGCCGCCCTGCCGGTGCGCCAGGTTCACCAGCGCGGCGGTGCGCGCGGGCACCTCGAACCGTTCGGCGAGCGGGGCCTCGCCGGTCTCCTGCGAGGAGACCCCGGTGTGCAGGGTGATCGGCGCGACCGTCACGCCGGCCGCCACCAGCGCGGTCACCAGCCGCTCGCTGAACGGCCGGCCGGCGCTGGGCAGCTCCGCGCTGCCGGGCACCCGGGCGAAGACCGTCTGGTACGCGCTGAGCGCGAACCGGCGCCGCAGGTACCCGTACGCGATCGGCCGGCCGTGGTCGAACAGGTAGCCCTGCACGTCCCCGGGAGAACCGGCAGCGCCCTCCCGCAACCGGGCGCGCCAGAGCCGGCCGGCCGCGCCGACCGCGGACAGCAGCGTGAGGGTCGCGCCGTCCGGTAGCCGGATCACCGCACCCCCGGCCGCGTCCCGGACCGGTCCCGACTGGTCCGGTTGGCGCGGTTCCACCACCCAGTCCCCCTGGCCCGCGGGTCCGGAGAAGTGCACCGGGACCGGCGTGCCGTCCGGCCACGTGCCGTCCACCGCCGCGGCGAGCGTCGCCGAGTTGTTGACCACCAGCAGGTCACCCGGCCGCAGGTAGCCGCCCAGCCGGTCGAACCGGGTGTGGCACAGCCGCTCCGGCGTCGCCACCAGCAGCCGTACCTGGTCGCGGCGCAGCCCGCGCGCCTCGGGCGGCTGCTGCGCGGCCAGCTCGTCGGGCAGGCTGAACCGGGTGCGCGCGTCGTCCAGCAGGCGGTTCACGCGGGCACCGTCGCCAGGTCGGCCGCCCGGTACCGGCCGCTGCCCAGGTCCCCGTCGAGCAGCCGCAGCACCGCCGGCACCACCGTCGCAGGCTCCGGCCGGTCCGAGATGTCCTCGCCCGGAAAGGCGAGTTGGTGCAGGTCGGTGCGCATGTCGCCGGGGTCGAACGCGTAGACCCGCAGCCCCGGCCGCTCGGCCGCCAGTACCGCGGTGAGCTGGTCGAGCGCGGCCTTGGCCGAGCCGTACCCGCCCCAGCCCGGGTACGGTTCGACCGCCGCGTCCGAGCTGACGTTGACGACCCGGCCGCCGGTGGACTCCAGCACCGGCAGCAGCGGCTGCAGCAACGCCAGCGGGGCCAGCACGTTCACCTGGTACACCGCCGCGAGGTCGGGCGGCGGGTAGTCGGCCAGCATCGGCATCGGGCTCGGGCCGAGCGTGCTGGCGTTGTTCATCAGCAGGTCCAGCCGGCCCAGCCGGCGCACCGCCTCGATCAGCGCCGCGCGGTGTGCCGGCTCGGCCACGTCCCCGGCAACCGGGACGACCTCCGCCGTGCCGGCCCACGCGCCCGCGGCGGCCAGCAGTGGCGCCCGCTCGCGGGCATCCACGATCAGCCGCCAACCCCGGGCGGCCAGCGCCGTGGCCACCGCCCGGCCCAGGCCGCGGGACGCTCCGGTAATCAAGGCGACGGGTACCGTTTCGGGCATGTTCTCCTCCATGCGTGTCTCACTCCGACCACGACTGTGCAAGTTGAAGCGAGCTTCAAGTCAAGGGGAGTGCTTGCCGGACCGGCCGGACGGGTACGGCTGAAGGCGGACCGGACGTGCCCACGGTCTGCCAAGATCAGGTCATTGGAGGCGGAGGTTAACGCGTACGAAACCTGATTGGCACAGCCGCTGGTGAGGCTCGGCTATCCGGACAACCACGACATCGCAGGCGGTGGCACAGATGGTCGACCCAGCGGGAGGCAAGACGTCGGTCGGCGTCGCGCAGGCCGCCGCCGGCACCGCCCGCCTCAACGGGGCCTCGGCCGCCCTGACCCTCGGGGTCGAGGAGGAGCTGCACGTCGTCGACCTGGACACCCGCGAGCTGGTACCCAGGGCGCCCGAGGTGCTCGACCAGCTCGACCCGGCCTGGTACTCGGCCGAGCTGTACCGGTCCGTGGTCGAGACCAACACCCCGGTGTCGCACGGCCTCGACGAGCTGCGGGAGCACGTGGTCGCGCTGCGGCGCTCGGCCGTCGGCGTCGCGGAGAGCCTCGGCCTGGGGCTGGCCGCCGCCGGTACGGTCCCGCTGGTCGACCTGGACGGGCTGGCCATCACGCCCAACTCCCGGTACCGGCGGATGCTCGACGACTACCAGCTCCTCGCCCGGGAGCAGCTGATCTGCGGGGCGCAGGTGCACGTCGGGATCGCCGACCGGGACGCCGCGGTCGCGGTGAGCCAGCGGGTCGCACCCGCGCTTCCGGTCCTGCTCGCGCTGTCCTGCAGCTCGCCGTACTGGATGGGGGAGGACAGCGGGTACGCGAGCGTGCGGTCGCTGATCTGGATGCGCTGGCCGACCGCCGGATACAGCGGGGCGGTGGAGTCCGCCGCCGACCACGAGGCGCTGGTCGCCGACCTCATCGCCTCCGGCACCATCACCGATCCCAACATGATCTATTTCGACGTCCGGCCGTCCGCCCACGTGCCCACCGTCGAGCTGCGGGTACCGGACGCCTGCCCGGCCGTCGACACCGTGGTCCTGCTCGCCGGGCTGTTCCGCGCGCTGGCGCGCCGGGAGGTCGCGGCATACCAGGCGGGCGAGCCGCTGCCGGCCATCCGCGCGCCGCTGCACCGCGCGGCGATGTGGCGGGCCGCCCGCTCGGGGCTGGAGGGCGACCTGCTCGACCTGCCCCGATCGCCGGCGCCGGTGCCCGCCGCGGTGGCGGTGGACCGGCTGGTGGCCGACCTGCGCCCGCACCTGGAGGCGGAGGGTGACTGGGACCAGGTGGTGGAGCTTTCCGCGCAGGCTCTCGGCCGGGGCAGCTCGGCCGCGCGGCAGCGCCGGGCGCTGACCCGGCGGGGGCGGCTGTCGGACGTGGTCGACCTGGTCCTCGAAGACACCCGCGGCAGCGAGTCGCGGCTGGCTGCGGCGAGCGGCCGGCAGGCCACCCTGCGGTCGTACGTCTCGCGCGCCGACGAGGTGTTCACCGGTGCCGAGGTGGCGGCCGGCTACCACGAGATCGTCGAGGCGCTGCGCGCCCTGGGCCCGACCGGCCTGCGCCAGCGCGAGGACGCGCGGGACGAGGAGCAGCGGGCGCGCGGGGTCACCTTCAGCATCGCGGGCGAGACCAGCACCCGGCTGTTGCCGGTCGACCTGGTGCCGCGCATCGTGGCGGCCGACGACTGGCACCGGCTGCAGGCCGGGCTGGCCCAGCGGGTACGCGCCCTGGACGCGTTCCTGAACGACGTGTACACGGACCGTGCGGCGGTGCGGGACGGGATCGTCCCCGAATGGGTCCTGTACGGCTCTCCCGAGATGCGGCCCAGCGGCGCGCTGCGCCAGGGTCCCGGGGTGCGGGCCCACGTCGCCGGCGTCGACCTGGTTCGCGACCAGGCCGGCGAGTGGTACGTGCTGGAGGACAACCTGCGGGTGCCCTCGGGCATCGGGTACGCGATCCAGAACCGCCGGCTGACCGCCGCCGTCATGTCCGAGCTGCCCACCCCGGCGGCCCTGCTCGGTGTCGACAGCGTGCCGGGGATGCTGCGCCGGACGCTGGAGGAGGCGGCGCCGCCCGCGGCCGGGGACAGCCCGGGCATCGTGCTGCTCAGCCAGGGCCCGGACGACTCGGCCTGGTTCGAGCACCGGCTGCTGGCCATGGAGATGGGGGTACCGCTGGCCCGCCCCGTCGACCTGTTCGTCGAGGACAACATCGTCTACCTGCTGCGGCACGGCTCGCGCCGGCGGATCGACGTGATCTACCTGAGGATGGGCGAGGACAGCCTGGTGCACTCCGGTGGCGCGGACGGCCTGCCGCTCGGTGCGGCGCTGCTCGCGGCGGTACACGCGGGGACGGTCAGCCTGGCCAACGCGCTGGGCAACGGGATCGGCGACGACAAGGCCGTGTACGCCTTCGTGAGCCAGCTCATCGAGTACTACCTGGGCGAGAAGCCGCTGCTGGCGGACATCCCGACCTACCTGTGCGGCGTGCCGGAGCAGCGGGCCGAGGTGCTGGGGCGGCTGGCGGAGCTGGTCTGCAAGCCGGTCGACGGGTACGGCGGCGACCGGGTGGTCATCGGCCCGCACGCCGCGCCGGACGAGCTCGCCGCCGTCCGCCGCCAGATCCTCTCCGCGCCGCACCGCTGGGTGGCCCAGGAGGTCGTCAACATGTCGACGCACCCGGTCTTCGACGGTCACCAGCTGGCACCGCGCCACGTCGACCTGCGGGTGTTCGTCTTCAGCGGGCAGCACGTGGTGGCCGCGCCGGCCGCGCTGACCCGGGTCGCCCCGGCCGGCAGCATGATCGTCAACTCGTCCCGCGGTGGCGGTGCGAAAGACACCTGGCTGCTGGGCGAGGGATAGGAGGCCGTTCGTGTGTGGTTTCGGTGGCGAATTCAGGTTCGGTGGCCGGCCGGCGGACGCCGACGCGGTCCGCCGGATGACGCCGCTGCTGGCCCGGCGCGGGCCCGACGGCGAGGGCTTCCGGCAGGACGGCGACATCGCGCTCACCCACCGCCGGCTGAAGATCATCGACCTGTCCGAGGCCGGCAGCCAGCCCATGGTCGACGACGAGCTCGGCCTCGCCGTGGTCTTCAACGGCTGCATCTACAACTACAAGCAACTGCGCAAGGAGCTGGAGGCCGCCGGCTACCGGTTCTTCTCGCACTCCGACACCGAGGTCATTCTCAAGGCGTACCACCGCTGGGGCACGAAGTGCGTCGAGCGCTTCCTCGGCATGTTCGCCTTCGCGCTCGTCGAGCAGGACAGCCGCACCCTCGTGCTGGCCCGGGACCGGCTGGGCATCAAGCCCCTCTACCTCGCCGAGGCGCCGGGCCGGCTGCGCTTCGCCTCCACCCTGCCGGCGCTGCTCGCCGCGGGCGGAGTGGACACCGCGCTGGACAAGGTCGCGCTGCACCACTACATGACGTTCCACTCGGTGGTACCGGCGCCGCGCACCATCCTGCTCGGCGTCCGCAAGCTGCCCCCCGCCACCGTGCGCGTGGTGCGGTCCGACGGCAGCACGACCGAGACGGTGTACTGGCGGCCGGCGTTCTCCCGCACCGCCGCACCCGACCTGCACACACCCGAGGACTGGCGGGACGCGGTCTTGGCCAAGCTGCGCACCGCGGTGGACCGGCGGATGGTGGCCGACGTCCCGGTCGGTGTGCTGCTGTCCGGCGGCATCGATTCGAGCATCGTCGTCGCCCTGCTCGCCGAGTCGGGCCAGGCCGGGCTGAACACGTTCAGCATCGGGTTCGAGGCGGCGGCGGGGGAGAGCGGCGACGAGTTCGCCTACTCCGACATCGTGGCCAAGCGGTTCGAGACCGAGCACCACCAGATCCGCATCGGGGCCACGCGGTTCCTGCCCGCCGTGGACGCGGCCATCTCGGCGATGAGCGAGCCGATGGTCAGCCACGACTGCGTCGCCTTCCACCTGCTGTCCGAGGCCGTCTCCCAGCACGTCAAGGTGGTCCAGTCCGGCCAGGGCGCGGACGAGATCCTGGCCGGCTACGACTGGTACCCGCCGCTGGCCCGGGTGCCGCGCGAGGACGCCGTGGACGCGTACGCCCGGGTCTTCTTCGACCGTCCACAGGAGACACTCGCCGGGCAGCTGTCCCCCGAGTGGATGCTCGACGCCGACGTGAGCCGGGAGTTCGTGGCCGCGCACTTCGGCAGGCCGGGCGCGGACACCGCGGTGGACGCCGCGCTGCGCCTGGATTCCCAGGTCATGCTCGTCGACGACCCGGTGAAGAGGGTGGACAACATGACGATGGCGTGGGGCCTGGAGGCGCGCGTACCCTTTCTCGATCACGAGTTCGTCGAGCTGGTGGCGGCCTGCCCGGCCGAGCTCAAGCTGGCGTCGGGTGGCAAGGGGGTGCTCAAGGAGGCCGCCCGCGGGCTGGTACCCGACGAGGTCATCGACCGGCCCAAGGGCTACTTCCCGGTACCCGCGATCCGGCACCTGGCGGGTCCGATGCTCGACCGGGTGCGCGACGCGCTGTCGGCCCCGGACGCGCGGGCCCGGGGCCTGTTCCGCAAGGAGTACGTGGACGCGCTGCTGGCGGACCCGAACACGGCGCGGACCACGCTCGGCGCCAACCAGTTGTGGCAGCTCGCGCTGCTGGAGATGTGGCTACAGGAGAAAGGAGTGACCGCTTGACCCCGCTTCTGGGCCGGAGTGACACGGCCGTCCTGCCGCGCCGGGCTTACGCCCGGCGCCCTGCTGCCGTGGCCGAGGCGTACGCCAGCTGGTCGCCCACGCTCTCCCCGGACGGGCGGCACGTCGCGTACGTCGCCGACCGCAGCGGGGCTCCCCGGTTGTGGGTACAGCCGATCGGCAGCCGGCTCACCTTCCTCGTCGAGACCGGCCCGCATCCGGTGGTGTCCGCGGCCTGGTCGTCCGGGGGCGGCTGGCTGGCCTGCCTGCTCGCCGTGGACGGCCGGCCGCGCACCGAGCTGTGGCTGGTCCGGCCGGACGGGTCCGAGCTGCACCAGGTCGCCGGCTTCGGCGCGGACACCGCGTTCCTGCCGCGCTGGCTGCCCGGCCGCCCGCTGCTCGCGGTCACCGAGAACGTGACCCGTGCGGTGCTGGTCGACCCGGTGCACGGCACCCGCGCGACGGTGGCCGAGGGCACGCTGATCGCGCTGCTGGACGTGCGCGCGGACGGTACCCGGGCGCTGCTGCGCACCGGCCCCCGGGGCGCCCGCGAGGTGGTCATCCGCGACCTGGCCACCGGCGCCGACCAGCCGCTCGCCAGCGGCGACAGCGGCTGCTTCGCCCCGGACGGCACCGCCGTGTACCTGCGCACCGACCTGGGCGGCGAGCGGGCGATGCTGGTCCGGTTCGCGGCCGGCGGGCCGTCCGTCATCGCGCGACGCGACGACGCCGAGCTGGAGAGCTTCGCGCTGGCCCCGGACGGCGGCAGCGCGGCGCTGGTCTGGAACATCCACGGCGGCAGCTCGGAGCTGACGATTCTCGACCTCGGTACCGGCCGGGAGCGGCCCGTGTCGCCGCCCGGCACCGTGGCCGGCGGCTGCGCGTACGCCCCGGACGGCGGCACGCTCGCCTTCACGGTGGAATCTCCGGCCCAGCCACCGGGCGTGTGGGTGTGCTCCGGCGGCCGCACCCGCCAGATTACCGACGCGCCCCGGTTCGCCGGGGCGCGCGCGCCCGACCTCCACACGCTCGCGGCCGACGACGGGCTGGCCCTCACGGGTTGGCTCTACCGGCCGGCCGGCGCGGGCCCGCACCCCACCGTGATCAGCCTGCACCCCGGCCCCGAGGCGCAGGCGCGGCCGGACCACGACCCGCTGTTCCAGTTGCTGGTGCGGCAGGGCATCGCGGTGTTCGCGCCCAACGTCCGCGGGTCCGCCGGCTTCGGCCGCTCCTTCGTCAACGCCGACAACCGGGCCGGCCGGTACGCCGCCGTCGCCGACGTCGCCGCGTGCGCCCGGTACCTCGTCGGCAACGGGATAGCCGCACCCGGCCGGCTGGGCTGCATGGGTCGCTCGTACGGCGGATACCTGACCCTCGCCGCGCTCGTCACCTGTCCGGAGCTGTTCGCGGCCGGCGTGGAGGCCTGCGGCATGGCCAACTTCGAGACCTTCTACGCCGGCACCGAGCCGTGGATCGCGGCGGCGGCGGTAGGCAAGTACGGCGACCCGGTGGCCGATCGCGACCTGCTGCGCGACCTGTCCCCGATCAGCCGCATCGACCGGCTGGCCGCACCGCTGCTCGTGGTGCACGGCGCCAACGACACCAACGTGCCCGTCGTCGAGGCCGAGCAGGTGGTCGCCGCGCTGCGCCGGCGCGGCGCGCCGCACCGGTACCTGCTGTTCGAGGACGAGGGGCACGACTTTCTCAACCGCACCAACCAGGAGACGTACCTGGACGCGGTCGTCGAGTGGCTGTCGCGCCACCTGAACCGGCGCGCGCAGCCGACGGGCAGCCGTACCAGGGTCACTCGCGGCACCGGCAGGATCGGGCACCACCCCGGGTAGTAGCTCGTCACCCGGCGGCCCCGGTGTCCTCGTCAGCTGGTGTCCCCGGCAGAGCATGGTGTCCCGCCCATACCGCCATCTGGCAAGCTGTGCGCCGTGCCCCCGACGAAGGACGCCGCCGACCCGGCGCGGGCCGCCGTGCCGGCGACGAATGCCGCGGACCCGACCAAGGACCGGGACGAGCTGCGCGTCATGCCGTGGTGGTCCGTGCTGCTCGGCCTGCTGGCCGCGGTACTGCTGGGCTGGCTGGTGCTGGGCTGGCTGTTCGGCGAGGCGGACCGGGCCGGCCAGCCCGACACCCGGGCGCAACTGCGCATCGACGCCATCCGCACCGGGCTCACCGTCGTCGCCGGTACCGGTGGCGGCGTGGCGCTGCTGCTGGCCGCCCGCCGGCAGTGGATCAACGAGCGGGCGCAGCGCCACCAGGAGATCGTGGCGGCCCACGAGCGGGCGCACGAGGAGCGGGTACAGACGCACACCGAGGCGCTGGCCGACCGGGAACAGCAGCGGCAGGAGCGGCAGGCGCAGGCGGCCGAGCACGACGCGACCGAGCGCCGGGTGACCGAGCTGTACACCAAGGCGGTCGACCTGCTCGGCAGCCCCAACGCGGCGGTGCGCCTGGGCGGCCTGTACGCGCTGGAGCGGCTGGCCCAGGACAACGACAGGCACCGGCCGACGATCGCCGCGGTGCTCTGCGCGTACCTCCGGATGAGCGGGGCCGCCGGCGATCCGCAGGAGGCGGAGATCCGGCGCAGTGCCCAGCGCCTGCTGACCCGGCACCTGAAGGCGGATGACGAGGCGACCCACTGGCCCGGGGTAGGGCTGGAGCTGGCCGGCGCGCACCTCGCGGACTTCGACGCGAGCGGCTGCACGCTGGACGACGCCGACTTCTCGGGGACGGTGTTCAGCGGGCAGACCAGCTTCAACCGGGCAACCGTGTCGGGGCACCTGCGGATGGCGGGAGCGCAGTTCGACACCGCCACCTTCGACGGGCTCGCCGGCGACGGTGTGGTGGTCCTCGACGACGCCCGGTGCGGCGGCGAGGCGAGCTTTCGCGGTGCCCGGTTCGGTGGCCGGCTCTCCTGCCTGCGGGCCCGGTTCGACGCGGTGTCCTTCGGGGAGGCCAGGTTCGTCAGGACGGCGAACTTCGACGGTTCCCGGTTCGGCCGCCGCGCCTCCTTCCGGGAGGCGGTCTTCGAGGCGGGCCTGTCCATCGAACACGCGGAGTTCGCCGGGTACGCGGGGTTCCGCAACGCCCGCTTCGACGACATGGTGCTGTTGCGGTGGACCGTGTTCGGGCAGGACACGCTGTTCGAGAACGCGGTCTTCCGCGGCCGGCTGAGCCTGGCCCGCGCGCAGTTCCACGGCTCGGTCAGCTTCGACGGCGCCGCCCTGGACCGCGCGCCACTGGTCGACCACGCGCGGGCCTCGGCCACGGCCGCGCACACCTGGCCGCCGGGCACGAAGATCACCCGCCTGGACGACGAGTGGTTGGTGCTGACGGACACCTGATCCGCCGCCACCCGCGAGCGCCGCCTCGATCGGTACCGCTGATGGTTTGCCGCTGTTCACCCCGTCGATGCCCGCTGTGTACCTCCGCTCGGCACCGTGTGCGGCGGCGGCACGGCGCAGCGGGAGGGAGGCGGGTGGCTGCCGCGCGTTTCGAGCTGTACGCACTGGCGCGCCCCGGCATTCCGGGTGCGCGGCGGCAGCCGGACGCGCCCGTCACCTGGCGGCTGCTGTCCGGCAACAACCGCGACCTCGGGCGGGCCGGGGCGTCCTTCCCCGACGCGGCCGCGTGCCTGGCCGGCATCCAGCGGCTGCGCGCCGCGCTGGCCACCCCGGTGGTGTCGGTCAGCTCGCCGGACGGCCGGAGCCGGTGGACCTGGCGGATCGCGGTGGACCCGGCGGACGGCGCGGTGTCCAGCCGGGTGTACCAGCGCCGCGTGCAGGCCGAGGCGGCGTGCGCGGTCTTCCTGAACCTGGCCGCGGACGCCCCGGTGGCCGGGGTGGTGAGGCTCGTCGGCTCGGGCCGGGCGGGCCGCCTATAGTCTGGGCCAGAACCTGGCACTGGAGGACTCGCCCCGTGACGGATCAGATGCTCGCGACCCGTACCGAGCAGCGGTCATCGGAAGGCACCGAAGGGCGGTACCGCACCTCCGCGGTGTTCGGCGCCACCTTCGTCGCGCTGATGACCCTGCTGCTGATCCGCAACCCGGGCGTGTTCACGCTGCGGATCGCGGAACGCGGCGACGCGGCCGCCAACGGCATCCTGGTCGAGCAGGCCAAGCATTTCCACCTGCTCGTCGGCAACTACTCGCGGATCGGCTTCTCGCACCCCGGCCCGGCATTCCTCTACGTCGACGCGCTGGGCGAGTGGCTCGGCTACGACGTGCTGGGCGTGCTGCCCTCGCCGTACAGCGGGCAGTGGCTGGCCGCGATGGTGCTCAACGCGGCTCTGGTCGCCGCCGTCCTGACCGTGCTGTGGAGCTGGTCCCGGTCCTGGCGCGCGCTGCTGTGGTGCGCGGCCGTGGTACTCGTGTTCGCCGGCGCCCACGACCAGTTGCTGAGCTCGACGTGGATGCCGTTCGTGTACTTCGCCCCGTTCCTGCTGTTCCTGACCTCGGCCGCGTCGGTCGCCGCCGGCCGGACCCGGCACGCGTGGCTGCTCACCCTCTCCGGCGGCCTGCTGGTGCACGGGCACGCCGAGTTCCTGCTGCTGTTCGTACCGGCCATCGCACTCATCGTGGTCGCGGTCCTCGCGTACCGGCGCCGCCGCCGGGGTGCCCCCGGCCCGTTCGTGCCCCGGAACTGGCTGGCGGCCGGTCTCGTCGGCGGCGTGCTCGCCGTGCCGATGGTGCTCAACCTCGTGCTGCACTGGCCGGGTGAGTACCGGAAGTACCTCACCTACAGCGGCGCTCACGTCAGCTCGCACGGCATCCGCGCCGATCTCCGGTACCTCCTGGGTTTCTGGTGCCGGCCCTCGGTCGTCGGCGTCAGCCTGATGGTCGTGCTGTTCGCCGGGGTGGTTCTGCTCGCCCGGTGGCAGCCCGGCGCGCAGCTGCGCCGGTTCCTCGCGACCGGAGCCGCGATCGCCGGCGCGGCGACCGCGCTGTTCGCGGTGTACGTCGTGAAGGGCATCGACCAGCTGTCGCTCTACGTCGGCTTCTTCTTCTGGGCGACCCCGGTGCTGCTCCTGCTGCTCGTCGTGACCGGGATGGAACCACTGATCCGCGCGGCGGCGCGAGGGACCTACGCGCGGGTGAGTGCCGCGCTGCCCGCCGCGGCGCTGGCCGGCGGTCTGGTGTTCGCGGGCTCGTCCGGCGCCCTGCCCGCCCGGCCGGACCGGGTGACCGGAATTGACCGCGTGGTCCGCGAGGTGGCCGCCTATGGCGGCGGCCGTCCCGTCGTGCTCCGCCTGGACCACGACGCGTGGCCCACGATGACCGCCCTGCTCCTCGCCGGGGAGCGGGCCGGCCAGCGGATGTGCATCGACGACCTGAAGTGGCGGTTCATGGTGACCGGACAGTTCATCTGCCGGGAACGGGAGCTCGTCGCGGGCGCGCTGGTGGATCTTGCTCAGCCGCCGGGCGCGGACACGGTGACGATCACGTTCGGCGGTAGCGTCCTGTTCCTGCCCGCCGGCTCCGCTTGATCCGTCCGTTCGACACGTGGGTCGGCCCGCCGGCCGGCCCGGGGTGCGGAATACTACTGGCGTGACCACGACCGAGGTCAGCCCGGACACGGCCGCCGCCAGCCGACCACGGCGGGCGCGCGGGCTGCGCGGGGTCGAGATCTTCACCGCCGTCCTGGTACTGGCGGTGCTGTCGCGCGGCTGGCTGGCGCAGCACACCGCCTCGGCCCGGGTACAGGCGTGGTTCACCGTGTTCGTGTCGATCGTCATCCAGGCCACCCCGTTCGTGGTGCTCGGCACCGTGCTGTCCGCCGCGATCGCGGTACTGGTACCGACCGGGTTCTTCGCCCGCGCGCTGCCCCGCCACCCGGTGCTCGCGGTACCGGTCGCCGGCGCGGCCGGCGCCGTGCTGCCCGGCTGCGAGTGCGGCTCGGTACCCGTGGCCGGCGCGCTGGTACGCCGCGGCGTGCCGCCGGCCGCCGCGCTGGCCTTCCTGCTCTCCGCGCCGGCGATCAACCCGGTCGTGCTGGTGGCCACCTCGGTCGCCTTCCCCGGCCGGCCGTCCATGGTGGTCGCCCGGCTCGTGGCGAGCCTGCTCGCCTCGACCGCGATGGGCTGGCTGTGGCTGCGCCTGGGACGGGCCGACTGGCTGCGCCCGGTCAGCCGCCCCGAGCTGGACGGGCTGCGCCGGGGACCGGCGTTCCTGGCCGCCTGCCGGCACGACATGACGCAGGCCGGCGGCTTCCTGGTGATCGGCGCCGGGATGGCCGCCACGATGAACATCGCCATGCCGGCGGGCTGGCTGCACGCCGTCGCCCAGCACACCGCGCTGTCGGTCGCCGCGCTGGCCGTGCTGGCGGTCGTGCTGTCGATCTGCTCGGAGGCGGACGCGTTCGTGGCCGCGTCGTTGACCCAGTTCTCGCTGACCGCCCGGCTGGCCTTCCTGGTGGTGGGCCCGATGGTCGACCTGAAGCTGTTCGCCATGCAGGCCGGTGCGTTCGGGCGCCGGTTCGCGGTGCGCTTCGCGCCGGCGACCTTCGTGGTGGCGGTGGCCGCCGCCGTCACCGTAGGGTCCCTGCTGTGGTGAGGCGCGCGGAACTGCACGCCGTGGTGCTGCTGCTGGTCGGTGCCACGCTGCTGAAGCTCACCGTGACCGGGACCTACGTGCGATACGTGAAGGCGGGTCTGCGGCCGCTGCTGGTCGCGGCGGCCGTGGTGGTGCTCGTGGTGGCGGTGCTGTCGCTGATCCACGCGGTGCGGCGGCGCCGCACCGCCCACGAGCACGACAGCCACGAGCAAGACAGCCACGAGAACGACCGCCATGCGAACGACGGCAAGGACGAGGACGGTCACGGGCACGCGCACGGCCGTTTCGACGTGGCCTGGCTTCTGGTGGTACCGATGCTCGCGCTGCTGCTGCTCGCCCCGCCGGCGCTCGGCTCGTACTCGGCCGCGCGCAGCGGCACCGCCCTCGGTGCGGCCCGGGTGTCCGACCTCGCACCCCTGCCCGACGGCGACCCGGTGCGCCTGTCGCTGCTCGACTACGCCTCGCGTGCCGTGTTCGACCACGGCGTCTCGCTGGGCGGGCGCACCATGGTGCTCTCCGGGTTCGTACTGCCCGGCGCGCACGGCACCTGGTACCTGACCCGGATGGTGATCACCTGCTGCGCGGCCGACGCCCAGCCGATCAAGGTGGGCCTCACCGGCGCGGTACCGGCCGGGCTCAAAGCCAACGACTGGGTGGAGGTCACCGGCGTGTTCAGCGCGAAGACCGCCACCGACGAAGTGAACGCGCAGACCATCCCGTTCGTGGAGATCGCCACGTCCCGCCCGGTACCGGCACCGCAGGAGCAGTACGTGTCATGACCCGCAGGTCCGGGCTGAGTCTGCTGGGCGCGGTCGCACTGGTCGGGGTGCTGCTCGCGCTGCCGGCGCCGAAGCGCGGGGTCGTCGCGGTGCGGGCGGGACTGGCCCCGGCGGGCAGCGCCGCGGTGCCCGGCCCGACGCTGGCGCAGGTCTGGCCGCGGGCGCACACGTTCGGCTTCCCCGCGATCCTCGAGGACGGATCGGCGTTCAACCCGCTCGCCATCGTCGACGGGGACCTCGCGTTGGGCGCGGTCACCGACGCGGCGAGCACCCGGTACGGCCTGGCCGTGGTGACTGGGGCCGGTGCGGTGCGGGTGCTCGAGACGCACGCGGCGGCCGACGCGCCCGCGGTGGACGCGATCGCCGCCACCGCGACCGAGTTCTTCTGGATGGACACGGTGTCCGACGCCGCCGGCAACAGCAGGACCAGCCTCTGGCGGGCGGCACGCGGGGGAGGAAAGGCCGGCCTGCTCACCGCCGACGTGGGCAAGGCGCTGTTCGCCAACTCCCGGTACGACCTGCAGGTGGTGGACGGACGGATCTACTGGGTGGCGGCGCCGCGGGGCAGCGGCCACCGCACCGAGCTGCGGTCGGTCGCGCTGTCCGGCGGCCGGGTCAGCGTGCGGCCGCTGGCCGGCGACTTCGTGATGACCGCGTGGCCCTGGCTGACCAGCAGCCCGGGCGCCAGCGGGAGCCGGGTGGACCTGGACAACCTGCTCACCGGCGCGCACCACGCGGTACCCGCGCCGGCCAACCAGCAGTTGACGTGCACGCCCGCCTGGTGCCGGATGCTGGCCGCGAACGTCCAGGACGCCAGCGAGATCGACGTGGTCCGCCCGGACGGTACCGACCGCCGGCGCGTGGGTGACGTGAACTCCTCCGCGATCGCCGACGACGTGGCGCTGCGCGACCGGTTCGAGGTGCTCGCCACGCCGACGCCGACCAGCTCCCCGACGATCGTCATCGAGGTGCTGCGCCTGTACGACATCGTGCGCCGGCGCGCCGTCGTGCTCACCCCCGCCGCGTCGAACGCGGGCGCCCGGGGCGACTACGTCTGGTGGGCGACCGGCGACAACGAGACCCTCGCCTGGCACGGGCTGGACCTGCGTTCACTCACGTGACGCCACCCTCCGGCACCGGCGGCTCGCCGTACTCCAGCTGGCGGACGACCGGGGTGAGCAGCTCGTTGAGGTGGTGGACGAGGACCGTGACCGCGCGGGCGGCGTCCCCCTCGACGTCGGCGTCCGGCCCGTCGGGCGCGGGCGGCAGCCCGTCGACCGGCAGCGGCGCCTGGACCAGCAGCGAGGCGCGCAGGTGCGGGCCGCGGGCGAGGTCCTGGTCGGCCGGGTGGGTGAACTGCCCGAACACCTCGGGCCAGTCGCGCCAGCCGCGGTCGCGCCACCACTCCCGGGACCAGGTCAGCGCGCCCGGCCAGGGCGAGACGAGGGTGACCTCGGCGGACAGGCCGCCGTCCCACGGGTTGCGCAGGTACTGCGCGCGCAGCACCCGGCGGTGCCAGCGCACGTAGCCCGGGTCGCGGACCGGCGGCGTGGCCAGCCGCCAGGCGGTGCACGCGAAGGTCACCGGCGCGATGTCCCCGAAAGCGTCGGTGAACCCGGCGATCCCCTGCCGCACCGCGGTGCGGTACCGGTCGGCGTGCTCTCGGTCGTACTCCTGGTCGATCCAGAACGCCTGCCTGCCGCTACCCATGCCGTCTGTCCGCGGGGTCGGGGAGGTCGCCGGGGTAGGTCACCCGGACCTCCGTGATCGTGGCGGGGAAGTCGCGCCGGCTGTTGGTGATGAAGCGGTCCGCGCCCACGGTGACCGCCGTGGCCAGGTGCACGGCGTCGGCCGCGCGCAGCCGGTACATGCTGGACAGCGCGGTCGCGAGCTCGGCCGTGGCCCGGTCCAGCGGGCGCAGCTCCAGCCGGCCCAGCAGCCCCGCGAGGGCGCGCACCTCGTCGCCTGCGCCGTCGCGCAGCGGCTTGCCGAGCACCTCCGGCAGCAGCAGCAGGGAGCCGACTCCGTCTGGCGGGTCGGCCCGCGTGCGCGGCGCGGCGGAGAACAGCGCGGCCACGCGCCGGCCGAGCGGGTGGCCGGGGACGGCGGCGAAGATCAGCGCGTCGGCGTCGAACGCGTCCACTACCGGGCCTCGCGCCCGGCTCTGATCTCGGCGATCAGCTCTTCGGCGCGCCGCGACGTGAGCCCGGCCGACTCGGGCAGCCGGGTGACCCCGGCGCTTTCCAGAATCTCGTGGACCCGCGCGGCGTTGTCCAGCGCGGCGCCCGCGTGCCGGTGCTTGAGCAGATCCGGGTGGACGACCACCGCGACCGGCTCCCCGTGCCGGGTGATGGTCACCTCTTCACCGCCTGCCACGCGCCGGAGCAGATCGGGCAGTTTCGCCCGAGCCTCGCTCACGCTGAATTCCGTCGCCCAAGATTCCGTCGCCGAAGATTCCACCGCCCAAGTGTACTCCCATGTACATCACTGTACAGAAGGTCAGCCGGGCGGTGTGCCCCCGCTCTTGAACAGGTCGGCCAGGAAGCGGATCTGCGCCGCCCGCTGGAACCCCGCGCCGCCCTCATGCCCGTTGTACGGCCACACCGAGATCTCCTTGGCGCCCGCGTAGTGGTTGTACGCCGCGAAGACGGTCGACGGCGGGCAGACCGCGTCCATCAGCCCGACCGAGAACAGCGCCGGAGCACTGGCCCGCGACGCGAAATTGACCCCGTCGAAGTAGCTCAGCGTGGCGAAGACCTGCTCGACCTGCTCCCGGTGGGTCTTGCAGTAGGTCACGAGCTCGGCGTACGGGTACTCGTCGGTGATCTCCGTGGCTCTCCGGTAGTGGCTCAGGAACGGCACGTCGGGCAGGGCCGCGGCCAGCCCGCGGGCCAACCCCGCGACGGCCAGCGTGATGCCGCCGCCCTGGCTGGCGCCGGCCACCGCGATCCGGTCCCCGTCCACCCTCGGGTGCGCGCGTGCCACCTCCACCGCGCGCACCGCGTCGGTGAACACCCGCCGGTAGTAGTACCGCCGCGCGTCGCCGATGCCGCTCGTCATGAAGCCGGGAGTCTGCGGGCCGCCCGCCGCGTCCGGGTCCGGCGTGTTCCCGCTCGACCAGCCGGCGCTGCCCTGCCCGCGGGTGTCCATGACGAGGTGGGCGTAGCCGGCGGCGCTCCAGTGCAGCCACTCGTGCGGGAGGCCGCGCCCGCCGCCGTAGCCGATGTACTCGACCACGCACGGCAGCCGGCCCTCGGCGCCCCGGGGGAGGTAGAACCAGCCGCGGACGGGGTGGCCGGCGAACCCGGTGAACGTGAGGTCGTACACCTCGACGGTGGCCAGACCGGCGTCGTACGGGCGGAACCGGGCCGGCGCCGCCGCGGCCCGGGCGGCGTCCAGCGTGCCGCGCCAGAACTCGTTGAAGTCGGACGGCTCGACGCGCTCGGGCCGGTACTCGCGCAGCCGCTCCAGCGGCCAGTCGGTCAGCATGGCCGATACCCTCTCATGCCTTCCATGGTGCCAGCATTGGTTGCGATCCGGGCGCGCCGCAAGCGTTTACCCGGTGCGCAGTACCCGCACCCCGAATGCTGGCAGATCCACAGTGGACACCGGCACGCCCGAACGCAGGTCGCACAGCGGCTTTCCGGCGTGCGTGCGCGGGGTGACGGCCACCGGCGTGGCCGCCTGACTGACCAGCCAGACAAATCGGATCCCGTCGTCGCGGTCGAGGCAGTCCACCAGCACCCGCGGATCGTCCACCCGGACGAGCGGATGCGCGCCGGCGGCGTGGGCGAGCGCGGCGTACAGGCGCCAGGTGTCCTCGGGGTTGACCCCGGGCGTGGCCGACGCCATCGCCTCCAGCGGGTAGCAGCAGAAGATGACGGCTCCCGCCCCGACCGTCCGGTGCAGCAGCGCCGGCCGGTCCGCCTGGTCGGTCGCGAGCACCTGCGCCTCGATCGGCTCCACCGGCAGGTACGCGCGCAGCGCCGGGTTCTCGCCCGTCGCGAAGCACAGCTCGGTGCCGGCCGTCAGGTTGCCCAGGTCGTCGCGCAGCGTCAACCGCACCGTGTCCGAGAGGATCGGGTCCAGCAGCCCGTACCGCAACTGGTGGCGGACGCCGAAGAGCCGGTCCACACCGGCGTACCAGGGGCCGCGCTGGTTGCCGGTGCCACCGGCGAAGTACGAGACGTAGACGGTGGCACCCGCGTGCGCCAGCTCCTCCAGCCGCCGCCAGCCCGGCGCGGTCAGCTGCTTCGTCGAGGGCAGCAGGTACAGCAGGCAGTCCCCGTCGATGTGCTGGCTCTCCCGGATCAGCCCCGGCGGGGTACCGGCCTCCCGGCACGCCACGTACGCCTGCTCGATGGCGGCCAGCGCGACCGGCCGCTCCCGCGCGTCGGCGAACGGGTACGGAGTGTCCACATGGGACGCGAGCACGATGCCCACCGCCGCCGGCGTCCGGCGGCACCGGTGTGGCGCGACATCGTCCAGTACCGCCCGGAAGCTGGCCATCTCGCGCAGCGCCGACCTGGGCTCGCCGCCGGAGTCGGTGACCCCGAAGTGCATCTCGAACGGGTGGTGGCGGTACGGCGCCTCGCCGGCCAGGTCGTCGAAGTCGGTGTTGTTCCACGCGATCCAGCCGGTGGCGCCGCCCAGCAGCGAGTTGTGCAGCACCTGGCGGTAGTAGTGGCCGAGGTTCTCCTCCGAGACGAAGTCGGTGGACGCGCCGAACTCCTCCAGCAGCACCGGCTTGCCCGCGCTGCCGGCCAGCTCGCACAGGAACGCCGCGCGCAGGTGCTGGCGCACCTGGTCGTCACCCGTCGGGTACACGTGCGGGCCGACCCAGTCGACGAGCGGGGCGAGGTCGGCCAGCCGGTACCCGCTTTCCACGCCGTTGAGTTCGACCGTCCGGGCCCCGTCCCCGAGGGACACCGGCTGCCTGGCGCCGCCGGCACGCAGTCCCTGGATGACCAGCCGCGCCCACGAGGACACCGCCTCCGGGCTGCCCGGCCCGCCGTAGCGGGGCATCTCGTTGGCGACCAGCCAGCCGGCGATGGCCGGGTGCGTGCCGAAGCGCCCGGCCAGCTGCTCGGCCAGCCACGCCTGCCGGCTCACCAGCCACACGTCGCGGTACAGGTCGCGCCCGCCACGCCAGGCCGGATCCCAGTTCTCGCCGGACATGTGGCCGACCAGAAGCGTGGGCACGGTACGCAGTCCGAACGAGGAGTGCAGTTCGAGAAAGTTTCCGAAGCGGTCGAGGATGTACTCGTCGATGTCGTACGGGGTGGGCATCAGGTCGGGCCAGAAGAAGAACGACCGGGTGACGGTCAGGCCGTGGTCGGCGAGCACCTGCAGTTCCTTGGTCACGGTGGCCTCGTCGTACCGCGTCCACATGCGCGGGCCGCCGGCGCGGGACCAGAAGTTGACGCCCAGCAGCGGACGCGAGGCTTGATTCGGCAGGAGCGCGAGGGCGCGGCGCATCGGTGGTTCTCCCCTTCGTACCCGAATCCAACGACGAGGCGATCCCACCAATGAACCGGTTAACAGTCAATGCCTGTCGATATCAGGGCCCTCCCTGATGATCCGCTATGCTGAACCGGTTCTGCACCGAGAGGGAGCGCCAAAGAGGAGCCCGGATGAGGCGCGCGACGATCGCCGACATCGCCCGCGCCGCGGGAGTGTCCAAGGGTGCGGTGTCCTACGCGCTGAACGGACGCCCGGGAGTCTCCGAGAACACCCGGCGGCGCATCCTCGCCATCGCGGCCGAGTACGACTGGCACCCCAGCAGCGCGGCACGCGCCCTGTCCGACGGCCGGGCCGGCGCGCTGGGCCTGGTGGTCGACCGGCCCGCCCGCATCCTCGGCATCGAGTCCTTCTTCATGCAGTTGATCTCCGGCATCGAGTCGACGCTGTCGGCCAACTCGGTGGGCCTGCTGCTGCAGGTGACGGTGGACCAGAGCAACGAGATGGAGGCGTACCGGCGCTGGTGGGCGCAGCGCCGGGTGGACGGGGTGATCCTGGTCGACCTGCGCCGCGACGACCCGCGGGTGGGCCTGATGGAGGAGCTGCGGATGCCCGCCGTCGTGATCGGCGGGCCGCACGGGCTGGGCACGCTGCCCGGGGTGTGGAGCGACGACGCGCGCGCGACCACGGCCGTGGTGGAGTACCTCGCCGCGCTGGGGCACCGGCAGATCGCGCGGGTGGCCGGGCTGCCCGACCTGTGGCACACCGCGCTGCGCACCCGGGCCCTGTCCGAGGCGGCGGCCCGGCTGGGCCTGACCGACGTGCTGACGGTCAACACCGACTACACCGGCGACGAGGGCGCGCGCGCCACCCGGGCGCTGCTGTCCCGCCGCCCGGCGCCGACCGCGATCATCTACGACAACGACGTGATGGCGGTCGCCGCGGTGGCGGTCGCGCACGAGATGCGGGTGGCCATCCCGGCCGAGGTGTCGGTGGTGGCGTGGGACGACTCGCCGCTGTGCCAACTGGTGCACCCGCAGCTGTCCGCGGTGGGCCGGGACATCGTCGGCTACGGCGCGCACGCCGCCGCCCGGCTGCTGGAGCTGGTGTCCGGCGCCACGGTGGGCAACTTCGAGGACGCCGTGCCGCACTTCATCCCCCGCGGAAGTACCGCGGCGCCATCCGGCTAAGTTCTGTTAGGAACCTTGCCTGACATAACGCTCCTCGATACGGTACGGGCATGCGTGCGCGGATGCTTGCCGTCGGTCTCCTGCTCGTCGCCACCGGTGTGCTGCCGGGAGCCGGCCGCGCCCAGGCCGGCGATCCGCCGCGACCGGTGCCGCCGCGGGACGTGGTACCGGCGCCGGTGAGCGTCGACGCGTCGGCCGGCGTGACGTACGCGCTGCGGCCCTCGACGGTGATCTACGCCGATCGCGGGGCGGCCGGCGTCGCCGAGTACCTCGCCGCGCTGCTGCGCCCGTCGACCGGCTACCCGTTGCCGGTGCGGTTCGCGGGCGACGACCGTGGGGGCATCGCGCTGCGGCTGGGCGGCCCGGCCGGTCTCGGCGGGCAGGGCTACCGGCTGGACGTGTCGCGGCCGGGGATCGCGCTGCGCGCCCGCACCCCGGCCGGCCTGTTCGCCGGGGTGCAGACGTTGCGCCAGTTGCTGCCCGCGAAGGCGGCCCGCACGACCGTCCAGAGTGGACCGTGGGTGGTGGCCGGCGGGCACGTGCTGGACCGTCCCCGCTTCGCCTACCGGGGCGCCATGCTGGACGTCTCCCGGCACTTCTTCACGGTGGCGCAGGTGGAGCGGTACGTCGACGAGATGGCGCTGTACAAGATCAATTATCTGCACCTGCACCTGTCCGACGACCAGGGCTGGCGCATCGCCATCTCCGGCTGGCCCCGGCTGACCGCGGTGGGTGGCAGTACCGAGGTGGGTGGCGGCCCGGGCGGCTACTACACGCAGAGCCAGTACCGGCAGATCGTCGCGTACGCCCAGCGCCGGTACGTCACCGTGGTGCCCGAGATCGACCTGCCCGGCCACACCAACGCCGCGCTCGCCTCCTATGCCGCGCTCAACTGCGACGGCGTCGCCCCGCCGCGGTACACCGGCACGGACGTGGGCTTCAGCTCACTGTGCGTCGGCAAGGAGCTGACCTACCGGTTCATCGACGACGTCATCGGCCAGCTCGCCGCGCTGACCCCGGGCCCGTACCTGCACATCGGCGGGGACGAGGCCCGGTCCACCATGCCGGCGGACTACGCGAGCTTCATCAACCGGGTGCAGCGGATCGTGGCGGCGCACGGCAAGAGCGTGGTCGGCTGGCACGACGTGGTCAACGCGACCCCGCTGCCCTCGACGGTCGCGGAGTTCTGGGACACCGAGACGACCAACGACGCGGTGGCCGCCGCGGCGGCGCGCGGCACGAAGCTCATCATGGCCCCGGCCAGCCGCGCGTACCTGGACATGAAGTACACCGAGGGCACGCCGCTGGGCCAGGACTGGGCCGGGCTCATCGAGGTGCGGGACGCGTACGGCTGGGACCCGGGCGCGTACCTGTCCGGGGTCGGCGAGTCCGCGGTGCTCGGCGTCGAGGGGCCGCTGTGGTCCGAGACGCTGGTCAGTACGGCCGACATCGAGTACATGGCGTTCCCCCGCCTGCCCGCCCTCGCCGAGCTGGCCTGGTCATCCGAGTCCACCCACAGTTGGCCCGCCTTCCGCCTCCGCCTGGCCGCCCAAGCTCCACTATGGACAGCCCTGGACATCAACTACTACCGTTCCCCCCAAATCCCCTGGCCGGCCTGACCACCCGCCCCCTCATCCCCTCGCACCCAACTTCGATGAAGTTGCGGTGATCTTGGGGGGTGGTGCGCGTGTCGGGTCGCGGGACCGCGGACCCAGCCGTTACGGTATCGAACGGTTGTATGGGAGGGCGCGTGCGTGTGCTGGGGGTGGATCCGGGGTTGACCCGGTGCGGCGTCGGCGTCGTCGATGGGCAGCCGGGCCGGCCGTGCGCCCTCGTCGCCTACGACGTGATCCGCTCCGACCCCGGCGACGAGCTGCCCGGCCGCCTGCTGCACCTGGACCGCCGGCTGGCCGAGCTGCTGGCCGAGTACGAGCCGGAGTCGGTCGCCGTCGAGCGCGTGTTCAGCCAGCACAACGTGCGCACCGTGATGGGCACGGCGCAGGCCGGCGCCGTGGCCGTACTGGCGGCGGCGAGGCTCGGGCTGCCCGTCCAGGTCTACACGCCCAGCGAGGTCAAGGCCGCGGTCACCGGCTCGGGACAGGCCGACAAGGCGCAGGTCACCGCGATGGTGACCAGGCTGCTGCGGCTGCCCGCGGCACCCCGGCCGGCGGACGCCGCCGACGCCCTGGCGCTGGCCATCTGCCACGTCTGGAAGGGCGGCACGAGAGCCAGGATCGCGGCGGCGGCCGCCGCCGTGCGCGGGAGGGGGGCAGCGTGATCGCCAGCGTGCACGGGCGGGTGGCCGCCGTGTCACCGGACTCCGCCGTGGTCGAGGTCGGCGGCGTCGGCCTGGCCGTGCACTGCACCCCGGGCACCCTGGCAGGGCTGCGGGTCGGTGCGGCCGCCCGGCTGGCCACGAGCCTGGTGGTACGCGAGGACTCGCTGACGCTCTACGGCTTCGCCGACGACGACGAGAAGCACCTCTTCGAGCTGCTGCAGACGGCCAGCGGGGTCGGGCCGCGGCTGGCACAGGCGGTGCTCGCGGTGCACAGCCCGGACACCGTCCGCAAGGCGATCGCCAACGCCGACACGACCACGCTGATCCGGGTACCGGGCATCGGCAAGAAGGGTGCCGAGCGGCTCATCCTGGAGCTGCGCGACCGGATCGGCCCGGTACCCGTGACCGCCCCGAACGGCACCCGGGTCGGGGGCGGCGAGAGCTGGCCGGAGCAGGTGCGCGAGGCGCTGGTCGGGCTGGGCTGGTCGGCCGGCCAGGCCGAGCAGGCGGTGCACGCGGTGGCGGACACGCTCGACGGGTCGACCCCGCCGGTACCGGTCCTGCTCAAGCAGGCCATCCGGATCCTCGGCAGGACCCGATGAGCGAGCTCGTCTCCGCGTACGCCGAGCCGGAGGAACGGGACGCCGAGGCGACCGTCCGGCCGAAGCGGCTGGCCGAGTTCATCGCCCAGCACCGGGTGCGGGAGCAGCTCGACCTGCTGCTGCGCGGTGCGCTGCGGCGCGGCAGCCCGCCGGACCACATCCTGCTCTCCGGCCCGCCGGGGCTCGGCAAGACCACTCTCGCGATGATCGTCGCCGCCGAGCTGGGCGCCGGGCTGCGCGTCACCAGCGGTCCCGCGATCGAGCGCTCCGGCGACCTGGCGGCGATCCTGACCAGCCTGGCCGAGGGCGACGTGCTGTTCATCGACGAGATCCACCGCATCGCCAAGCCGGCCGAGGAGCTGCTCTACAGCGCGATGGAGGATTTCCGGGTGGACGTGGTGGTGGGCAAGGGCCCGGGCGCCACCGCGATACCGCTGGACGTCGAGCCGTTCACCCTCGTCGGCGCGACCACCCGGGCCGGCCTGCTCACCGGGCCGATGCGCGACCGGTTCGGGTTCGTGGGGCAGCTCGACTTCTACCAGTCGACCGAGCTGGAGCTGCTGGTCACCCGGACGGCGCGGATCCTCTCGGTACCCGTGACCGAGGACGGGGCGGTCGAGATCGCGGGGCGCTCCCGCGGTACCCCCCGGATCGCCAACCGCCTGCTGCGGCGGGTCCGCGACTACGCCGAGGTGCGCGGCGACGGGGTCGTCTCGCTCGACGCCGCCCGCGCGGCGCTGCGCGTCTACGACGTGGATGAGCTGGGCCTGGACCGGCTGGACCGGGCGGTGCTCGCGGCCCTGGTGGAAAGCTTCAGCGGCGGCCCGGTGGGGCTGTCCACGCTCGCCGTGGCGGTGGGCGAGCAGCCGGACACGGTCGAGGAGGTGTGCGAGCCGTTCCTGGTGCGGGCGGGCCTGCTGGCGCGCACTCCGCGGGGCCGGGTGGCCACCGCGGCGGCCTGGCGCCACCTCGGTCGTACTCCGCCAAATGGTACGTTTGGCCTGGGTGCCGGCGGGGCGCCCGACCTGTTCAGCGTGGAGCCATAGTCGCCAGCGGGCGCGGGCGGCGAAGAATCGACGTCTCGTAATCTGAACGTGATCTGCGTCGCTTTCGGTGATCCCAGCTTGACCGGCTAGACTCGCCCGCGGTCCGGACAGGACGCAATTGAAGCCTGCGCGGCGCGTCTGACGTGTCAGCGGGCCCCATCGGAAGGTATGACGGTGCCACTGGCAGCCACGAACGGCGGTAGTAGCGCACTACCTCTGCTCTTTATCATTCTCATCATCGGCGCGATGTACTTCCTGATGATTCGTCCGCAGCAGCGCCGCACCCGCGCGATGCAGAGCATGCAGGCCTCGCTGGGGCCCGGCGACGAGGTCATGACCAGCAGCGGCATCTACGGCGAGGTCGTGGAGATCGACGAGGCGGAGGGCTCCATCCTGCTGGAGGTCGCCCCCGACGTCGTCATGAAGTTCGCCCGCGGCGCGGTCTCGCGCACGGTCACCCCCGCGCAGCACGAGACGGCGGAGCCGGACGACGCCGCGGACGCCGACGAGGCGGAGTTCACCGAGCCCGAGCCGGCCGCGCCGCGCGCCGACGACCGGGCCGAGGGCGCCAACTCCGTGATCGAGCGCCGCAAGGACTGATCGCCACCGCGCGTCCCCGCGGTGTCGATCACTCCTTGATGTCAACCGACAGACGAAACGCAAAGACGGGATAACCGTGGCCGCACCCTCCGGACAGTTCAAGGTGTCGCGATACTTCCTCGTACTCGCGGTCATCCTCGTTGGCCTCTACGCGCTGGTGTTCTTCACCGGCGACAAGAAGGCACACCCCAGGCTCGGCCTGGACCTTCGTGGCGGGACGAGCATGACGCTCTCCGCGGTGACCCAGGTCGGCGGCAAGAATCCGACTCCGGAGAGCCTCGGCCAGGCCAGGAAGATCATCGCCCAACGGGTGAACGCGAGCGGCGTCACCGAGGCCGAGGTAGTCACCGAGGGCACCAAGAACATCGTGGTGAACGTGGCCCGTGGTGCGACCGAGGACCAGCTGCGCAAGCTGGTGGCCCCGGCACAGCTGAACTTCCGCGAGGTCAAGGCGACCGCGCAGGACCACCCGGTGAGCACCGCCTCGCCGTCCCCGTCGACCAGCGGCTCGGCCAGCGTCTCCGGCTCGACGAAGCCGTCGACCTCCCCGTCCACCACGCCGTCGACGAAGCCGTCCTCGACGCCGTCCGCCAAGGCGAGCGCGTCGGCCTCCGGTTCGGCCGCCGCCGGCGCCTCGGGCACCCCGTCGCTGAACCCGTCCCAGTCGGCCGCGGCAGCCGACGCGGCGAAGCGGCTGAACGAGGTGAAGGCGAAGCTGGGCTCCACCTACGACATCGCGGGGCAGTACCTCAGCGCCGCCCAGCAGGGCCAGGTGGACCCGGCCAACCCGGACGCGAGCACGCTCAGCGTCCTGGCACCGTTCGCGCGGCTGTCTCCGGACGAGGTGGCGGTGCTGCCGCTGACCATGCAGTTCTACCTCCCGACGGTGGAGTGCTCGCAGCTCAACGCGCGCCAGCCCGGCTCGATCAGCGACCCGAAGCAGCAGGTCGTCGCGTGCGACCAGAGCCTCGACGCGCACACCAAGTACGTGCTGGACGCCGCGAAGGTCACCGGTACCGACGTGCGCAGCGCGGTCGCCAACTTCGACGCCAACAACGGCGGCTGGAACGTCGCCCTCAAGTTCACCAGCGCCGGCGGCAGCAAGTGGACCGCGCTGACCGAGCAGGCGATGAAGGACGGCCAGTCCAGCGGCCAGACCAGTGGCAGCACGACCGGCGCGCAGGTGGCCATCGTGCTGGACAACGAGGTGGTCTCGGCGCCGGTCATCCAGCAGGTGATCGTCGGTGACGCCATCATCAACGGCAGCGGCATCGACGAGACGACCTCCAAGACACTGGCCACCCAGCTCAAGTACGGCTCGCTCCCGCTGTCGTTCAAGACCGAGTCGGTCAGCAGCGTCAGCCCGACCCTGGGCATCCAGCAGCTCGAGTACGGCATGCTCGCCGGCGCGATCGGCCTGGCCCTGGTCATCCTGTACTGCCTCTTCTACTACCGCGCGCTGGGCCTGGTGGTGATCGCCAGTCTCGCCGTGTCCGCCGCGCTGGTGTTCGGCTCGCTGGTCGTACTCGGCCGGATGATGGGCTTCACGCTGAGCCTCGCCGGCATCGCCGGGTTCATCGTGGCCATCGGCATTACGGCCGACTCGTTCGTGGTGTTCTTCGAACGCCTCAAAGACGAGGTGAAGGAGGGCCGCACCATGCGCAGCTCGGTACCCCGTGCGTGGGTACGGGCGCGGCGCACCATCCTCTCCGCGGACGCGGTGTCCTTCCTCGCGGCGGCGATCCTGTACTGGCTCGCGGCCGGCGCGGTGAAGGGCTTCGCGTTTACTCTGGGACTGTCCACCATCCTCGACCTGCTGATCGTGTTCCTGTTCACGCACCCGCTCGTCGCCCTGCTGGCGCGTTCGAACACGTTCAGTTCGCCGAGGATCTCCGGCCTCGGCGCGCTGCGCCCCGGCAAGGCGGTCGAGCCCGGGGGCACCCGCTTCGGTACCGTGCGCACGAAGGAGTCCTGACGATGTCGGTACGAACGGGGACACGCACGAGGTCCCGCGGTTCCTTCCTCCACCGCCTGTACCGCGGCGAGACCGATATCGACTTCATCGGTCCCCGCAAGCGGTGGTACTTCGCGTCCGGCGTGATCATCGTGATCTGCCTCGCGAGCATCGTGTTCCGCGGTTTCAACTTCGGCATCGAGTTCGCCGGCGGCAACCAGTACCTCGTGCCGGTCAAGGCGGGCACCTCGCTCACCGCGGTGCGCCAGTCGGTGGAGGCGCAGGGTGTGGTGGTCTCCAGCGCGCAGACCGCCGGCACCGGCGGCACCCGCCAGTACGTGATCCGCACCGAGAAGCCCACCAACAACCAGCAGGACGCGGCGCAGATCTCGAAGGTGATCCCGGCCATCGCCAGCGCGGCGCACGTGAAGCCGACCGACATCAACACCAGCGAGGTGAGCTCCTCCTGGGGCAGCGAGGTCACCACGCAGGCGATCCGTGCCCTCATCGCCTTCCTGATCGCGGTCAGCATCTTCATGTGGATCCGGTTCAAGGAGATCAAGGTGGCCGGGGCGGCGGTACTCGCCCTGATCCACGACCTGATCCTCACGGCGGGCGTGTACTCGCTGGTCGGCTTCCAGGTGACCCCCGGCACCGTGGTCGGCCTGCTGACCATCCTGGGTTACTCGCTGTACGACACCGTGGTGGTGTTCGACAAGGTCGACGAGAACACCCGCGGCCTGCTCGGCGTCTCGCGGTTCACCTACCCCGAGGCGGCCAACCTCGCGGTCAACCAGACCCTGATGCGCTCGATCAACACCTCGCTCATCGGCCTGCTGCCCGTCGCCGGCCTGCTGTTCGTGGGCGCCGGGCTGCTCGGCGTGGGTACCCTCGAGGACCTCGCGCTGGTGCTGTTCGTCGGCATGATCACCGGCGCGTACTCCTCGCTGTTCCTGGCCACGCCGTGGCTGGTCGACTTCAAGATGTTGGACCCGCGCTTCCGCAACCACGCGAACCGCATCCTCGCCAAGCGTGCCGCCGACCCCGGCAGGATCAAGGTGGTCGCCTCCACCGGTCGCCGGGCGCTGCCCGAGTCGGACGGTGGCCGGACGGACGACGAGATCGTCGAGGGTGAACTGGTCGACGACCAGACGCCCGCGGGTGAGCTGGCCGGCGTCACGCCCCGGGTGGGCGCCAAGCCCACCCCGGCCAAGGCGACCCAGGCCAGGGCCGGCGGTGCCAAGGCCACGCCGGCCAAGCGCACCGGTTCTTCCCGCACCAGCCGCCCCAGCGGCGGCAAGCGGCGGCACTGAGGGGCGGGTCCGCGCGCATGGTGAGCGAGCTGATCCGGCCCACGGGCGACAGCGGGCCGGAACTGGCCGGGCTGGTCGCCAGCCGGGCCTTGGACGTGCCCGACTTCCCCCAGCCCGGGGTGATGTTCAAGGACCTGACCCCGCTGTTCGCCGACGGCGCGGCGTTCCGGGCGGTCGTGGACGCGATCTCCGGGTACCACGCGCCCAGCGGCTTCGATGTCGTGGTGGGGATCGAGGCGCGCGGCTTCGTGATCGCGGCGGCGGTGGCCTACGCGGCCGGTGTCGGTGTGGTACCGGTCCGCAAGGCGGGCAAGCTGCCCCGCCCCGCCTTCGCCGCCGCCTACGGGCTGGAGTACGGCGAGGCCATCCTGGAACTGCACGAGGACGCCTTCCTGCCCGGCCAGCGGGTGCTCGTGGTCGACGACGTGCTCGCCACCGGCGGTACCGCCGAGGCGACGCTCGGTCTGGTGGAGCGGGCCGGTGGCACGCTCGTAGGCTTCAGCGTGCTGATCGAGCTGTCCTTCCTCGCCGGCAGGCAGCGGCTGCCCGGGCGTCCGGTTCATGCCCTCCTGGTCGTCTGACAGGGGGTTCCGGCAGCAACATCGCGGACGGTCGCCGGGGTACCCCGTGGGTCCTGCCGGGTACGATTGCCTTCCCAGGTCGGCGAGGTGAGGAGCGGACGTTGTCGAATGACGTCGCGCCACACGTACCGGGCGCCGTGCCTCCCTCATCGGATGACACGCGCGCCGACCCGACGCGCCCCGACACGGTGGCGCAGGGCGGTGAACTGATCGCACCCCCGGTGGACGAGGACGTCGAGGACCTGGGGGCCGACAGCTCCTGGGTGGATGACGGGGAGGACGACGACCCCGGACTTGACGACCACGACCGGCCGGTGCGGCTGCGCGTGGCAGCCCCGAGCGGCAACGGCGCGGTGGTGCTGCCGTTCCCGACGACAGCGGTGACCGGGCCGGACAGCGCGCTCGCCGAGGAGGACGCACCAGGCAACTCCTCGGCCTTCGGCGGCCTGGTCGGCGGTGCCCCCACCGGGCGGCGGGTGCGGGCCCGGCTGGCCCGGTTCAACGCCCCGTGGCAGAGCCAGCAGGTCAGCGAGGTGCTGGAGCCGCTGATCGCGACGCACCGGGCCACCCACCCCAAGGCCGACATCCGGCTGCTGCAGCGGGCGTACGAGTCCGCGGCGCGCTGGCACAGCGGCCAGTACCGCAAGTCCGGCGACCCCTACATCACCCACCCGCTGGCCGTGGCGAACGTGCTCGCGGACCTGGGCATGGACACCACGACGCTGGTCGCGGCGCTGCTGCACGACACGATCGAGGACACCGACTACACGCTCGAAGAGGTCCGCGCGGACTTCGGCGGGGAGGTGTCGCTGCTCGTCGACGGCGTGACCAAGCTCGACAAGGTCAAGCTGGGCGACGCGGCCAAGGCCGAGACCATCCGCAAGATGGTGGTCGCGATGGCCAAGGACCCGCGGGTACTGGTCATCAAGCTGGCCGACCGGCTGCACAACATGCGCACGCTGACCTTCCTGCCCCGGCCCAAGCAGGAGCAGAAGGCCAAGGAGACGCTGGAGATCCTGGCGCCGCTCGCGCACCGGCTCGGCATGAACACGATCAAGTGGGAGCTGGAGGACCTCTCCTTCGGCACGCTGTTCCCCAAGAAGTTCGAAGAGATCAACCGCCTGATCAACGAGCACGCCCCGCAGCGTGACGCGCTGCTCCGGTCGGTGACCAACAAGGTGACCACCGACCTGCGGGCCGCGAAGATCAAGGCGAACGTCACCGGCCGGCCCAAGCACCTGTACTCGATCTACCAGAAGATGATCTCGCGATCCCGGGAGTTCGCGGAGATCTACGACCTGGTGGGGGTACGGATCCTGGTCGACACGGTGCGCGACTGCTATGCGGCGCTCGGCGTGATCCACGCGAACTGGCAGCCTGTTCCGGGCCGGTTCAAGGACTACATCGCCATGCCCAAGTTCAACATGTACCAGTCGCTGCACACCACCGTGATCGGGCCGAACGGCAAGCCGGTGGAGATGCAGATCCGGACCACCGCGATGCACCGCACGGCGGAATACGGCATCGCGGCGCACTGGCGGTACAAGGAGACCAAGGGCGCCACCATCGTCGGCCCGGCCAACGTCGACGAGATGACCTGGCTGCGCCAGTTGCTGGACTGGCAGCGGGAGGCCAGCGACCCGAGCGAGTTCCTCGACGCGCTGCGCTTCGACCTGTCCAGCCAGGAGGTCTACGTCTTCACGCCCAAGGGCGACGTGGTGGCGCTGCCCACCGGCTCGACCCCGGTCGACTTCGCCTACGCGGTGCACACCGAGGTCGGGCACAAGTGCATCGGCGCGCGGGTCAACGGCAAGCTGGTACCGCTGGAGTCGACCCTGTCCAACGGCGACGTGATCGAGATCTTCACGTCCAAGTCCGAATCGGCCGGGCCGAGCCAGGACTGGATGGGCTTCGTCAAGAGCCCACGGGCGCGGACCAAGATCCGGCAGTACTTCAACAAGGAGCGGCGCGAGGAGGCGATCGAGGCCGGCAAGGAGGCGATCACCAAGGCCATGCGCAAGCAGGGCCTGCCGCTGCAGCGGCTGCTGACCGCCGAGATGCTGATGACCATCGCCCGGGAGCTGCACCTGGCCGACGTGGCCTCGCTCTATGCCGCCGTGGGGGAGAGCCAGGTCTCCGCGCAGACCGTGGTGTCCCGCCTGGTCGCCGCGTACGGCGGCGAGGAGGGCGCGGTCGAGGACATCGCCGAGACCGCGGTCGCCACCCGCCCGCCCCGCACCCGCGGCGTCGCGTACGACCCGGGCGTGGTGGTCAAGGGCGTCGCGGACGTGTGGATCAAGCTGGCCCGCTGCTGCACGCCGGTACCGCCGGACGCGATCTTCGGGTTCGTCACCCGCTCCGGCGGGGTGAGCGTGCACCGCGACGACTGCGTCAACGCCGAGGACCTGCGCGAGCAGCCGGAGCGCTGCGTCGAGGTGACCTGGAAGCCGACCAGCGCCTCGACATTCCTGGTGGCCATCCAGGTCGAGGCCCTGGACCGGCACAAGCTGCTCGCCGACATCACCCGGGTGCTGTCCGAGGAGCGGGTCAACATCCTGTCCGCGACCGTCGCCACCACCCGCGACCGGGTCGCGGTGAGCCGGTTCAGCTTCGAGATGGCCGACCCGAAGCACCTGGGCCACCTGCTGGCCGCGGTACGCAAGGTGGACGGCGTGTACGACGCGTACCGGGTGACGTCAGGAACCTGACGCGCCGGGCGCACTCACCGTCAGGGTCCTGATGTCCAGTGGCGTCTTGGGCTTGCCGGTGTTGGCGTCGCTCTTGCTCGCCGGGGTCAGCCCGGCCGCCGCCACCTTCTGCACCAGGTCCATGCCCGAGGTGACGGTGCCGAGCACCGTGTACTGGGCGGGCAGGATCGAGGTCGCCGCCTGCGTCTGCGCCGGGTCGTCCTCGGTGTTCCGGTACACGATGAAGAACTGGCTGCCGTTGTCGCCCGCGCTCGGCGGGGTACCGACGGCGACCATCGCGGTGGTGTACGTGGGCCGGCTGTCGGTGGGCAGGTTCTCCGGCGAGTACGTGTAGGTCGGACCGCCCTTGCCGGTGGCCGACGGGTCACCGCACTGCAGGATGAAGTACCCGCTGTTGTGCATCCGGTAGCACGAGCTGTTGTCGAAGAACTTCTTGCTGGCCAGGTAGCTGAAGCTGGCCGCCGCGCAGGGGGTCTTCGCGTCGTCGATGGCCACCGAGATCGGACCCAGGTTCGTGGTGATCGTCATCGTCTGGCTGCCGGTCTTCGCGATCCCGCTGGTCGGCGGCGTGCCGACGTTCTTCAGGTTCGGGTTCGGCGACGGCTTGGCGCTGGGTGCGGCGCTCGGTGCGGCGCTGGGCCCGCTGGGCGCCGGGCTCGGGTTGGTCGCCGAGTTCCAGGTGCAACTGGCGGCGGCGGCTGCCGAGGCCGACGGGCTGGCCGCCGCGCTCGCCTTCTTCTTGCCGCCGCCGGGGTTGGCGACCAGCACGATGACCAGCACGATCACCAGGGCGACACCAGCCGCCGAGCCCGCGATGATCCCGGTGCGCCGCCGCCGGCGGGACTGGTGGGCGGCCCGGGTCGCGATCTCACGTTCCAGCCTGGCCCGCGCGGCGGCGCGCTGGCGATCCCTGGATGACGAACTCACGGTTGCTCAACCTCCGGTGCGGACTGTGTCAGGCGCGCGAGGACGCGGACGGCGACGGGTGGGCCGAGGTCGAGGTCGAGGGTGACGGGCTCGGCTGCACCACGTCCCCGACGGTCAGCGTATTGATCTTCACTTCCTTCTTCGGATGGCCGCCACCCGAGTTGCTGGCGAACGCGCCGTCGTCACCCGCGTCGCCGACCTGCTGCACCAGGGGCAAGCCGCTGGTGATCCGGCCGAAGACCGTGTAGTTGGGCGGGAACGGGCTGGCCTTGTACACGATGAAGAACTGGCTGCCGTTCGTGTCGGTGCCCGAGTTCGCCATGGCCAGGACGCCCTCGGGATAGGTCACGGTGCTGGCGGCGCTGGGGCTCGCGCCGGCGGCCGCGGCGGCCGGCAGGTACTCGTCGGCGAAGGTGTAGCCCGGGCCGCCGGAGCCGGTGTAGGACGGGTCGCCGCACTGCAGCACGTAGTCGCCCTTGTCGAGCAGCCGGTGGCACCGGCTGCCGTTGAAGAAGCTCTTGCTGCCCAGGTACTTGAAGCTGGCCGCGGTGCACGGCGCCTTGGCCAGGTCGAGGGACGCGGTGATCACACCCAGGTTGGTGTTGATCGTCATCGTCTCGGTACCCGCCTTCGGCAGGCCCGAGGTCGCCGGCATCCCCACGTCCTTGAGGTTCTTGTTCCCGGCGGTGTCGGCCTTGTTCCACCGGCACTGGCTGGCCTGGGTGGTGGTCTTGTGCTTGCTGGAGAAGACGCCGCCGACCCACAGCGATCCGAGCACGACGAGGACGACGGCCGTGCCCGCGATGATCCCGGCTTGGACCTGCCGGTTGCGCCGGGCCTTGGTGGCCCGCCGCGCCATCTGCCGCTCCATCTTCGCGCGCGCGAGCTTGCGCTGCCGGTCCCTGCTGGAAGCCACGGAGTGCTCCCCCTCCAACATTTACGATCATGATGTGGTGTGGGCCTCCCCACACGCCCGCCAGAGTGTACGGGTACCTGCCGCGCCAGGAATGCGGCAGGTCGACAACAAGGCCTACCACACGTACCTCAAAAATGACGGCCGGCCGGCGCCGGATAGGCTCACAGGATGCTCGTCGCCACCATTCCCGCCGAGGCCTTCGCGACCAATTGTTATGTCGTCGCGACCGGGCCGGGTGAACAGTGCGTGGTGATCGATCCGGGCATCGGGGTGCTGGACCGGCTGGAGGCGCTCCTCGCCGAGCACCGGCTGCGTCCGGCGGCCGTGCTGCTCAGCCACGGCCACCTGGACCACACGTTCTCCGTCGCGCCGGTGTGCGGTGCCCGCGGGATCACCGCCTACATCCACCCCGACGACCGGGAACTGCTGGCCGACCCGGCCAAGGCGCTGTCGATCGATCTCAACGCGCTCTTCGGCGGCCGGCTGCCCTACAGCGAGCCCGAGGACGTCGCCCCGCTGCGCGACGGACAGGCCGTGCACCTGGCCGGCCTCGAGTTCGCCGTCGACCACGCGCCGGGCCATACCAGGGGGTCGGTGCTGCTGCGGTCGCCGGGCGCCAGCGACGGGCCGCTGTGCTTCAGCGGGGACGTGCTGTTCGCCGGCTCCATCGGGCGCACCGACCTGCCGGGCGGCGATACCGCGGCGATGCTGGCGAGCCTGCGCGACAAGGTGCTCCCGCTCGCCGACGAGACAATCGTGTTGCCCGGCCACGGCCCCGCGACCACCATCGGCAAGGAACGCGCGAGCAATCCGTACCTGCTCGACCTGGCCCGACCGGCGCCCCATCGAGGCTTGTAGGCCGCGCCCTGCCGCTTCCCGTGAGGATCACATGAGCTCGAACCGACCCACCCCGATCTCGGGGTTCCCGGAGTGGACGCCGGCGCAACGGATGATCGAGCAGCAGCTGCTCGACCGGATCCGGGCCACTTTCGAAAATTACGGCTTCGCGCCGCTGCAGACCCGCGCCCTCGAACCGCTGGATCAGTTGCTGCGCAAGGGGGAGACCTCCAAGGAGGTGTACGTCGTGCGCCGCCTGCAGGCCGACGCCGACGAACCGGACGACGCACTCGGCCTGCACTTCGACCTGACCGTGCCGTTCGCGCGCTACGTGCTGGAGAACGCCGGCCGGCTGCACTTCCCCTTCCGCCGGTACCAGATCCAGAGCGCGTGGCGCGGGGAGCGGCCGCAGGAGGGGCGGTACCGCGAGTTCACCCAGGCCGACATCGACGTGGTCGACCGGGACCAGTTGCCCTTCCACTACGAGGTGGAGATCCCGCTGGTGGTCGCGGACGCGCTGCGCGGCCTGCCGATCCCGGAGATCCGCATCCAGGTCAACAACCGGAAGCTGTGCGAGGGCTTCTACCGCGGCCTGGGCGTCGGCGACCCGCAGGCCGCGCTGCGCGCGGTCGACAAGCTGGACAAGATCGGGCCGGCCCGGGTGGCCACCCTGCTGACCGAGACGGCCGGGGCCACCGAGGCACAGGCCAAGGCCTGCCTGGCGCTGGCCGAGATCAGCACGCCGGACGCCGCGTTCGCGGACGCCGTGACGGCCTTGGGGGTACGGGACCCGCTGCTCGACGAGGGCCTGGCGGAGCTGGTGCGCGTCGTGGAGGCCGGTGCCGAGCACGCGCCCGGGCTCCTCGTGGCCGACCTGAAGATCGCTCGTGGCCTCGACTACTACACCGGCACGGTCTACGAGACCCAGCTGCGCGGGTACGAGCGCTTCGGCTCGATCTGCTCGGGCGGCCGGTACGACAACCTGGCCACGGCCGGCACCGACCGGTTTCCCGGAGTGGGCATCTCGCTCGGCGTGACCCGCATGCTGGGCCTGCTGTTCGGCCACGGCGCGCTGGCGATCTCCCGGGAGGTGCCGACATGCGTGCTCGTCGCGCTGCCCGACGAGGAGTCCCGGCCCGCCTGCGACCGCCTCGCCGCCACGCTGCGCCGGCGGGGCGTCCCCACCGAGGTGTCCGCGTCCGCCGCGAAGTACGGCAGGCAGATCCGGTTCGCCGAGCGCCGGGGCATCCCGTACGTGTGGTTCCCGGACTCGGCCGAGGTCAAGGACATCCGGTCGGGTGCGCAGGAGCCGGCCGATCCGGAGGCCTGGACCCCGCCGGCGGACGACCTGCACCCGCGCGTTTTCCAGGCCGACGCCACCCAGGCGTGATCCACTGTCGATCGGGACGAGAAGAGGGGATTCGACGTGATCCGCAGCCATGAGGCCGGCAGCCTGCGCGCCTCGGACGCCGGTGTCAGCGTGACACTCGCCGGCTGGGTGGCCCGCCGGCGCGACCACGGTGGTGTGATCTTCGTGGATCTGCGGGACGCGTCCGGCATCGTGCAGGTCGTGTTCCGCGAGGGCGCGCCGGCCGAGCAGGCACACGCGCTGCGCAACGAGTTCTGCGTGCGGCTGACCGGGCAGGTGGAGCGCCGGCCGGCCGGCAACGAGAACCCCGAGCTGCCCACGGGCGAGGTCGAGGTGACCGTGACCGAGCTGGCCATCCTCTCCGAGGCCGCGCCGCTGCCGCTGCCCGTCGACGACCACATCGACGCCGGTGACGACGTCCGGCTCAAGTACCGGTACCTCGACCTGCGCCGCAGCGGACCGGCGCGGGCGCTGAAGATGCGCAGCCAGGCGAACAAGGTGGCCCGGGCGGTACTCGACGGGGCCGGCTTCCACGAGATCGAGACGCCGACCCTGACCCGGTCCACGCCGGAGGGCGCCCGGGACTTCCTGGTACCGGTGCGGCTGCAGCCCGGGCACTGGTACGCGCTGCCGCAGTCGCCGCAGCTGTTCAAGCAGCTGCTGATGGTCGCCGGGCTGGAGCGGTACTACCAGATCGCGCGCTGCTACCGGGACGAGGACTTCCGCGCCGACCGGCAGCCCGAGTTCACCCAGCTGGACATCGAGATGTCCTTCGTCACCGAGGACGACGTGATCGACCTCGGCAGCCGGATCGTCTCGGCGCTGTGGCGCGAGCTGGCCGGGTACCAGGTCCCGGCGCCGATACCGCGGATCACCTGGCAGGAGGCGATGGACCGGTACGGCTCCGACAAGCCGGACCTGCGGTACGGGCTGGAGCTCACCGACCTGACCGGGTACCTGCGGGGCACCGAGTTCCGGGTGTTCGCCCAGGCGATCGGGGCCGGCGGGTACGTGGGTGCGCTGGTGATGCCGGGCGGGGCCGGGCAGACCCGGCGCGAGCTGGACGGATGGCAGGACTGGGCGAAGGCGCGGGGTGCCCGGGGGCTCGCCTACGTGGTGCTCGATCAGGAGACGGGCGAACCGCGCGGGCCGGTGGCCCGGAACCTCTCCGAGGCCCACCTCGCCGGGCTGGCCGACGCGGTGGGTGCGAAGCCGGGCGACGCGATCTTCTTCGCCGCCGCGGCCCGCCGGCGGGAGGCGCAGGAGCTGCTCGGTGCGGCGCGCGTCGAGGTCGCGCGGCGGACCAACCTGGCGGACGAGGGCGCCTGGGCGTTCTGCTGGGTGGTGGACGCGCCGATGTTCGAGCCGGCCACCGACGACGCGGGCGAGCAGATCGGCTGGGGCCCGGTGCACCACCCGTTCACCTCTCCCAACGCCGAGTGGATCGACCGGTTCGAAGAGGCGCCGGAGCGCGCGCTCGCGTACGCGTACGACATCGTCTGCAACGGCAACGAGATCGGCGGCGGCTCCATCCGTATCCACCGGGCTGACGTGCAGCGCCGCGTCTTCGCCACGCTCGGCATCAGCGAGCAGGAGGCGAACGAGAAGTTCGGCTTCCTGCTGGAGGCGTTCAAGTACGGACCGCCCCCGCACGGCGGCATCGCCTTCGGCTGGGACCGCATCTGCATGCTGCTCGCGGGTGCCGACTCGATCCGCGAGGTGATCGCGTTCCCGAAGACCCGCGGTGGCCTGGACCCGCTGACCGGCGCGCCCACGCCGATCACGCCGCAGCAGCGGCGGGAGGCCGGCGTGGACGCCCGGCCGAAGCCCCCCACCGGGTAGGAGCGGCCGGGACGGAAGTTCGGGCATAAAAGGATCGCGCCGCGGGTATCAAGGTCTCTCATTCACCCATCGGGAGGAACCTTGTTCGCGATAGCCGCGGCGATCGTCTTCGCCATCGCGTTCATCCTGGACATAGCCGAGACGGGCAGTGGCCGGCTGTTCAACGCCGGCACCCTGACCGTCCTCGGCCTGCTGCTGCTGGCCCTGCACCTGGCGCCACTGGGCACGATGAGCACCCGTCGCTGGCGCCGCTGACCCGCGCCGGTGCCGCCCGCCACGGCACCGGACGCGGCCACCACAGGTACCGGCCGGGATCCACACCTGAACGGGTGGCGGTCCCGGCCGGTACTGTCTGAGCAATGGACGCGGAGGGCCTGTTCACTCTCGACCCGCCGGCCGGCCCGGCCGGGCCTGCCGGCCCGGCTGCCGCCGGCGGCTTCGGGCCGCCGGCACCGGACGCCCCGCTGGCCGTCCGGATGCGCCCGCGCACCATCGACGAGCTGGTCGGCCAGGACCACCTGCTCGCCCCCGGTGCGCCGCTGCGCCAGCTGGTGACCGGCGACTCACCGATCTCGGTGATCCTCTGGGGGCCGCCGGGCAGCGGCAAGACGACCATCGCCCACCTGGTCGCCGGCGCGACCAACCGGCAGTTCGTGGCGCTTTCGGCGCTTTCGGCCGGGGTCAAGGACGTGCGGTCGGTGATCGACGCGGCGCGCCGGCAGCGCCGGGCCGGCGGGCCGCCGACCGTGCTGTTCATCGACGAGGTGCACCGGTTCAGCAAGACGCAGCAGGACTCGCTGCTGGCAGCCGTCGAGGACCGCACCGTCACGCTGCTCGCCGCGACCACGGAGAACCCGTACTTCTCGATCATCTCGCCGCTGCTGTCCCGGTGCGTCCTGCTGACGCTGCACCCGCTCGACGACGACGCGGTGCGCGCGCTCGTGCACCGGGCGCTCGCCGACCCGCGCGGGCTCGCGGGCGCCGCGCAGCTCGCCCCGGACGCGGAGGACCACCTGGTGCGGCTGGCCGGGGGCGACGTGCGGCGGGCGCTGACCGCGCTGGAGGCCGCCGCCGGCTCGGCGGGGGCGCAGGGGGTAACGAAGATCGACCTGGCCACCGCGGAGAAGGCGGTCGACGTGGCCGCGGTGCGCTACGACCGCGACGGAGACGCGCACTACGACGTGACCAGCGCGTTCATCAAGAGCCTGCGCGGCTCGGACGTCGACGCGGCGCTGCACTGGCTGGCCCGGATGCTGGTGGCCGGCGAGGATCCCCGCTTCATCGCCCGCCGCCTGGTGATCTTCGCCAGCGAGGACGTCGGCATGGCCGATCCCGGCGCGTTGCAGACCGCCACCGCCGCCGCGCAGGCCGTGGCCCTGATCGGGCTGCCCGAGGCACAGCTCAACCTGGCGCAGGCGGTGGTACACCTGGCCACCGCGCCCAAGTCGAACGCGGTCACCACGGCGCTCGGCGCGGCCATGGCCGACGTGCGCGCCGGCCTCGCCGGGTCGGTACCGCGGCACCTGCGCGACTCGCACTATCCGGGCTCGAAGGGGCTCGGGCACGGCACCGGCTACCTGTACCCGCACGATGATCCGCGCGGCGTGGCTACCCAGCAGTACCCTCCGGACGAGGTGGTGGGGCGTGACTACTACCGGCCGACCGGCCACGGCGCCGAGCGCGCCGTCGCCGAGCGGCTGCCCCGGCTGCGCCGGATCGTCCGGGGACAGGCCAGCGACGCGACGGAGGTAACGTGATCGGACGCAGCGGGCCGCGCCGTCCTGAAGCGGCGGCCGGGTCGGGCGCGGGGCGACTCGGGCTCCTCGCCGCGGCGGAAGGTGGAGCGGCGTGAGCAGCGATCCCGATCGGCCCGGCAAGGGCAAGCGTCGCGGCCGGGGCCGTCCGGAGCAGAACGAGGACCTGGGCTGGCTCGACGATCTCCGCCAGGCACGCGAGGACCGCACCGAACTCGGGCCGGCCGTGGACCCCCTGGGCCTGCCCCTGTCCGAGCCGGCCGAGCCCCCGCGGTCCGTCCGGCGCGGTGATCGCGACCGGCCCGACACGCCGGCCGAGCCCCCCGTGTCCCGCCCCGATCTGGGCGCGGCGATCCCGGCACCCCGCACCGGCCCCACCGACCCGCCCCGCACCGGCCTCACCGACCCGCCCCGCACCGGCCTCACCGACCTGCCCCGCACCGGCCCCACCGACCCGCCCCGGGCCGGCGCCGCCGACCCGGGCCGCAACGGTCCGGTGGACGCACCCCGCGGCGGTGCCGCCGACCCGCCCCGGCAGCGGGAGCCGCACCCGCCGGTACGGGCGGCCCGGCGCGAGGGACCGGGCAGCCGCTTCGTCTCGCTGCGCGGTCGCGGAGCGGACGCACCCGTGTCCGGCGCTCCGGCCTCCCCGGCACCGACGTCCCCCGCCCCCTCGCCGAGGCCGGGCAGCGCACCACCACCGATGGCCCCGGAGCCACGGTCACCACTACGGCCACCGCCCGAGGCCGCGCCGGTCGTACCCGCTCCGGCGATACCTCCGGTGGCGCCCGGCGTGCTCGCGCCCGGGTCCACCGATCGGGGGTTCGGTGGCCGGGGCAACCAGACCGGTGCCGGTCGCGCCGGCTCCGGACGCGAGGGCCAGCCCACCGGCCGGTCACCGGAGCCGCCGGCCGGTCAAGGCCAGGGGTCTGCCGGTCGTGGCGAAGCGGAACAGCCGAGCTGGGCGTTCCAGACTCCCCGCCACACCGAGGCGCCCGGTCCGGTGGACGCGCCTCCCCGGCGCGGGGAGGGCTTCGCGTCGCGCGCCGCCACCCCACCCCCACCGGCCGACCGTCCCGCACCGCCCCGCGCGGGGGGAGGCGGGCGCCGCGCCGCCGGTCAAGGACCGGCGGAGCCGGGTCCGGCCGGTCCCGACGCCTCCGGGTTCGGCGCGGGCTACGGGGGAGCGCACCAGGTACCGCCCGGCGCCGGTCCGGTTCGCGGTCCGGACGGCGGACGCGCACCGGGTCGTGGGCCCGGTGCCACCGCCGGATCGGTCCCGCCCGGCACCCCGCCGGCAGCAGGTCCCTCCGGGCGCGGACCCGCGCACGAGCGGACTGAAGCGATCGGTCAGGGCTCCGAGCGCGGCCCGGCGGTGGAGCGTGGCCCGGCGGTGGAACGCGGCCTGCACCGCGGCATGCGGGGTGAGCGAGGCCCAGGTGAGCGAGGCCCTGCGATGGAGCGCGGCTCCGCGACGGAGCGCGGCCCTGGGATGGACCGTGGCACTGGGATGGACCGTGGCCCTGGGATGGACCGTGGTCCAGCTGTGGAACGTGGCCCGGCCATGGAACGTGGCCCGGCCATGGAACGTGGCCCGACCATGGAACGCGGCCCGGCCATGGAACGCGGGCCGGCGATGGAGCGCGGGCCGGGCATCGAGCGCGGGCCGGCCATGGAGCGGGGTCGGGGCATGGAGCGGGGTCGCGGCATGGAGCGGGGGCCGGCGATGGAGCGCGGGCCCGGTCCGGCTCGCGGCGACGATCAGCCCCGAGGCCCGCGGCGCCGCCAGGTTCCCGGCAGCGCACCCTGGCACGACCTGGCCAGCGGCGAGCGCCCTCCGGTACCGCAACCCGGACCCGCCGGCGCGGCCAACGCCCCGGCGGGCGGCCCATACCGCGGTCCAGGCGGCTCACCCGCCGTCCGGCCCGGCTCGCCGCCACCCGGCTCGGCGCAGTCCCAGCCGACGTCGCCCGGCGCCCCGTCCGGTGGCCGGAGGCGCCAACCACCCGGTGGTCCACCGCCACCGGCCCGGCCACTGTCCTCGAACGGACCCCACGACACCGCACCCCAGCCGATCGCACCGCAGTCCCTCGCCGGCGCCGTCCCGCCTGGTGGCCCCGCGCCGGCTGGCAACCCGACGGCTCCTGGCAGCGCCGGGCGGCCGTCGGAGAGCCTGGGCCGGTCGTCCGAGGGCGCGGGACGGTCGCCCGAGGCGACGCGGCGTGTACGAGGGCCCGGCCGCGCCGCCGGTCCTACGCCGATGGGCGCTGCCGGGCGGGCCATGGGCTCAGCCCCGATGGGCGCGGCAGCGGCCGGCGCCGCGCCAACGGGTCCCGGACCGATGGGCGGCGCGCGCACACGGCAGCCCGGCGGTGCCCGGCATCAGGGCCCGGACCAGCCGGGCCAGGGCCTACGCGCCCCCGATCAGCAGGGCCTGAATCAGCAAGGCCCGGGCCAGCAGACCCCGGGCCAGCAGCGCCCAGGTCAGCAGGGTCCAGGTCAGCAGGGCCTAGGTGAGCAGGGCCCGAGCCAGCTGGGCCCGAGCCAGCAGCGCCCAGGTCAGCAAGGCCCAAGTCAGCAAGGCCCAAGTCAGCAAGGCCTGAGCCAGCAGGGCCCAGGTCAGCAGGGTCCAGGTCAGCAGGGTCCAGGTCAGCAGGGTGCCGGGTCGCGCCGTCCGGGCCAGGCTGACCAGGGTCCAGCGGGCCGACGCCAGATGAGCCCAGCGCAGATGAGCCCAGAGCAGATGGCCCTAGGGCAGATGGCTCCAGGTCCGGTGGCCCCAGGTCAGATGGCTCCAGGTCAGCTGAGCCCAGGTCAAGTGGGCCAAGGTCAGATTGGCTCGGATCAGCTGGGCCCAGGTCAAATGGGCCCAGGTCAAATGGGCCCGGGTCAGCCGGAGCCGCCATCGGGGCGGCGGCGCGCCGGTGGTGCCGTGCAGCCGGACCAGAGCGGCACCGGACAACCAGGCCACCCCTTGCCACCGCGACCGGCACAGCCGGCCGTCGGGCCAGCCGGACGGCTGGGAGCCCCGGGTCAGTTCACCGGACCGCAGCCACCCGGATCGCCGATCCCCGATCGGGACGCCGCCACCACTGACTTCGA
>JBBWZQ010000409.1:0-7914 GCA_039649115.1 Micromonosporaceae bacterium | reverse complement strand
GGCATTTGCCGCCGTAGACCTGCAACTCGCCGTTCGACAGGTAGTTCCACTGCTGGTTGGTGCCCCCGTTGCAGTCCCAGATGTCCAGCAGGGTCCCGTTGGCCGTGGCCTGGCCGGGCACGTCCAGGCACCGATTCGAACCGACACCGCGCAGGCCGCCGCCCAGGTCGATGGTGCTGTAGGTGACGGGGTTCAGGCCGGTGCTTCTCAGCGGGCCCCCGCTGAATACCTCGAGGCTGTGGCCGTCGGCCAGGGGGACCATGCCGCGGCTGTAGCCGCGGGCGACGTTGGAGGCGATGCGCGTCCAGGTGTTCGCGGCGCCGTTTTGGGTATTGATGAACAGTTCGGCGGTGCTGTTGACGCTCACGGCGAGGGTGCCGTTCGTGCCGCCGGTGGGCATCCACACGACGTAGGGGGAACTGGTGGGGACGGTGCCGTCGGTCGTCCTCAGCGGGATGCCGGTGACGGGTCCGAAGGCCTCCGGGTTAGGGGAGATCTTGTAGTACACGGCGTAGTTGCCCTCGGGTGCGCCGCCGTACTCGTACGTCATGATGTAGTTGCCGTTGGGCAGCTTCGCGACGCTCGTCATGCCGGGGCGGGCGCTGTACGTGGACACCGCCACGTCGTCGACGACGGGGCCCCAGGTGACGCCGTTCGTGGTGACCTGGTGGTCGAGCTTCTGCCCGTGGTTGGGGTCGCGCTGGTCGGAGTAGTAGGCGATGAGCCTGGAGCCGGACACCATCAGAAACGGCTCCCACACGGGGGTGTAGCCGTTGGTGGAGATCGCCTGGCCGCCGGTGGCGATGTTGCTGACGAAGCTCCAAGTCAGGCCGTGGTCGGTGCTGGCGTACAGGTCGATTTTGGTCGCTGACCGGTTGGCGGGGACGGAGTCGCCCGCCGCGAGGATGGTACCGGCGGGGTAGTTGCCGATCGCGGTGGGTAGCTCGTACAGAAACGGCTCCCAGCGCATGCCCCAGCCGTTGCGCGTGTCGGCGACGCTGGAGATCCGGGTCCAGGTGTTGCCGTTGTCGGTGCTGCGGTAGATCGGGAAGACCGGGGTTCCGGAGGTGTACTGCTCGAAGGTGGCCAGCATGGTGCCGTTGGACGATCCGCTGTACTGCAGCCGCAGTGCCCGCGGGTAGAGCGACCCGGGGGAGGGGGCGTTGGACGGCGGGGTATACATGGTCTGCGAGCCGCGGCTGATCGCCCGCGCCGGGCCTGCGGCCGAGAACAAGCCCACTGCGACCAGGGCGAGCAGCAGGAGGAAGAGGGGGACGGGGTGGGCGGCGCGGTGTCTGGCGCCTTTCCGCGTGAGGGACATGTGCGGCTCCGATGTTTGGCGACGGGGTGCTGTTGTGCCCGCCGCTCCCCGGGGGAGCCCAGGGAGGAAGCGGGTGTCCAGTGGAGGAGCATGCTCACCGTCGGCCACGTCGGTGACATGCCCGGCGTCCAGACGTGCCGGCGAAAGGGCCCCGCGGTCAGGTCACTGGTGGTCCGACCGTCACAGGGGAGGTCCTCGACGACCTCTCCCCGGGTGAGGCTTCGGGGCGGGGGCAGTGCTCAGGCGGAGGTGCCGTCGAGGAGCGGACGACGAGTTCGATCGGCGGGGCGGTCGCCGGTGGCAGGTCTGCTTCCGGCTTCTCGATGGCGTGCACAAGAAGCCTGACTCCTTCCTTCGCCGCGGCGTCGAAAGGTTGACGCATCGTCGTCAGGGGAGGATTCACGTAGGCAAAGACCGGGTTGTCGTCGAATCCGATGACGCTGACATCGTCTGGCACGCGCCGGCCGGCTTCCACCAGCGCTTGGATCAGGCCGATGGCCATGTCGTCGCCCGCTGCGAACACTGCGGTCATGCTGGTGTCCGAAGCCAGCTCGCGGCCTGCCGCGTATCCAGACGCGGCCGACCAGTCGCCCTCGATGACAGGCGGTTGCATCCTGCCCCGCGCCACGAGCGCCGCTCGCCATCCCTTGAGACGGTCCCTGGCGGCGTACCATCGCTGCGGACCGGCGAGATGATGGACGGTTGCGTGACCCAGATCCAGCAGATGATCGGTGGCCGCCCGCGCCAGGAGGTCGGCACCGACCCCTGCGGTCACCGTCCGGCGGACGGCGAAGACCGGTGGCGCACCGAGAAAGAGGACCGGAACGTCAACACGGACGCAAACTTCTCCGTCATCGACGGGCTCGGAGACGACGATGCCGTCCACGCCCTGATCGAGGAGTGAGTCCACGGCACTGGCGATGCCTGCCGGCTCGCCTTCCAGCGTGTTGACCACCCGCAGCGCGTAACCGGCGTCCCGAACCGCTCGCTCGATGCCGACGAGCAGCGAGGCGACGCCGTACCCGGCAGTCCCCAGTGCCACCACGCCGATGGAACGACTGCGACCGGAAGCCAGCGCCCGGGCCGCGTTGTTCAGCCGGTAACCGAGCTCGTCCGCGGCTTCCCGAACACGTCGGCGCGCCTCTTCGGAGACATAGGGCTCGTCGTTGAAGACCCTTGAAACCGTTTTCTGCGAAACCCCCGCGAGACGGGCCACCTCCACGCTGCGCGGCGGAGCTTCCGTCCTTCTCGGTGCACTTGCCATGAGGTACTCCCAACGGCCGGTCTTGTGCTCTCGGCGAGGGCTGCTGTATGACAGCGCCGTCAGACTACGCAGTCATGTTTCGTGCGTCAAGGGTCTGGAAACGCACCCGTAACCTCACCGACCTGGCCCCGTCAGTACTCGTTCCGCGTGTCCGCGCATCGGGAACGGCCATTGCTTCAACCGGATCGCCGACACCGACGGCGACCTCGTGTCCACGAACTCACGCTACGTCCACCCCCGGGAGGCTGGGAGGTTCTGTCGTTACCTGCTTCGCTGCGCCCTTCCTCACCGCTGTCGCCAGGTGTTTCATGGCAGATGCGACCAGCGGCGAGCCCATGGAGGGCTCACCTCGTTGCACCACGGCGTTCTCGTGTTCGGCTGCTGACCTCGGTGTCCGTATGCGCGATGACGAGCGTGTCCCGCTTCGTACAGGCGGCCGGTTGTGATGATCGACGAATAATTCGGGGAAAGAGAACAGGATGTCGGAAACAGAGGATGTTCGGCCGATTTGCGCCCGAGTTGGTCGGCGTCACCGACGAGGTGCTGTTCGGGCGGGTCGGAGACGGGACCAGCTCACGCCGAAGGAACGAAGGCCGGCACTGGCTCGGTCGGCTGACACAACACTCCGAAAGGGACTAGTCATGCGCCAAACCGTCATCTACCGTCCCCGGGACATCCGCGTCGAGGATTGCCCCGATCCGACGATCATCGAGCCGGCCGATGCGATCGTGCGGCTGTCGGCGACCTGCGTGTGCGGATCGGATCTGTGGGACTACCGGGGCATCAACCCGATCAGCCAGCCGACGCCGATCGGGCACGAGTACTGCGGCATCGTCGAAGCGGTCGGCAGTGACGTCGCCACGATCCGCCCGGGCCAGTTCGTCGTCGGGTCGTTCTTCGCCTCGGACAACACCTGCCCGAACTGCCAGGCCGGGTTTCAGTCCTCCTGCCAGCACCGCGTCTTCGTCGGTGGCTGCCAGGCCGAAGCCATTCGGGTACCCCTCGCTGACGGCACCCTTGTTGCCACACCCGAGGTGCCCGCGCGGGAGCTGGTGCCGAGCCTGCTGGCCCTGTCGGACGTGGCGGGCACCGGCTGGTTTGCCGCCGTCGCCGCCAAGGTCGCGCGGGGTATGACTGTGGCGGTCGTCGGCGACGGCGCGGTTGGGTTGCTCGGTGTGCTGTCGGCCGCGCAGATGGGCGCCGAGCGGATCATCGCAATGAGCCGCCACGAGTCCCGGCAGAAGCTCGCCATCGAGTTCGGGGCCACCGACATCGTCACCGAACGCGGCGATGAAGGCGTCGCCCGGATCAAGGAACTCACCCGGGGCGTCGGTGCCGACGCCGTGCTGGAGTGCGTCGGCACCCATGAGTCGATGCAACAGGCCCTGCAGTCGACCCGCCCCGGCGGCCACGTCGGCTATGTCGGCGTACCGCACGGCGTGAGCCTGGATGGCGAGCAGATGTTCTACTCCCACGTCGGTCTGCTCGGCGGCCCCGCACCTGTCCGGCGGTTTCTGCCCGAACTCATCGACCTCGTCCTCGGCGGGAGGATCAACCCGGGGAAGGTGTTCGACCTGATCCTGCCGCTGGATGAGGTCGCCGAAGGCTATCGGGCGATGGACGAGCGCCGTGCCATCAAGGTGCTGCTGCGCCCGTGACCGCGACACCGACGAGCCGCATGCGCACGTGACACTGCCGACCCACTACAGGAAAGGCTCTGATGGACTACGTACGACTCGGCGAGTCCGGGCTGAAGATCAGCCGGCTCGCGCTTGGCTGCATGAGCTACGGCGACCCGACCACCGCCGGGGCGCACACCTGGGCCCTGACCGACGACGAAGCTCAACCCTTCTTCCGCCAGGCCGTCGAGATGGGCATCACCTTCTGGGACACGGCCAACACCTACCAGGCGGGGACGTCCGAGGAACTCGTCGGCCGAGCGATCAAGCGCTACACCCGCCGCGAGGACATGGTCCTTGCCACCAAGGTGTTCGGCAGAATGCACAATGGCCCGGGTGGCAAGGGCCTGTCCCGCCGGGCGATCCTCGAACAGGTGGACGCGTCGATGGCCCGGCTCGACGTCGACTACATCGACCTTTATCAGATCCACCGCTTCGATCCCGAGACTCCGGTCGAGGAGACCATGGAAGCCCTCCACGACATCATCAAAGCCGGGAAGGTCCGCTACATCGGCGCCTCCTCCATGTACGCCTGGCAGTTCGCCAAACTCCAGCACGCCGCCGCAATGCACGGCTGGACCCGCTTTGTCGCGATGCAAAACCAATACAACCTGCTTCGACGCCAGGACGAACGCGAACTCATGGCGATGTGTGCCGACATGGGTGTAGGGATCGTGCCGTATTCCCCACAGGGCAAAGGACGCCTGGCTCGCCCGTGGGCTGAACAGTCACATCGGTCCAACGTGGACACGGTCGTCCAGGCTTTCGACTCGCCGCTTGACGAGCCCGTCATCAGCGTGGTCCAGCGCGTCGCTCAAGACCGCGCCGTGACCATGGCTCAGGTTGCCCTCGCATGGGTGCTGAACAACCCCGCGATATCGGCGCCCATCGTAGGCGCGACGAAGCCGCACCATCTGCCCGAAGCAATCGCGGCGCTGGACCTGCACCTCACCGTCGACGAGATCAACTCACTTGAAGAGCCATATACGCCCCACGGGCCCTCCTGGTACTGATGAACCTCCGACTCGATGCGGGCCGGCGGTGGCCAGTCGTCGCCCAGGTTGCCCGCCGCAGCACCGCATCCGCGCCGACAGTACCGCGTGAGCCCGTGTCGCGTCCCGGCCGGGCCATGTGTCCGGCCACCTGCAGCGGTGGGTCGACGCGGGACGACCGGGCCTGGCTGCCTTCGCGGGCCGCTGGTCGCCCGGCGCCGTGGGTGGCGCGTCAAGGGCAGCTGTATTCGTCAGGTCAGTGAGAAGCTCGCGAGGTTGAGGCTGCCGGTGAAGACCAGGTACACGTCATGCTGGCCGCTGGCCGGTGTCAGAGTTCCGGTGAGATTGCCGTAGGCGTACCTGTTGCCCGTGTCGGTCACCGGGATTGTACCCAGTACGGGACCGGCGAGCGGGTCATCGAGCACGACGCTGATGGCGGCGGGATCGCTGTTGGCCTTGGCGACGGTCACGTTGATGGTGGTTGTTCCGGTTACACCGAGGTCGGCGTCGGCGAATTTGATCCAGTCGCCGGTGCGGGTCAGCCCGACCGCGTCACCGCCCGCCTTGCTCTCGTCGACCAGTGCGATGCCACTGTAGTCGTCGAAGTTGGCCGCCCTGGTGCCGACGCTCAGGTCACGGGGCGGGATCACTTCGCCGGGTACCCGCAGCCGCGCGGCGAGCCTGATGTCGGCAGAGGAGCGTCCGACCAGAACGTCGTGCATGGCGGACTCGACGCTCCACGTCTCCCGTGTGACGTCCCAAAGTGCGAAGTCGCCCACCCGGAGTTCGAAGTCGATGGTCGCCGTCCGGCCGCGCTTGAGGTGCACACGCCGGAAGCCACGAAGTTGGCGGATCGGCTGGGTCACCCGCGAGGCGCGCTGATGGGTGTACAACTGCACCACCTCATCGCTGTCCCGGCGTCCGGTATTGGTGACCTCGACGCTCACCGTGACCTTCCAGTCATCACCGACGCCATGATGGTCCAGCCGTAGATTGCCGTAGGAGAACGTGGTGTACGTCAGTCCGTGGCCGAACGGGTAAAGCGGAGTTCCCCGGTAGTACAGATAGGTCCGGCCACCCTTGATGATGTCGTAGTCAAAGATGTTCGGCAGATCCCCGGTGCCCGCGTACCAGGTCTGGCTGAGCCGACCGGCCGGAGCGTAGTCGCCGAAGAGCACATCCGCCAGCGCGTGTCCGGTCTCCTGCCCGCCGTGTGCCGTGTGCAGGATCGCCGGCACGTTTTGCTGCGCCCATGTGATTGCGTAAGGGTAGCTGCTCTCCAGGACCAGCACCGTGTGGGGATTGGCGCCTAGTACCGCCTCGATGAGTGCCTGCTGTCCGGGCGCCAGCTCGAGGTCTGGTCGGTCCTGGGTTTCCCGGCCGTTGATCAGCGGGTCGTTTCCGACGATGACGACCGCGGCGTCCGCTCCGGTTGCGGCCGCGACCGCGGCGTCGATGCCGCTCCGCACGGTCACCTGGGTAAGGTGGGTGGCGCCGGTGGCGTTGCTGGTGGCGCTCAGTGCTCCGGTGGTCGGGTCGACGACGACATAGTTGTTGTTGCCGGTACCCAGCCGGATGGCGACCGTACCGTCGGTCTGGGCCACGAACCGCACCGGCTCCTGCGGGCTGAAGCTGTGGGGCTCCACGGCGGCGTTGAGGACCGCGTTGCCGCTGCCCTTGGTCCAGTACCGGTTGTTGGCGCGGGCGCGCAGCGAGAACACATCCTGCCCCCAGTCGAACAGGTCGTACCCTTCGTCGGGGCCGATCGTGCTGCTCGTCGCGAGCAGTTGGGCGCCCTCCGGGCTGCTGGACGCGGTGACATAGCCGCCGCCTGGTGCCTGGAACGCGACGAGGTCCACGCCGAGAGCGGTTCGCATTGTCCCGCCACCGGCGGCCAGTGCCTCGCCCAGGCCCTGCACCGGCGTTACCCGGTACGGCATGAGCCCGGCGTAGAAGTCGGTGAAGATCTGGTCGGCGAGTGGGCCGATGACCGCGACCGTGGCCCGCTTGTGCAGCGGCAGCAGTTCTCCGTCGTTTTTAAGCAGTACCGCCTGTGCCCGTCCCGTCTGGCGGGCCAGCCGCTGGTGGTCGGTGCTGTTGACGACATCCGCGGTGATGCCCGCGTACCGGCCGCCGCCGGGATCGAAGTCGCCGAGCCGTAGCCGCACGCTGAGGATGTGTCGGACGTTGGTGTCGATGTCGGCCTCGGTGATCAGGCCCTGTTGCCATGCCGCGGTGACATTGGTGACCGTCGAGCTCGGGTTGGTGCCGTCCTGTGTGAAGCTGTCCATCTGCGCGGCGACCGCGGCGCCGTACGCCTGGGACGCGGTGGCGAAGTAGTGCTGCGACCCGGTCAGGTTGCCGGGCGCGAAGGCGTCGCTGACCACCATCAGTTCCCGATCGGTCCAGCTGCGCACGGTCGAGGTGATCAGATCGCTGACCGTCATCGGGCGGCCGTTGACCAGGTTGTACGACGTCATCACGCCGGTTGCCGCGTCAGCCGCGATGGCCGGTCGAAACGCCTGCTCGTCGTACTCGCGCAGGACCCGGGGCCGCAGCACCGACGAGCTGGTGGTGCGTTGCGCCTCGTTGTTGTATGCGAGGAGATGCTTGAGGGTCGGCGCGGCGAGCAGGTGGTCGGGGTCCGGGCCCTGGATG
>JBBWZQ010000407.1:0-4942 GCA_039649115.1 Micromonosporaceae bacterium | reverse complement strand
GGCCCGGTCAGCTTCATGCGCGGCGCGGACGCCTCCGCCGGCACCATCAAGTCCGGCGGTGCGACCCGGCGCGCGGCCAAGATGGTCATCCTCGACGTCGACCACCCCGACATCGAGGAGTTCATCCGGACCAAGGCGCGCGAGGAGGACAAGATCCGCGCGCTGCGGGACGCCGGGTTCGACATGGACCTGGGCGGCCACGACATCGTCAGCGTCCAGTACCAGAACGCGAACAACTCGGTACGCGTCTCCGACGAGTTCATGCGGGCCGTGGAGAACGGGAAGCCGTTCGAGCTGCGTGCCCGGCTCGACGGGTCCGTGCTGGAGACGGTCGACGCGGGCGGGCTGTTCGGCAAGATCGCGCAGGCGGCGTGGGAGTGCGCCGACCCCGGGCTGCAGTACGACGACACCATCAACGACTGGCACACCTGCCCGGAGACCGGCCGGATCACCGCGTCCAACCCCTGCTCGGAGTACCTGCACCTGGACAACTCCTCGTGCAACCTGGCCTCGCTCAACCTGCTCAAGTTCCTGCGTGACGGCGGGTTCGAGGTGCAGACGTTCGTCAAGTCGGTCGAGCTGGTCATCACGGCGATGGACATCTCGATCTGCTTCGCCGACTTCCCGACCCGGAAGATCGCGGAGACCAGCCGCGCCTACCGGCAGCTGGGCATCGGCTACGCCAACCTCGGCGCACTGCTGATGGCCTCGGGCCTGCCGTACGACTCGGACGAGGGGCGCTCGGTGGCCGCCGCCATCAGCTCGCTGATGACCGGCACCGCCTACCGCCGCTCCGCCGAGCTGGCCGGCGTCGTGGGCCCGTACGACGGGTACGCCCGCAACGCCACGGCGCACCAGCGGGTCATGCGCAAGCACGCGGAGGCCAACGCGGCGGTCGCGGCGCACGGCACCAACGCCACCGCGCTGCTGGCCGAGGCCAGCGAGCAGTGGCGGCGCTGCCTGGATGTCGGGGCGGAGGCCGGCTGGCGCAACGCCCAGGCCAGTGTGCTCGCGCCGACCGGAACCATAGGCTTGATGATGGACTGCGACACGACGGGCGTGGAGCCGGACCTGGCGCTGGTCAAGTTCAAGAAGCTGGTCGGCGGCGGCTCGATGCAGATCGTCAACCAGACGGTGCCGCGTGCCCTGCGCTCCCTGGGCTACCAGGAGGAGCAGGTCGAGGCGGTCACCGAGTACATCGCCGATCACGGTCACGTGGTCGACTCGCCGGGGCTGCGGCCCGAGCACTACGCGGTGTTCGACTGCGCCATGGGTCAGCGTTCGATCGCGCCGATGGGACACGTGCGGATGATGGCGGCGGTACAGCCGTTCATCTCCGGCGCGATCTCCAAGACGGTGAACATGCCGGAGTCGGCGACCGTGGCCGAGGTCGAGAACATCTACTTCGAGGGCTGGCGGCTGGGCCTCAAGGCGCTGGCCATCTACCGGGACAACTGCAAGGTGGGGCAGCCGCTGTCCAACAGCAAGGCGGCCAAGGCCGAGGTGGCGAAGGTCGAGCCGGAGAAGGTCGTCGAGTACCGGCCGGTGCGCAAGCGGCTGCCGAAGAAGCGGCCCTCCGAGACCGTCTCGTTCTCCGTCGCCGGCGCGGAGGGGTACCTGACCGCGTCGTCCTACCCCGACGACGGGCTGGGCGAGGTCTTCCTCAAGATGTCCAAGCAGGGTTCCACGCTCGCCGGCGTGATGGACGCGTTCTCGGTGGCGATCTCGATCGGCCTGCAGTACGGGGTACCGCTGGAGACATACGTCTCGAAGTTCACCAACATGCGGTTCGAGCCGGCGGGCATGACCGACGACCCGGACATCCGGATGGCCTCCTCGGTGATGGACTACATCTTCCGCCGGCTGGCACTGGACTTCCTGCCCCAGGAGCGCCGGGCCGAGTTGGGCATCTTCACGGCCGAGGAGCGGGTGGCACAGCTTCGGGCGGAGGCGGGCCTCGCCACCGACGAGGCGCCGGTCGACATGGGCGCGATGGCCTCGTCGGCGCCGGTGGCGATGCCCGTGGAGAAGTCGGTGGAGAAGCCCGTGGCGAAGCCCGTGGAGGCCGCTCCCGCGAAGCAGGCGGCGCCGGAGAAGCCGCCGCACCGGGTGGGTTCCTCGACGGAGCTGCTGGAACTGGTCCAGGGCAAGGCGGCGGACGCTCCGCTGTGCTTCACCTGCGGCACGAAGATGCGCCCGGCGGGCAGCTGCTACGTCTGCGAGGGCTGCGGCTCGACCAGCGGCTGCAGCTGAACCCAGCACCATCTGGCACGAGTGCCCGGCAAGCCGGGATGGTCGGCAATCGAGCCGACCATCCCGGCTCGGCTGTGTTCGGAGTTCCGGATCCCTCGTCACGGTGTACGCGATCTGGTCCGTCGTGTGGCGGACGACGATACCGCAGCCGTCGAAGTGCGGCTACCGAGCCGTTCGCGGCGTGAGGGCGGGCATCAGCGTGTCCACGATCTCGTCCACATAGGACTGTGCGGCCGCGCTGTCCAGCGGGCGCCCGGCGAAGCTGCCCAGGAACGCGTACTGCAGGCAGGCGCCGAGCAGCATCGCGGCGACCGCGTCCGGCCGTGCCGACGGCGCGATCCGGCCGTGCTTCTGCTCGGCCCGCAGGTACCCGGCCAGCGTCTCGCCCGCCTTGTGCGGGCCGGCGCCCCGGCTGGCGAGTACGGACCGGTGGTGTGCGAGCAGCCCGTGCTCGGAGAAGACCGAGGCGGCGATCGGGAAGCTCTCGTAGTAGAAGGCGATCGCCCTGCGGCCCACCTCGGCGAGCGCGTCGCGCAGGCCGTCCCGCCCGGCACTGCCCTGCAGCGCGCTGACCATGGGCGTGAAGGTCGGCAGCCGCTCCCGCAGCACGTCGATGAAGATCTCTTCCTTGTCCCGGAAGTGCTTGTACAGGGTGGCCTCGGAGAACCCGGCGGCCTTGGCGATCTGCTTCGTGGTCGCGTTGGCCATGCCGCGGGTACGCATGATGTTCGCGGCCGCGTCCAGGATCGTGTCGCGGGTACCCATGGCGGCTCCGGAGGTGTGCGGTTTGACAGGTGGGTGAGCACTCACCATACTAGGTGAGTAAGTGTTTACTCACCATCGCGAGGGGACCGACATGCGGATCACGATCTTGGGTGCCACCGGTGGCACCGGCCGCCACCTGGTCACACAGGCGCTCGACGCGGGGCACGAGGTGACCGCCGTGGTGCGCGATCCGACCAGGCTGCCGGCCACCGGTCCTCGGCTCACCGTCGTGCGGGCCGACGTGCTGGATCCGGACGACATCACCGGCGCGGTCGACGGCGCGGACGCCGTGGTCTCCGCGCTCGGCCCGCGACCCGGGACACCCGCGACGGTCTGCGCCGGGGGCATCCGCAGCATCGTGCGGGCGATGGAGAAGACGGGGGTACGGCGGCTGGTGGCGGTCAGCGCGAGCGGCCCGTACCCGGACGCCGGCGACGGAGCGTTCACGCGGTACCTGGTCAAGCCGGTGCTGCAGCGGGTGCTGCGGGAGAGCTTCGCCGACCTGCGCCGGATGGAGGAGAGCATCCGGGCCAGCCAGCTGGACTGGACGATCATGCGCCCGCCGCGGCTGACCGACAAGCCGGCGACCGGCCGGTACCGGACGGCGGTGGACGTGAACGTGCGCGGGGCGATGGTCGTCAGCCGGGCCGATCTCGCCGCCGCGATCCTGCACAGCCTCGGCGATCCGGCGACGATCGGCCACTCAGTAGCGGTCGGGTACTGAACCGGTCAGCGGCAGCCACATCTGGATCTCGTCCCGGTCGTCACCGGGGCCCAGCCGCAGCGCGCCGGGGAAGCGGCCCACCTCCTGGTACCCGAGGCCGGCGTAGAACTGCTCCACGCCGTACCCGGCCCGTACCGTGAGGTGCAGCGCCTCCCAGCCGTACTCCCGGGCGATCCGCTCGCCCTCGCGCATCAGGGCCGCGCCGTACCCGTGCCGCTGCGCCCCGGGGTGCACCATCACCCGCTTGACGGTGCGCCAGTGCCGCTGCAGCGCGAAGCGGTGGCTCACCAGGAACAGCATCGCGATCAGCTTGTCGCCGATGTAGCCGGCGAGCACCAGGTCGTGCCCGTCGGCCGCGGCGCTCAGCGCACCCAGCGCCACCGGCTCGACGTCCTCGCGGGTGACCGGCCCGGCGAAGCCGACCGCGCCGCCGGCCGAGGCCACCTCGGTCCACAGTTGGATGACCGACTCGCACAGCTCGTCGGTCAGCGGCGGGGCGACGACGAACCGCAGGGCCATACCACCATGATTCACGCGCGAGCCCGGGTCGGCCACCTGGGCAGGCGCGGGCCTGGTCCGGCGGGCCGCCGGACCGGGCCGCGCCCGAGGTGTCACGGGATCCTGACGCGGGACCAGACGCTCAGGTCGGTCGAGCGGTACACCTCCATCGCACCGCCGACCATCTGGTACGCGAGGAAGCCGCCGCCCGGCGTGGCCTCGACGACCTGGGTAGCGTGGGGCAGCCCCCTGGTGGTGATCCGCTGCCACCCGCCCCGCACCGTCCCGCAACTTCCAGAACCGGGCCGCGGAGCCGTCCAATGGGGAACTGGACACCGATCAACGCCTCGCTGCACCTCACCACGGATCACGCCGTGGCCCTGGGCCGGGTTCCGCCGCCTGGCTGCGCACCTGTGGGGTGCCCAACGCTCGCCCAGCCGCCCTCGTCGGCCCGTAACGTGGTCATCACGGTGCTGCGGCAGCTTCGGCTGAGGCCGGTGCCGCGGCGCTCGGCCGCAGTGGGCGCATCGCCCGTACTGGATGTTGGTGGTTCATGGCAGTCTATCTGCCATGACGGTGGTGGAGGCGGCCGCGACCGGCGCGGCCACGGGGGACGGTGGCCGGGTGGCGCGGTGGGTCCGGGCGGATCCGGTGCGCGCGGTGGCCGTGGCGTTGATCCTGGTCCAGCTGGTCTGGCGGCCA
>JBBWZQ010000372.1:0-3858 GCA_039649115.1 Micromonosporaceae bacterium | reverse complement strand
CGCTGACCTTCGGCAGCAACATCTTCGCCAGCGCGGCGACGCTGCCGGGCTGGCTGCAGGCCTGGGTGAAGGTCAACCCGGTCACCGCGCTGACCGACGCGGCGCGCGGGTTGATGCTCGGCACCGGGTCGGTGGCCACGCCGGCCTGGCGCGCGCTGGCCTGGGCGCTGGGCATCATGGTCGTGTTCGCGCCGCTCGCCGTCGCCCGGTACCGCCGGATGACCTGAGTGGACGGGCCGCCCGCCGGCGTCCGTCACGCGCAGCGGCCCCAGGATCGCGGTCCGCACACACACCTTCCTCCATGTGTCAGCCTCTCACCCTTGCGGTACTCATCAAGCCGCCGCGTCTGGCACGCTAGACATGTGCTGACCATGCCCGCCCGCCTGCTGGGCGACGCCGACCGCGGCGCGGTGGAGCGACTGCTCGACCGCGACCCGTACGCGGCCGCCCAGGTCACCGAGCAGGTCTCCGCATACGGCCTGGCCTGGTGGCGTACTGAGGCGCGGGTGTTCGGCTACGGCGGCCGCCGGCAGCTGGAGTCGATCTGCTGGCTCGGGCACAACCTCATCCCGGTGCACGCCTCACCGTCCGCCGTGTCCGCCTTCGCCGAACTGGCCAGCCTCAACCCGCGCAACTGCTCGTCGATCGTGGGCCGGGCCGAGGCGGTGCTGGACCTGTGGGGTCGCCTCGCGCCGGCCTGGGGCAGACCCCGCGACGTGCGCCCGTGCCAGCCCCTGCTGCTCGCCACCGCACCGCCCGCGGTACCGGCGGATCCGGGGGTGCGCCTGGTGCGCGAGGACGAGATCGACGTGCTCTTCCCGGCGGCGGTGTCGATGTACTCCGAGGAGGTGGGCATCTCCCCGCTGACCGACGGCGGCGGCCGGGCCTACCGGGAGCGGGTGGGCGACCTGGTGCGGGGCCGCCGCGCGTACGCGCGTTTCGACGGCGGGCGCGTCGTGTTCAAGGCGGAGCTGGCCGTGGTCACCCGGCACACGGCACAGGTGCAGGGCGTCTGGGTGGCGCCGGAGTGGCGCGGCCGGGGCCTGGCCACCCGGGGCATGGCCGCGGTGGTACGCGACGCGCTGCGCCGGGTCGCCCCGACCGTGACGCTGTACGTCAACGACTACAACCACGCCGCCCGCCGCGTGTACCGGCACTGCGGCTTCCGCCAGGTGGGTGCGCTGGCCACCGTGCTGTTCTAGCCCTTCGAGCTGCCTTCGTTGGCGCCGCGCACGAAGTACCGCTGGAACATCAGGAAGATGACGGCCACCGGGATGATCGTCAGCAGGGCGGCACCCAGCTTGAGCGGGTACTGGGTGCCCTTGCCCAGCGACCCGCTGACCAGATCGGCGAGTCCCCGGGGCAGCGTGAACAGTTGCGGGCTCTGCACGGACACCAGCGTGTGCGGGAACTCGTTCCAGGTGCCCTGGAACGACAGGATCGTCAGCGTGATCAGTGCGGGTCGCGACATCGGCAGCACCACCGACCAGAACGTGCGGAACACACCGGCCCCGTCGATCCGGGCCGCCTCCTCGACGTCGACCGGTATCGACTCGAAGAACTGCTTCATGATGAACACGCCGGTCGCGTCCACGATCAGCGGGAAGATCAGGCTGGTGTAGCTGTTGTAGATGCCGAGCTGGTTGAGCACCAGGAACTTCGGGATCAGCAGCACGACGTTCGGCACCGCCATCACGGCGAGGATGGCGGCGAACAGCGCGCGCCGGCCGCCGAAGCGCAACCGGGCCAGCGCGTAGCCGGCGAGCGAGTTGAAGAAGATCCGCCCGAGGGTCGCCACGACGGTCATGAGGACCGAGTTGCCGAGCCACAACGGGAAGTTCGTACCATTGAAAATCTTGAGAAAACTCGCGGTGGTGAACGGATGCGGGATGGGGGACAGCGGGTTGGCCGCCGCGTCCGGTTCTGTCTTGAAGGTGTTCGCGAGCTGGATGACGAACGGGTACAGGAAGATCAGTCCAAAGAGGACGAGGATCGCGTAACCCGCGACGCGTCTTTTCACGCCCGCTCCTTCCGCTCGCGCATCAACCAACGCTGCAGCAGCGCCATGGCGATGATGATGAGGAAGAGGACGAAGGAGATGGCCGCACCGGAGCCGTAGTTGAAGTCCTTGAACGCGGTGCGGTACGACAGGTAGGCCGGGGTGAGCGTGGTCTTGGCCGGGTCGCCCTGACTCATCACGTAGATCTGGTCGAAGACCTGCCAGGTGCCGATCAGCCCGAGCGTGATGACGAGGAACAGCACCGGCTTGAGCTGCGGCAGCGTGACATGGCGCAGGCGCTGCCAGCGGCTGGCGCCGTCGATGAGGCTGGCCTCCTCCAGTTGCACCGGGATGTTCTGCAGCGCGGCGAGGAACATCAGCATGAAGGTGCCCGAGGTGGTCCAGACCACGAGCGCGATGATCGAGCACATGGCCACGCTCGGCCCGGCCAGCCAGTCCCACCAGGACAGCCCGAGGACGCCGTGTCCGGCCAGCGCGGCGGGTGGCGCTTGCGGATCGACCACGCCGAGGGCGCCCAGCACGATCTGGATGACTCCCCGGGAGTCGGCGAACCACTGTGGACCGTTGATGCCGACCAGGCTCAGCAGGTTGTTGACGGCGCCGGTGTTGGCGAACAGGAACAGGAACACCACGCTGATCGCGACGGAGCTGGTGACCGACGGGAAGTAGAAGGTGGTGCGGAAGAAGGACTTTCCTTTCAGGACCCGCTGGTTGACCACGAGCGCGAGGAACAGCGCCAGGACGGTCTGCAGCGGGACCACGATCAGCACGTAGTACACGTTGTTGCGGATGCTCGTCATGAAGTCCCGGCGGGCCAGCCCGTCCACCGTGAACAGGTGGGTGTAGTTCTTCACGCCGGCCAGCGGCACGCCGGACCGGAACGGGCTGCCCTGGCCGTTCCACGACGTGAAGCTGACCCACAGCGCCATCAGGATCGGCAGCAGCATGAACAGCCCGAGGATCAGTACCACCGGCGAGACGAACAGCCAGCCGGCGGCACCCTCCCGCCCCCGGATGCCGCCACGCCGGCCACGCCGGCCGGGGGTGCGACCGGGCCGTCCGGGTGCGCGACGGCCCGTCGCGGCGACGTCCACGGCCACGGCTCAGCCGCCCAGCGCGGCCTGGGCGTTCTGCTGCAGGCGCTGCAGGATCGCCTTGGGGTCGGTGCTGGCGAGGGCCTGCAGGCCGGTGTCGAAGTCGGACAGCACGCTGTCCATCTTCGGCGCGTTCACCGGTCCCTGGCCGTACCCGGCCGCGTCGATGAACGCCTTGTCCGTCGCGAACTGCGCGGTGTACTGGTCCTTCGCCGACTGCCGTGACGGCATCACGCCGAACGCCTTGGCGAAGGCGAGTTGCTGCGGCACCGACGTCATCGCCTCGACGAACTTGACGGCCTGGTCCTTGAACTTGCTCTTCGCCGAGATGCCCCAGCACACCGTGAACAGCAGCGTGCCCTGACCCTTCGGCCCGGCCGGCATCGGGTTGACGGTGTACTTGACGTTCGGGAAGTCGGTCTGCAGCGCTCCCTTGATCCAGTTGCCCTCGAACGTGATGGCGGCCTTGCCCTTGCCGAAGGCCTCACCGGCCCAGCCGGCGTCCAGCTGCTTGGGGTACTTGGCGAGGCCGCCCTTCAACAGCGACTGGACGTACCGCAGCGCCTGCACGTTCTCCGGGGTGTCCGCGGTGACCTTGGTGCCGTCCTTGTTCACGATCCAGCCGCCCGCCTCCACCATGAAGGCGCCGATCCGGTCCCGGGTGTCGCCGATCGCGATCGGGGTGATCCCCTTCGCCTTCAGTTTCTGCGCCACCGCGGTCAGCTGGTCCCAGGTGGTCGGTAT
>JBBWZQ010000354.1:0-24741 GCA_039649115.1 Micromonosporaceae bacterium | reverse complement strand
CGATCCTGCTACAGGCACGCTCGTACTGCCCCGTCGTTCCCCACATCACTGTGGTGACCTCGGTCGCCGAAGCCGCTGAGGCGTAGCAACGCCGGAGTGAGGACGAACAGGCCGACCGCGAGCGCCGCGACCGCGAGCATCGCTCCGCGCAGTCCGACCGCGTCAGCCCACAGTCCGACGTAGGCCGGGCTGAGGATGAACCCGAGGTAGGACACGGTCGTGACGACCGACGTCGCGCGGCCTCGGTGGTACTCGTCGACGTTTCGCGAAACGATGCCGAGGAGAGTCGGAAACAGTACGGCGGTCCCGGCGGCGGCCGCCACGAGGCCCAGCCCGGCGATGAACAGCGTGGGTGCGGCGGCGATGAGGGTCGCGCCGGCCCCGGCGGTCAGCGTGCCGGCGAGGAGAACGGGGCGAGCGTGGACGGCCCCGAGGCCGCCGGTGGCGAACCGCGTGACCGCGACTGTTCCCGCGAACACGGCGGGTGCGACAGCGCTCAGCCCCGCCCCGGAGTGAAGCTCGTCGTGGGCGAAGACCGCGCTCCAACTCTGGTGCGCGTTCTCGCTGGCGAACGCAAGCGCGCCCAGCACCCCGATGAGCAGAAACGGGACGATTCTCCACCGGCCGGACGGCGCGGAATCCGATGCCGCGACGCGGTCGTGCCCGTGAGTGGCGACGCCGGCAGGCAGCATCGTGAGCATGGCGGCGCCGGCTACCAGTGAGACGACGGCTACGGCGATGAACGGGACAGCGAGCGGTAGCGACGCGGCCGACGCCACCCCGGTCGCGAGACTTCCGAGGACCACCAGACTGGAAAAGATGCCGTGGGCCCGGGTGATGACAGGTCGGCCGGCGATCTTCTCCGCTCGTCCGGCGACCGCGTTCTCGGCCACGTCAGCCGCTCCGCTGACAGCGCCTACGACGGCGAGTCCGACACAGAGGCTCGCCAGGCTCACCGCGGTCAGCGCCAACCCGGCACCGGCACCACCGAGGGCACTGATGACCGGAGCGGTGACCCTCAGCCCCCATCGATCGAGTGCCCTGCCGACCAGCAGCATCGCGGGAAGAGCACCGGCACCCACGAACAGCAGCGCGAACCCGAGTTGGCCGTCACTGATGGCGGCCTGATGCTGAACGCGCGGCACGGATGCTCCCCATACCCCCCAGAACGAACCGAAGGCCGCACACGCCACGAACGCCGAAGCGATCATGCGTCGCGGCGAGCTGGTCGGCGTCTGGCTCACGTGTGTAACGATACACCGCTAGGCTGGAAGCATGGAATCGCCTGCCGGCTCGAAGCGGGTGACCCTGGCGCAGGTGGCCGAGCGGGCCGGCGTGTCGGTCATGACCGCCTCCTACACATACAACCGGCCGAGCCGGGTATCGGACCAGGCCCGGTCGAAGGTGCTCGCCGCGGCGGCCCAGTTGGGGTACGGCGGGCCCGACCCGAGCGCCCGGTCGTTGCGCCGTGGCAGCACCCGCACGCTCGGTGTCGTGATGGGTGAGCATCTGAGTTACGCGTTCGACGATCCGCAGGCGGTGTCCTTCCTGGCGGGGATCGCCGATATCTGCGCCGATCGCGGTTACGGCATGACGATATTGCCGATCACCGGCGCTGCTGAGGACGTGCCGCGGATCCAGGGCGCGGCCGTCGACGGATTCATTGTCTGGACCACATCCGACGATGACCCGGTCTCGGCCGCTGTGCAGGCGACGAAGCGGCCCGCGGTGGTGCACGGCGGGCCGGCAGTGCCCGGGTTGGGACTGGTCAGCATCGACAACCGGGCAGCGGCGTACGCAGTGGGTGCAATCGCGTTCGCGGGCGCCAAACGCCCGGCGATCGTCAGCCAGCCGCTTTCCCGAGATCGGATCAGCACGATCATGCGCGGCACTGACATCACCGGCGTCTTGTTTCCGGTGACACGGCACCGGCTGGAGGGCTACCGGCAAGCAGCCGAGGACACCGGCATCGCCTGGCGCGACGTGCTTGTCGCGGTGTGTGCCCGCAATGACGCAGCCGAGGCCGAGCGCATCGCGGCAACCCTGCTGACTGCGGCCGAACCGCCCGACGCGATCGCCGCGATGAGCGACGAACAAGCGTCCGGGGTCATCCGCGCCGCCCACGCCGCGGGACGGGTCATCCCCGACGACGTGGCGGTAAGCGGGTGGGATGACGGGGCCGCGGCGGCGCAACTCGGGCTGACGACGGTCGCGCAATCGCTGCGCGACCAGGGCGCGGCGTGCGCGCGCGCCGCGCTCGGCCAGACACCGAACTCCCAGGCCGCATCGTGGTCCGTCGTTCGCAGAGACAGCACACGCCGCTGACGACCGGGCGGTGCACAGCCCCTGAGTCGCCGGTCAGGAGGGCGGTCGTAGAGCGTCTCAGAACGTCACGACAATCCCGATCAACGGGCGGCGCCGCAGATGCAGGATCTTGGCGAACCAGTTGCCCGCCCGGGACATGACGTACTTCCGGGCCAGCAACGTCCGTCCGGTGTCCGTACCCGCCTCGTCGAGCAGTCGCGCTGTGCCCTGAGCGGTCGGCGCACCCGGCGCGATCCTGCCACGGAGACCGCAGACGGTGACCACGACCCGGCTGTTTCTGCGGATCCGCTTGACCTTCCACGCTTGCGCGTCGGACACGATGAACAGTTCGCCATTCTTCACCACGTGCCAGACCGGCGTGGCGACCGCGGTGCCGTCCTTGCGGTAGGTGGTGAGGCTGATGTACCTGCTGCGGCCGATCTCGTCAACGACGGTCATCGGTCCAGCCTATCGACCCTGACGCGGGCGCCTCACCGTACTCGCAGGTCAATGTCGCCAACGGTGACCACGTCACCGCGGACGAGTTGTCGACCGCGGCGCACCTCCCGCGCCCCGTTGACTCGTACCTCGCCCTCCGCCAACAGGGATTTGACGTCCGAGCCGACGTCCACCATGTCGGCGAGCTTGAGGAACTGGCCCAGCCGGATTCCGTCGGTTGCGATCGTGACCTCATACATGGGGACATCATGTCGCAGCCGGCGCCCTGGACCACGTGGCACCTTCACCGCCGCGTAAGTACCTTACGGCCGCTGCGGGCCTGACATGGCAGCCGTAAGGTCCGCTGGGCGAGCGAAGATCAGGCAGTCGCCGCATGTGCCACGGGTGCCTTCGGGCGAAGAGTCGACATCAGCGAACAACGTCGGCGCTCAGGAGGCCACCCGTGTTGACCACCGATCCGTACCTGACCCTGTACCTGCATGACCAGCGCGGCAGGCGGCTGCGCGAGGAGGCCGCCGCGCACGCGCTCGCCCGCCGGGTGCGCGGCGCCGACCGGACACCGGGCCGGTCCAGGTGGCCGCTGCCACGCCGGCGGCTGCGGGCTCCGGCCATCCCGTGAACCGGGGCATGCGTGTCATGCTCGATTCCGTGAGCATCCGTCCCACTGGCACCCGGCTCGTCGGTCGCGAAGCCGAGTTCGCCGCGCTGCGCGACGAGCTCAAGCGCGCTCGCGCCGGCGAGCCGGCGGCGATGCTGGTGGGTGGCGAGGCCGGCGTCGGCAAGACCCGGCTGGTGGAGGAGTTCATCGGGTACGCCAAGGCGGAAGGCGCGCAGGTGCTGACCGGCCAGTGTCTGGAACTCGGTGAGGAGGGGCCGCCCTTCGCCCCGTTCGCCGCCGCACTGCGCGACCTGCTGCGCCGCGCCGGTCCGGCCGCGTTCGCCGGGCACGAGCAGGAGTTCGCCCGGCTGCTGCCCGAGCTCGGTCCGGTCGGGCCGGAAGCCGTGGTCGACGCGCAGCGCGGCTCGCTGTTCGAGCTGGTTGCCGGCTTGTTCACGCGGCTGGCCGCGGACCGCCCGCTGGTCTTCGTCATCGAGGACCTGCACTGGGCCGACCGCTCGACCCGCGACCTGATCGCGTTCCTGGTCCGCTCCGCGCGCACCGCCCGTACCCTGCTGCTGTCCACGTACCGGTCGGATGAGCTGCACCGCGGGCACCCGCTGCGCCCCTTCCTCGCCGAACTGGACCGGGTACGGGACGTGCAGCGGGTGGAGCTCGACCGCCTGGACCGCGACGGTACCGGCGAGATCCTGGCCCAGCTGTTCGGCGGTGAACAGCCCCCGAGGCTGGTGGACGAGATCCACGGCCGGGCACAGGGCAACCCGTTCTTCACCGAGGAGCTGGTCGCCTCCGGTGACACGAGCGGCACCCTCGACATGTCGGACACCCTGCGCGACCTGTTGCTGGCCCGGGTCGATTCGCTGCCCGAGCCGGCGCAGCGGGTGCTGCGCATCGCGGCCGCGGGTGGCTCCCGCATCGGGCACGAGCTGCTGGCCGAGGTCGCCGAGCTGCCGCACGGGGAGCTGGAGAACGCGCTGCGCGGTGCGGTCGCCGCCCAGATGCTCGTCGCTGGCCCGGACGGCGGGTACGAGTTCCGCCACGCGCTGGTCCGTGAGGCGGTCCACGACGACCTCCTGCCCGGCGAACACGCCCGGCTGCACGCGAGCTACGCCCACGCGATCGAGGCGAGACCCCAGCTGGTACCGGCGGGGGACGCCCCGGCCGAGCTGGCGCACCACTGGTACGCGGCCGGTGACCTGCCCCGGGCGCTGACCGCCGCGCGGCGGGCCGCCGAGGCGGCCGGCCAGCGGTACGCGTACGCCGAGAAGAGCCGGCTGCTGGAGCGCGCGCTCAAGCTGTGGGAGCAGGTACCGGACGCCATCGAGTTGCTGGACATGAGCCATCTCGCGCTGCTCGAACAGACGCTGGCCGCCACGGTCACCGCCGGCGACTTCATGCGGGCGCTGACCCTGGTCAGGGTCGCCCTGGAGGAGGTCGACCGCACCGGCGAGCTGCTGCGCGCCGCGCAGTTGTTGCACCAGCGGGCGAAGCTGCTGCGCAATCTCGGCAAGAGCGACGGGAGCGCGGACTCGCGCGAGGCATACGAACTGGCCAGCCGGGCGCCGGAGGAGGTGGGCCGGATCGAGCTGGTGGCCGAGCTCGCCAACCACATCGCCAAGTACGACCGGGTCGAAGGCGCGCGGATCGCCGAGGAGGCGGCGCAGGCCGCCGAGCGGGTGGGCGACGCGGCGGCGAAGACGGCGTCGATCCTCGCGCTGAACCGGACCTGCCGGCGGGATCAGTCCGCGGATGCCGGCCTGCCGCAACTGCGCGAGGCCGCCGAGCTGGCCCGGTCCACCGGTGACGCGCACCACTTCGTGATCGCCATGGTCAACATGTCCGACACGCTGTTCGAGATCGGCGACTACGCCGGCTCGGTCCGCGCTGCCGCCGACGGTGTGGCCGAGGCGCAGCGGCTCGGCATCAGCCGCTCCACCGGCGCGTTCCTGTTCTCCAACCGGGCCGAGGCGCTCGTGGCCCTCGGCCGGTGGGACGAGGCGGACGCGCTGTGCGCGCAGACCGCCCGCCTCGACCCGCCTGGCACGCTCGGGCTGCACTGGCTGCAGATCCGCGCGCAGTTGCGGCTGACCCGCGGCCAGCCGGGGGCCGACGAACTGGTCAGCCGGGCGTTGAGCTTCTCCAGCCGGGCTTACCTCGATCCGCAGATGCGCCTGCCGCTGCACCAGTTGGGCATCCAGGCCACGCTGGCGGCGGGCGACCCGGCCGCGGCGGGCCGCGCCGTGCGGGAGGCACTGGACGATCCGACACTGGCCGACAATCCGCGCTACGCGTGGCCGCTGCTGGCCGAGGTGGCCCGGGCAGCGGTCGCGGGCATCGGACCGTCGCCGGCCGACGTGCTGGCCGTGGCCGGCGGGATCGGGGTACACCAGCCCGCGCAGCGAGCGCAGGCGGCGCAGGTGCGCGCGCAACTGGGCGCGGAGCCGGCGGACGCGGTACCGGCGTGGCAGGAGGCGGTCGCCGCCTGGCGCGCCGACGGGCAGCCGTACCCCCTGGCCCGCGCGCTGCTGTCGCTGGCCGGCGCCGCCGCGGCGGCCGGTGACCGGAGCATGGCCGCGGCCGCGCTCGAGGAGGCCGGCGCCGGCGCCGCGGAGCTCGATGCCCGACCGCTGGTTGACGAGGTGGCCACGCTGGCCCGCCGGATCGGGGTACGGATGGGCGGCGCGCTCAACCCGCCCGAGGAGCACGTCCTGACCGACCGGGAGCGCGAGGTGCTGCGGCTGGTCGCCGAGGGGTACAGCAACCGGCGCATCGCCGACGAGCTCTACATCTCGCCGAAGACGGCGAGCGTGCACGTGTCCCGGATCATCGCGAAGCTGACCGTCACCAACCGGATGGAGGCGGCCACGGTCGCCCGCCGCCTCGGCCTCCTCTAGTCACGCCCGGCACAGCCAGTCACGCCCGGCACAGCTAGTCACGCCCGGCACAGCCGCGGATGTAGTCGACGACCAGCTCGGGGACGGCATCGGCGTCGTGCCCTGTCGAGCGATCGGGGAAGTCGAAGACCGCGATCATCATCTGCATCGGGTACGCGGGCGGACCCGCGCAACTGCGGACCAGCTCGCCGTCGACGAGGAAGTCGACACGCTCCGGCGTCCGGTCCACCGCGTAGGTGTGGAACTCCGCGATGTCGATCGGCAGCCGTACGACCTCGAAGTCCTCGGTGACCGCCGGATCACGGAACGGATGCAGCCCCATGCCGACGCCGGCCGACGTGCCTGGCTCGACGGCATCGCCGAACATCTCGGCCACGCAGATCTCCGCGCAGCGGTCCGGCGCGTCTTCGAGCCCGACCAGCCACCACGCGACCATCGAGCGCGCGGTGACCACGCCGCGGGCGCGCATCTCGAAGTGGCCCTGCCGGGGTGTCCAGCCCCACAGCGTCTCCTGCTGTTCGCGCACCGTGGCGCCGTCGCGCCAAGGCTGCTGGCCGATGGTGCTGCCGACCGGTCCGGAGAAGTTGCCGGACTGGACTCCGGACACGCGCAACGGCGGCGTGTGTTCGCCGGCCAACCAGACCGGCTGCTCGGGCGGGATGGACAACCGCAGGCAGGAGTCGCGGATCTCGTAAGTCGCGGCGGTGGCCGCGCGGGAGCTCCAGGCGGGCAGGTAGTGCGGCAGCCAGACCTCGGGATCCAGGGTCGGCCCGTCGAAGTGGTCCTCGAAGGCGAGGCTCATGAGCGCATTATCGACCCCGGCACCGACAGCCGGCCGCGCCGCGTCCGGCCGAAGGTCGGCTCAGCCACCAGCGCACCGCCCGGAAAAGTGGCTCGACACCTACCTGACCAGGCCCGAAGAGGAACGGCAGGGACGGGCATCCGTCGACAGCACGCCGCAATGGGTACGAGGACCGGCGCCGGGTACTGGCCTCGAAGACCTTCAAGCAGCTGGCCCGGCTCGCCGGCACCACGACCGGCGGGCCGCCGTACCAGCGACGCGTGCTGCGCCGCCGCGACCTCGGCCGCTGGGTACCCCGGCTGGTCGCCATGACCGTCCGGCAGCGCGCGGACCTGCCCGGCGTCAACCCGGCACGGGCCCGGCAGATCCTGGCGGGGGCCGTCGTCGCCGAGACCGCGATGAAGGTCCTCGACCTGCCGGCGATCGAGGTCTGCCCGTGGGCGCTGCGCGAGGGCATCCTGCTGCGCCGCCTCTCGCCGCTGCTCACCCCGGACAGCCTCCACCAGATCCAGCTGATCCAGGACACCGCCGACCCCGACCTGATCATCCTGGACCGGCACCGCCCGTCCCGGACCCGGGCGTGAGCCCGCCGCGCGCTGGTCAGAGCTTGCCGAGCGCCTGCGCCAGGATCGTCGCGGTCGTCGCTATGACGTGGTTGTCGAAGGCGGCGTCGGCGGCGTTGCGGTTGGTGTACACGGCCAGGATCAGCGGCGCGGCCGAGGGCGGCCAGGCGATCGCGATGTCGTTGGCCGACCCGTACGTCGGACCCGAGCCCGTCTTGTCCCCGACCGTCCACGTCGGCGGGAGCCCGGCGCGGATGCGCGCGCCGCCGGTGAGGTTGCCCCGCAGCCAGCCGATCAGCCGCGCCTGGTCCTCGGCCACGAGCGCGCGGCCGACGGTGACCGCGGCGAGATCCCGGCCGACCGCCGCCGGCGCCGTGGTGTCGCTCAACTGGCCGGGGCTCCAGATGTTCAGGTCTGTCTCGGTGCGGTCCAGCCGGGTGACGGGGTCACCGAGCTCGCCGGCGAACCGGGTCACCCCCGGCGGCCCGCCGAGCTGCCGGAGCAGCATGTTTCCGGCGGTGTTGTCGCTCACCGTGATGGCCGCCTCGCACAGCTGCGCGACGGTCAGCCCGGTGTCCACGTGCTGGGCGGTGATCGGCGAGTTGGGCAGGATGTCCGCGGCCGTCCACCGGATCAGCCGGTCGAGCAGGCCTGGGTCGCACCGCCGGGCCTTGCGCAGGATCGCCGCGGCGGCCAGCGCCTTGAACGTGGACAGCAGCGGGAACCGCTCGTGCGCCCGGTAGGTGACCGTGGCGCCGGTGGCCGTGTCGAGCGCGAACGCGCCGATACGCCCGTCGTAGGAGGTCTCCAGATCCCGCAGCCGCGCGCGGGCGTCGCTGCGCGGCGACGCCGCGGCGGCGGACGCCGCCGGCACGACACTCAACGCCGCGGCCACCGTACCGGCCAGGACACCCCGCCGAGAAAGATCGAAATTCATATGTCCCCCGGGTACCGTCGTCGGAGCGCCCGTGCGGCACCCCGTTGGTCAGACTCCCCAGGCCCCCGGCAGGGTTGCCCGGCTACCGGATCCCACCGGCCGCCTGCAGGCTCTGCCCGGTCAGCCACCGGGCGTCGGGCCCGGCCAGGAAGGCGACCACGTCCGCGATGTCGGCCGGCTGGCCGAGCCGGCCCAGCGGCGTCATGGCCACCGCCATCGCCAACCCTTCGGGCGAGTTGGTCGAGCGCAGCAGTTCGGTGTCGGTGGCACCGGGCAGCACCGAGTTGACCGTGATGCCCCGCGCGCCGAGTTCCCGGGCGGCCACCGCGGTGAACTGCTCCACCGCACCCTTGCTCCCCACGTACGCGGTACCGCCCGGGGCGGCCACCACGGTGTTGAGCGTGGAGAGGTTGATGATCCGGCCGCCGTCGCCCATGTGCCGGGCGGCGTGCCGCATCGTGAGGAAGACCGCCTTCGCGTTCACGGCCATCACCCGGTCGTACTCGTCCTCCGTCAGGTCGACGAGGGCGATCGGCGTGAACGCGGCGGCCGCGTTGTTGACGAGGATGTCCAGCCCGTCGAGGTGCTCGTCGGCCTGCTTGAACAGCCGCTGGACGGCACCGGGCTCGGCGAGGTCGGCCCGCGCCGCGTGAGCCGCGCCGCCGGCCTCCGCGACCGCCCGTTCGACCTCCGCGGCGGCCGCCTCGTCGCGCAGGTACCCGAAAACCACCCGGGCGCCGTCGCGCGCCAACCGCTCCACGATCGCCCGGCCGATGCCCCGCGACCCGCCGGTCACCACCGCTGACTTGCCGCTCAGCACCCCGTTGCCGGCCATACACCGGAGCCTATGCGATGCCGGTGAGCCGGCACAGCGCCGCGAACCCGTCGTCCGTACCGGGCCAGTGCCGGCGTACCACCGGCAGCCCGGCCCGGCGCACCACGCCGCGCAGCACCGCGACGGCGATGACCGCGTCGTCCGCGTACCCCAGCACCGGGATGAAGTCCGGGATGATGTCGATCGGCAGGGCGAGGTACACCAGCAGGAGGCTGAGCCGGATCCGCACGCCGCGCGGCAGGCTGCGGTCGGCGGCCAGCCGGCGCAGCAGCCGCAGCGTGTCCGGCAGGATGCGCACCGCCTCCCGCAACAGCGGGCCCCTGGGTCGCACGATCACCAGGGCCACCACGAGCGCGAGCCAGCTGGCCAGCACGGCGACGCCCAGACCGATCGCGATGTCCCACCACACACCCGATACGGTAGCCGGCATGGTCGACGCGATCAGGACCCGTTTCGAGGTGTTGGACGAGCGTTTCCAGTTCACCAGCGGCGACCAGTGGACCCAGCGGCTGCACACCGGCTGTCGGTGGACGGAGGGTCCGGCCTACTTCGCCGCCGGGCGGTACCTCGTCTTCAGCGACATCCCCAACGACCAGATCCTGCGCTGGGACGAGATCACCGGCGCGATCGGCGTCTTCCGCCAGCCGGCGGGCTATGCCAACGGGCACACCGTCGACCGGCTCGGTCGGCTGGTCAGCTGCGAGCAGGGCAACCGGCGGATCACCCGTACCGAACCCGACGGATCGGTGACCGTCCTGGCCGACCGGTACGACGGGAAGCGGTTCAACAGCCCCAACGACGTGGTCGAGCACTCGGACGGTTCGGTCTGGTTCACCGATCCCAGCTACGGCATCGACAGCGACTACGAGGGGCACCGGGCGGAGAGCGAGATCGGCGCCTGCCACGTGTACCGGATCGACGGCCGTACCGGTGAGGTGCGCATCGTCGCCGACGACTTCATCCGCCCCAACGGCCTCGCGTTCTCGCTCGACGAGACGAGGCTCTACATCGTCGACACCCGCCGCGAGCACATCCGGGTCTTCGACGTCGCGCCGGACGCCACGCTGCACGGCGGGCGGGTGTTCGCGACCTGTGCCGCGGGCAGCTTCGACGGCCTGCGGCTGGACGACACCGGCCGGGTGTGGGCCGCCGCGCACGACGGGCTGCACTGCTTCGACCCCGACGGCTCGCTCCTCGGCAAGCTGCACATACCCGAGATCGTCGCCAACTTCACGTTCGGCGGTCCGCAGCGCAATCACCTGTACATCTGCGCGTCGAGCTCGGTGTACGCGCTGCGGGTCACCTTCAACGGCGGCCGCTACCCCGGGTGACACGGCGCCCCGGCGGTGCCGGCTGCAGCGCGAGCGTGGCCCAGACGGCCTTGCCGTCGCCCATCGGCTGGGCGCCCCAACTGGCGGCCAGCGCCCGCACCAGGCGCAGCCCCCGGCCGCCCTCGCCCGCCATGTCCCAGTCGTCGTCGGCCAGCACCGGCAGTTGCCTGCTGTTGTCCCGGACCACCAGGTGCAGGTACCGGTCACCGCGGACGATGACCAGGCGGCCGAGCCCTGAGGTATGGCAGATCGCGTTGGACGCCAGCTCCGACACGATGACCTCCGCCGCCGGGAGGAGGTGGTCGAGATCCCAGGCGCGGCACGCCGTGCCGAGCAGTTCCCGCGCCCGCGCCGGCGCGTCGACGGTGCCCGGCAGCCAGGCGTGCACCCGGCGGTCGAGCAGGTCGGGGCGGGTCGCCGCGGCCTTCGCCGCCGCGACGTTCTCGAAGACCGCGAGGTCGGAGACCCACAGGCGGCGGCTGTCGGGCGGTACCACGTGCCGATCGAGGCCGCACAGCAACAGCGGGACCGACGGCCAGTCGGCGGTGTGGTGGCGCACCGCCGGAAAGACCGACAGCGCCGGCAGCTCATCGATCACGGCCTGGGACAGGTCCACGATCACCGCCGCGGGAGATTCCGCCAGACACTTCAGGAGCGTGACGCGAACCGGCGGTACGGTCGCCATGCTCAACCGCCCGTCCACGGCCACCAGGATCACCGGGCCGTCCCGGCGCACGCGGCAACTCAGCGGAGCCACGTCGGACCTCCTTCCGCTGAGGCGCGGTCGCGCCGGTGCGAGCCTAGCCAGGACCGTCGGGTCCGGGCGGCGTATGCGGGTCACCGCCGCCGTCGATGCCGGACACGGCAGGTGAGGCGGTGCAGAGGATCTCGTCCGCGCGGGTGATCCGCAGGACCGTCGCCACCATCTCGCGCGGCTCGCGGACCACCAGGTTGGCACCGGCCGCCAGCGCCGAGCCGCGCATCTGCATCAATGCGCCGATCCCGCTCGCGTCGAGGAACCGGGTGGCGGAGAGGTCGACGATGACAAGGGTCGTACCGTCGCCGGCCAACACCGAGCGCATCGCCTGGGCGAGGGGGTCCCTCGTGGACATGTCCAACTCGCCGGAGATCCGTAGCACCATGCGGCCATCCCCCAATGGCTCCAGGCTTACCTCGAGGCCCATCGTCATCTCCCACACACCGCTGCCGCCGCATGGGTCGCCGCGTCGTCCGCGGCCTTCAGTCAACCAGCTACCCCGTAAGCGGTGCCAGTATGCCGCGTCGCGTTGTCCGGCTCGTTTCGTCCTGTGTGGAGCGGTGTGAAGCTCCGCGGAATCCCGCCCTGTTTAGTCCGATTAGTGGTATTTGTTAGGTAGGCCGCGTCCAGAAACCGGCGCGATCAGCCTGACTAGGGGGAACCATGACCACTCCGGACAAGATTGATCTGGCCGCCGTCCACGCGGCCCTGGGTGAACAGGGGCACCCGTGGCAGGCCGGCGAGAACCCGTTGACCCAGATGTCCGGCGACGCCCGCCGGCGCCGGCTGGGCGTGCTGCTGCCGAGCGCCTCGGAACGCGCCTCGATCGAGACCCGGGCCGCCGCGGCCCGCGCCGACCACCTCGCCACCCTCGCCGCGACGATCGGGGCGCCCGCCACCTTCGACGCGCGCACCATTGGCGGGCAGAGCTACGTCACGCCGGTCAGGGACCAGGGCGACTGCGGTTCGTGCGTGGCGTTCGGATCCATCGCGGCGATGGAGACCACGGCGGCCTACGGTCGCCGCCAGCCGGGCATGGCGCTCGACCTGTCCGAGGCACATCTGTTCTACACGCTCGGCGGCAACGTGGGAGTCACGTGTGACACGGGCTGGCTCCCGTTGCCGGCGCTGAACATGTCCCGCGACATCGGCGTGACGTTCGAGGACTACTTCCCCTACGCGGCGCGCAACTCCGGCGGCGCGACGCTCAACGCGGACTGGCCCAACCGGCTGGCCCGCTCGGCCAACGTCCTCGACGCCACCGGCGACCCGGCCGCGATGAAGGCGCACATCTCCTCGTACGGCTCGATCACCGCCTGCTTCGAGGTGTACGACGACTTCTTCGGCTACCGGACCGGCGTGTACAAGCACGTCTCCGGCGCGCTGGCCGGCGGCCACTGCGTGGCGCTGGTCGGGTACGACGACGCGCTGGGCTGCTGGATCGCGAAGAACAGCTGGGGACCGAGCTGGGGCGACAGCGGCTTCTTCCGCATCGGGTACGGCGAGTGCCACATCGAAGCCTGGCAGAGCATCGGCATCCAGCAGGTCACCCTGCGCGCGTGGACCGGCGTGACCAACGTGCTCGGGCTGTGGAGCAACGACGCGGCCCGCAACGGCTGGGTGTACCTGCAGAACCTCGGCTGGCACTGGCTCGGCGCGGACACCGACCAGGCCGCCGCGACGATGCTCGGCGAGATGGTCAGCGCCAAGCTGGACGCTCGCAGCGTCAACGCGTTCGCCGACGCCGGCACCATCTCCACCGTCTACGTCTACTGAGGAGCGTCGAGATGACGACAACGAAGCACGAGCGGCCGACCGATACGCCGATCGGCGCCACGGGTACCGACACGACGACCCGGCCGACCGACCTGACCGAGGACCAGCTCGCCATCGCGCACCACGCCGGCGCAGCCAGCACCGTGACGGGCACGGCGGCGGCGGCCGGCCACCCGGCACCGGTACTGCACCCGCCCGGCACCGTGGGCGCCACCGCCGGCACGGCCAACCTCGCCGGCACCTGGCAGACCAGGCAGGTGCTCGCCCTCTACAACACCCGGGCGAGCCGCTCCGGCTGGGCGCACCTCGACGGGGTGGGCTGGCGCCGGTTCGCGACGACCAACGATTCCGCGCACGTGGCGCTGACCACCCTCGCGTCGGCCGCGCGGATCTCGGGCGGTACGGTCATCGCCCGCGACGAGGCCGACGGCCAGCTTCACGAGATCTATCTCTGGTAGCGGTACCAGGAGGGTGGCGACGGTGACGACGAGAGTCGGAGTGCCCAACGACGGCGAGGCCGTCACCGTGGCGCCGGGGGGCCTGCTGGAGATCGCGCTGCCGGAGAACGCCACCACCGGGTACCGCTGGGAACTGGACCCGCTGCCCGCGGGCGCGGCGGTGGTGGGGGACCGGGTCGAGGCGCCGGACACGCGGGCCGCGGGCGCCGCCGGGCTGCGCGTCTTCGCGATCCGGCCGGGACACGGGGGTACGGTCAGCGCCCGGCTGCGCCGCTCCTGGGAGACGGTCGAGCCGGTACGCACGTTCTCGGTAAGGGTCAGGCCCCGCTAGTCGGAGCTGGCCGGACCCACCGTGGGGTACGCCGCGCTGAGCACGTCGCGCAGGGTGCCCGCGTCCGCGACGGTGAGCGCGCGCTGCCCGGGCAGCCGCAGCTCCAGCGCGACACCGGCATGGCTCAACCGCGCCGCGGCGGCGGCCAGTACGGCGACCCCGCCGTCGTCGACGGCCAGCACGCCGGACAGGTCCAGCACCACCGTCTCCGGCCCGCCGGCGACCAGGGTGTCCATGGCCTCGTGCAGCTCCGCCGCCACCGTGCCGTCCAGGACGCCGTCCGCCCAGACGAGCGCGGCCGAGGCGAGCCAGACCACCCGGATCGCGGTCATGGCCGTACCTGACGCTCGTACAACGTGATCTCCGATGTTCGCGGGGAGCCCATCACCGCGAAACATCGGCAGCCGGCCACCCCACGTGAGGCTAGCCGGACCGCACCTGCGTCATGATCGCCAGCGGGTACCCGTCGGGGTCGGTGAAGAAGGCCATCCACTCCTCCATGCCCGACTCGTGCTTGAAGATCATGTGCGGCGGGTCGGTGAACTGGACCCCCCGCGCGCGCAGCTCGTCGTAGGCGCCCTGGATGTCCCCGACCCGGAAGTAGAGAATCGAGGGCTGCCCGGTGCCGTTGCCCTCCTCGCGGGCCGACAGGAACAGCCGGGTACCGGCGCAGTCGAAGAACGCGAGGTCCCCGAACGTGTACAGGTGCGGCAGGCCGAGCACCTCCCCGTACCAGCGCACCGCCACCGCCACGTCGCTGACCGGCCGGGAGATCTGGCCGATGCTGCCCAGCCGGAGATCCTCACTCATGGTCTGCCCTCTCTCCACATGGGCGTCGGCCGGTGTCAACACGTCCGGGTGCCGGGGCCGGCCCCTGCGCTCAGCCTGACGGTTCGCTCGCCGACGCTCGGTCACGCGCTGACGTTAGTCCCGGAAGGGTGCCTGTCACTGTCCCCCGCTGTCGCCAACGGGACACCGATGTATTCCGGCACACACGCGTGGCCTCCTAGTGACTGTAGGTTACAACCCTTGCGGACAGAGGACTCAGGATGAGCAATCGGACCCAACACCTTCCGGAGATCCAGGTACCCGGGATGCGACTCGGTCGCAACATCGATCACGACGAGCGGAGCAAGGCCTTCCCGGCGATGGTCGCGCCGCTGCGCACCGCCCGGCACGACCGCCGCTGCGCGCCGTACGACCAGGGAGAGGTCGGCAGCTGCACCGGCAACGCGATCGCCGGCGCGCTGATGACGGAGCCCTTCTTCCAGCAGGGCCGCGAACTGGGCGAGAAGGACGCGGTCGAGCTGTACTCCGAGGCCACCCGGCTGGACCGGTTCCCCGGGGTGTACCCGCCCGACGACACCGGCTCCTCCGGGCTCGCGGTCGCCAAGGTCGCCAAGCGCGAGGGGCACATCAGCTCCTACCGCCACGCCTTCGGCCTGCAGCAGGCGCTCGGCGCCCTGGTCGTCGGCCCGGTCATCACCGGCGTGAAGTGGTACAGCAGCTTCGACCACGCACAGTCCACAGGGGAGCTGCGGATCGAGGACGGCGCGTTCGTGCGCGGCGGCCACGAGTTCGAGGTCAACGGCATCGACGTCGAGAACCACCGGGTGTGGTGCGTCCAGTCGTGGGGACCCGTCTGGGGCGGCCTGGGCGACGGTACCTTCTGGCTGAGCTGGGAGACCTGGGACAGCCTCCTGCAGGACCAGGGTGACGTGGTCCAGCTGCACGCCTGATCCGGTTCCTCCCCCGTCCCGGGGAACCGGGACGGGGGGGTGTGCGTCCCAGGGGCATGAAGGTGTACCGACTCGCCGCGGCCGCCGGTCTCGTCCTCGCCACCGCCGCCGCGTGCGGCTCGCCGGACCCGCCCACGCTCAGCGCGGCCGGTGTCAGCCGGCGGCAGCCCGCCGCCGGCGCGCCGGTCGACGCCGTCGCCCGCGGCATCACCGCGCTCGGGTACCAGCTGGCGACCTCGGCGTTGCCCGCCGGCAAGAACTCGGTGACCTCGCCACTGTCCATCGCGTACGCCTTCGCCATGGCGCGGGCCGGCGCGGGCGGCGCGACGGCCAGGCAGATCGACCAGTTCTTCGGCTTCCCACCCAGCGGGCTGCACGACGCCTTCAACGCCCTCACCCGGCAGGTGGTCACCGCCGACGCGCCGCCCGCCAAGGCGCGCGCGACCACCCGGCCGGCCGGACCGCCCCAGCCGCCGGTGGTCTGCGTCGGCAACGCCCTCTTCCCGCAGCAGGGCTACCCGATCGGCCAGCAGTTCCTGCACACCCTCGCCGCCCAGTACGGCACCGGGGTCCACCCGGTGGACTTCGGCTCCGGCAAGGCACTCGGGATCATCGACGACTGGGCGCGCCAGCAGACGGCCGGCCGCATCAAGAAGGTCTTCGACCAGCTCAGTCGCGACACCAGGCTCGTCCTCGCCAACACCATCTACCTGCGCGCCGACTGGGCCCACCCGTTCGAGGAGGGCACCGCGCCGCAGCCCTTCACCCGCGCCGACCACAGCACGGTGCAGGTACCGACGATGCGCGGGCAGGCCCGGCTGCGCTACGCCGCCGGGTCGGGCTGGCAGGCGGTCGAGCTGCCTTACGCGGGCGGCCAGCTGGCCATGCGGGTCCTGCTGCCCCCGGCCGGCCAGGCGCCGGGACGGCTGCTCGCCCCCGCGTCGATGGCGGCCGTGGCGGCCGCGCTGCAGCCCGCGGACGTGGGCGTGGCGCTGCCGAAGTGGGACTTCGCGTCGAACCTCGACCTGAAGCAGGCGCTGACGAGCCTGGGCCTGACCGAGCCGTTCGACCTGAACGCCGACTTCTCCGGCATCAATCCCGAGCTGCACATCGCCCAGGCGGTACACCGCGCGAACATCACGGTGGACGAGTGGGGCACCGAGGCGGCGGCGGTCACCGGCCTCAGCTTCGATCTCGCCCTGCCGGCGCCGCCGAAGATCCAGATGACCGTGGACCGGCCGTTCGCCTTCGCGATCGTGCACGCCGCCACCGGCATACCGCTGTTCATGGGCCAGGTCGCCGACCCGACCGCGAAGTAGCGTCGCCGTCAGCCCCAGGTGTAGCCGATCCGGCGGTACCGCTCCGGTGGTTGCCGCAGCCGCACCGGCAGCGCGATCAGCGCACCGACGACGAACCCGACCACGTGCGCGAGGTACCCGACCGAGCCCGCCGCGGAGACCGCGACGCCCGACGCGTACACCCACTGGAGGACGAACCAGGCGCCCAGCACCAGCCAGGCCGGCAGGCGCAGCGGGATGAACAGCAGGATCGGCACCAGGCTCCACACCCGCGCCCCCGGCCACAGCACGAGATAGGCGCCCAGCACGCCGGCGATCGCGCCGGACGCGCCGATCAGCGGCGTCGAGGCGTCCGCGTTGGCCAGCGCGAAGCCGTAGCTCGCCGCGTACCCGCAGACCAGGTAGAACAGCAGGAACCGCAGCCGGCCGAAGCGGTCCTCGACGTTGTTGCCGAACACCCACAGGAACAGCATGTTGCCCAGCAGGTGCAGCCAGCCGCCGTGCAGGAACATCGAGTACAGCACCGACAGCACCGGGATCTTGTGGTAGTCCGGCCGGGTGGCCACGCACCCCGGTCCCTGCGGTCCCACGCCCACCCTGCCGGTCGCCACCACGGGCAGTTGCGTGTCGTGCACCAGCTCGCGCGGGATCGCGGCGTACTTGTCGAAGAACGCCTCCTGCTGGCACACCTGGCCCAGGCTGGCGGTCGCCACCGTGCGGGACGCGGGTGTGAGCAGAAAGATGATCACGTTCGCCGCGATCAACGCGTACGTGACCCAGGGCGTCCTGCGCACCGGGTTGACGTCGTGAACCGGAATCACCACAGCTGATTGGTACCCCACCGGGCGCCGCGGCGCATCTCAGCGTGCCGGATCCCGTACCGATATGTTGTCGAAGTCCGCCGTCCACGCACCGTCGTTGCTTATTTTCAGGCGGTTTGCCCCCTGGACGACCGGGACGGTCACGGTGACCGTCCCGACCGTGGTCCAGCCGCCCGTGCCGGGGAAGGTCACCCAGGCGCCGCGGGCGCCGTTCACGCTGAGCTGTGCCGTGCGGGTGGCGTCGCCGTTGAGGTACCTGATGGTCACGCGGGCGGTCCCGGCCACCGCGGCGATGACGCCGTTGAACTGCAGCGTCCCGCGGTACCCCACCCAGCGGATCGACCGGCCGCCCGCGCACGGCGCGCAGGTGTCCGGCGACGCGCCGCCCGCGAACGTGTTGGCCTGCGACTCCGCCTCGTAGGAGCGCACGGCGGGGGCCGCCGGCGAGGTGGGCGGTGACTGCGGTGAGACGGGGGTACGGGTGGCCGACGGCGCCGGCGAGGCCACGGAGGTGCGGGTACGGCCGGGCGACGCGCTCGCCCGCGCGGCGCGCGACGACCCCGCCGAACCGGTGGCCACCGGCACCGGGGGTGGCCGGAGCGACTCGCCGGTCACCGCGGCCGCGGAGCCGATCGGCGGCGCGGCCACCGCCGGTCGATCGGTGCCGGGCCCGCGCAGTGCCGTCACGACCACCTTGGTGACCGCCGCCGCAAGCAGCACGGTGGCGAACGCGACCGCCGCGATGGTGCCCGGGCGCATGCGCCGGACAAGCGAGTCGAGCCTCTGCATGCTCGTGCGGTGGTGGCCGGGCACGGGATGGGTCCTCTGAGCGGGCGACGGGGGTGGCGCGCGGCAAGCCGGCCCGATCAGTATCGAGGGGTCGCCGGCCGCCCGACAGTCATCAACCGGGTGAGAATCGCCGTCGCCTCCGCCGCCACCGCCTCGCGCGCCGGGCCCAGGTACCGGCGCGGGTCGACCAGGTCGGGGCGCTCCGCCAGCACCTCGCGCACCCGCCGGGTCAGCGCGACGTTGAGGCGGGTGCCGATGTTCACCTTCGTGATGCCGGCCCGCACCACCGCGGGCAGGTCGGCGTCGGCCACCCCCGACGACCCGTGCAGCACCAGCGGCACCGGTACCGCCGCGCGCAGGGCGCGTACCAGGTCCAGGTCGACGGCGGCGTCCCGGGACAGCATCGCGTGCGAGGTGCCGACCGCCACGGCCAGGCTGTCCACCCCGGTCGCGGCGACGAACGCGGCCGCCTGCGCCGGGTCGGTACGCGCGCCCGGCGCGTGCACCCCGTCCTTGCCGCCCACCTCCCCCAGTTCCGCCTCGACCGCCACCCCCGCCGCCTGGCAGGCCGCGACGACCTCGGCGGTGCGGCGCACGTTCTGCTCGTACGGCAGGGCCGACGCGTCGAACATGACCGAGCCCAGGCCCAGCCGCACCGCCTCGTCGACCAGCTCGACGCGCTGCGCGTGGTCGAGGTGCACCACGACCGGCGCGCTGGCCCGCCGGGCGAGCGCGAGCGTGGCCACGGCGAGCGGCTCCAGCCCGCCGTGGTAGCGCACCGCGTTCTCGCTGATCTGCAGGATGACCGGCGCGCCCAGGGCGTCGGCGGCGGCCACCAGTGCCTCGGCGTGCTCCAGCTGGATCACGTTGAAGGCGGCCACGCCGCCACCGGCGCCGGCCGACTCCCGCAGCAGCGCGACCGGATCGACCAGCGTCATGGCCCGTCCTCCACTTCGACCAGCGCGTCCACCACCCGGCGGTAGCGCGCGTACCCCGCGTCCAGCCGCTCCACAGCGGACGGATCGGGCTCGTGCGCGCGCACCACGCGTACCGTGGCGGCGGCCGCGTCGTCCAGGTCCGCGTACACCTTCGCGCCGACCCCGGCCAGTACCGCCGCACCCCGGCTGCCCGCCTCGGTCGCGTCGGTCACCTCCACCGGCGTACCCAGCGCATCGGCGAGCAGCTGGCTCCACAGCGGGCTGCGCGATCCGCCGCCGCACAGCCGGGCCGGCCGCTGCCGCACCGCGAACCGCTCGCCCAGCGCGTCGGTGTGCCAGCGGTGGTTGAAGACCACGCCCTCCAGCACCGCCCGGATCAGGTGACCCCGGGTGTGCCAGCCGCGCAGCCCGGCGAACGCGGCCCCGATGCCCGGCCCGTACGGCGAGCCGTACAGGAACGGCAGGTAGACCGGGGTGTTCCCGGTGGCTCCGGCGGCTTGCGCGATCGCCAGCTCATGGGCGGGCAGCCCGGCCGGGTCCCACGGCCCGAACTGGCGCACCGCCCACTCCAGGTTGGCCGCGCTGCTCGGCGACGTCGACATGTGCAGCCACTGCGCCGGTCGCAGGAAGGTCCGCGCCTGCCAGCGCGCGTCCGCCACGGGCTGCGGGGCGACCACCTGGTTGATGCTGAAGGTACCCATCACAATGGACAGTGAGCCGGGCGCGACGGCTCCGATGCCCAGCGCGGCCGCGTCCACGTCGTGCGCACCGGTCACCACCTGGGTACCCGCGCGCAGCCCGGTCAGCTGCGCCGCCTCCGGCGTCACCGTACCGGCGACCGCGGCACTGTCCACGATGGGCGGCAGCAGCCGCGCCAGGTCGGCGAGCCCGAACAGCTCCAGCGCGTCGGTCGACCACGTCTGCGTGTGCAGGTCGGTGCAGAACGCGCTGGCCTCGCTCGGATCGGTGGCGAGCTGCCCGGTCAGCCGCAGCCGCAGCCAGTCCTTGCAGAACAGCAGGTGCGCGGCCCGGTCCAGGGCGCGCGGCTCGTACTCGCGCAGCCAGGCCAGCAGCGGCGCGGGGCTGTACGCGACCGGTACCTGGCCGGTCAGCTCCAGGGACCGGGTCCCCCGCTCGCCCGCGCGCATCCGCTCGGCCTGCAAGTACGCGCGGGAGTCGGTGGCCAGGATCGCCGGGCGCACCGGGCGTCCCCGCGCGTCGACCAGGTGCATGCCGTCGTTGTGCCCGCACAGCCCCACCGCCAGCACCGACGCCGGGTCCACGGACGCGTCCGCCAGGCAGCGCCGGATCGCCTGCGCGGTCTGCGTCCACGCCTCGTCCATGTCGCGCTCCTGCCACCGCGGGTGCGGCGACACGGTGCGGGTGCCGGCGGACGCGACCGCCAGCTCCCGACCCGACAGGTCGAACAGCGCGGCCTTGGTGACCGTCTGCCCCGCGTCCACCCCGAGGAGGTGAGTCATGCCCAACCCAGGTCGGCCGCGTTGACCGCCCGGGCGACCTTGCCGGTGCGGGCGAACTCCAGCACGGCCTCGGCGACCAGGCGCGCGGAGGTGCGGTTGGTGTCCTCGGTGTCGCCGCCGAAGTGCGTGGTGAGCGTCGCGTTGTCCAGGCCGCGCCAGGGGCTGTCCGGCGCCAGCGGCTCCTCGTCGTACACGTCGATCCCGGCACCCGCGATGGCGCCCTCGCGCAGCACGGCGAGCAGCGCACCGGAGTCCACCAGCCGGCTGCGCGCCACGTTGACGAAGTACGCGTCCGGGCGCATCAGCCGCAGCTCCCGCTCCCCGATGAAGCGGTCCGTCTCGGCCGTGTGCCGCGCCTGCACCACCACGAAGTCGCTCGCCACGAAGACATCGTCCAATGTGGACGCCCGGGTCACCCCGGCGGCGGCGAGCGCCTCGTCGGTCGCGTACGGGTCGTAGGCGAGCAGCCGGCAGCCGAACCCGGCCAGCCGGCCGCTGAACACCTGACCCACGTGCCCGAAGCCCACCATCCCCACGGTACGGCCGGCCACCTCGACCCGGGCACCCGGGAACTCCTTGCGCCAGCCGCCGGACTTGATGCTCGCGTCCGCGCGGGCCACGTTGCGCGCTTCGGCGAGCATCAGCGCGAGCTGCAGCTCGGCGACGGCACCCGCGTTGCGCCCGTGCGCGGGTACCACCGCGATGCCGCGCTCGGTCGCGGTCGCGATGTCCACGTTCTCCAGCCCGGACCGCGCGACCGCGACCACCCGCAGCTCCGGCGCGGCGGCGAGGACCTGTGCACCGACGGGCGCGAAGTGCAGGCACAGGGCGACCGCGCCGGGTACCGCGGCGAGCAGCTCCGGCGGCGCCGGTACCGCGTTGGCCCCGGCGCGCTCCATCGCCTGCTGCGTCTCGTGCTGGTCGCTCTTGCTCCCACGCCACCGCACGCTGCGCAGCCGCACCAGGTCCTCGCCGTCGGACAGTTCCGCGAACGCATCCTCGTAGCTGCCGGGCGGGATGAACTCGTCGCCGATGACCAACGCCTCGACCACGCTCATGATGGAACTACCTGGATCTTCCTGCCGACGCCGCTCGCGAACTGGTCCAGCGCCTTCGGGTAGTCCTCCAGCGGCATCCGGTGGCTGATCAGCACGTCGGGCTGGAGCACCCCCTCGGCGAACAGGTCGGCCGCCCGCTCGAAGCTGTGCAGCACGGCCATGGATCCGGTGATGGTGATCTCCTGGTTGTAGATGCGGTACGGCTCGATGGTGGCCCGGGCCGCGTAGTCGGCGACGCCGAACTGCAGGAAGGTGCCGCCCTTGCCGACCCGCGCCAGCGCGTCTTGGATGGCCCGTTCGTTGCCGGTGGCGTCGATGACCACGTCCCAGCCGCGCGGCCGGGCCAGCTCGTCGGCGGAGGTGGCGGTGGCCGAGCAGCCGAGCTGGCGGGCGGTGGCCAGCCGGTCCGGGTTGAGGTCCACCACGTCCACGGTCGCCGAGCCGGTGCGCTTGGCCAGCTCCAGCATCATCAGCCCCATGGTGCCGGAGCCGTAGATGAGCACGTGCGTGGCCAGGCTGTTGCGCAGGATGTCGTACCCGCGCACCGCGCACGACAGCGGCTCGATGAGCGCCGCATCCTGGACGCGCACGTGCTCGGGCAGCTTGACGCAGTTGGCGACCGGCGCCCGCGCGTACTGCGCCGCGCCGCCCGAGGTGGTGACGCCGATCGCCGCCCACCGCTCGCACAGGTTGCCGCGGCCCCGCCGGCAGTAGTAGCACTCGTGGCAGAACAGCGACGGGTCCACCGCGACCTGGTCGCCGGCGCGCACCTCGTCGACCTGGGTGCCGACGGCGACCACCTCCCCGGCGAACTCGTGCCCCGGGATCACCGGCAGCGTCGGCGCGAACTCGCCCTGCAGGATGTGCAGGTCGGTACCGCAGATGCCGCAGGCGGCCACCTCGACCACCACCTCCCGCGGCCCCGGCGTGGGGTCGTCCACAGTGGTCACCTGCACCTCGCCGGGCGCACTGATCATTGCGGCTCTCATGTCATCAGACCCTTCACTTCACGGCGCCCAGGGACAGGCCCTGGACCAACTTGTCCTGAGCGGCGAAGCCCGCGATGAGCACGGGCAGGGACACCAGCGTGGCCGCCGCGCACAGCTTGCCCAGGAACAGCCCCTCGCTGGTGATGAAGCCGACCAGGAAGACCGGGGCGGTCGCGGCGCGCACGGCGGTGAGGTTGACGGCGAACATGAACTCGTTCCAGCTGAAGATGATGCAGATCAGGCTGGTGGCGGCGAGGCCGGGCATGGCGATGGGGGCGATGACCTGCCCCATCGTACGCAGCAACCCGGCGCCGTCCATCTGAGCGGCCTCCAGGATCGCGGGTGGCACCTCGCCCAGGAAGGAGCGCAGCATCCACACCGCCAGCGGCAGGTTCATCGCGGTGTAGAGGACCACCAGCGCCCAGACGTTGTCCAGCATGCCGATCTGCTTGACGATCAGGTAGATCGGCAGCAGCGCGGCGATGGCCGGCAGGAACTTGGTGGACAGGAAGAAGAACAGCGCGTCCGACCACTTGCGCACCGGCTTGATCGACAGGGCGTACGCGGCCGGCAGCGCCAGGCCGAGGACCAGCGCCGTGGACAGCACGCTCGCCATCGCCGAGTTGATCAGGTACGGCGCGATGCCGCGGTCGAACAGCGCGGAGTAGTTGGTCGTGGTCAGCGCCGCGAACGGGCTGGGCGGGTTGGTCGCCGCGTCCGCCTCGCGGTGGAAGGAGGTCAGCACCATCCAGCCGACCGGGGCGAAGAACAGCAGTGTCAGCGCCCAGGCAACCAGTGTCCATAGTGGACCGGCATGCTGCCCCTTGCTCGGATCGTAGCGCCGCCCGCGTTTCCTGGTCATCGGTGAGCCTCCTCCCGCAACAGGGTGGACACCACACGCAGCGCGAAGGTCGCCACGATGATCGTCCCGAACACCACCACGACACCGGCCGCGGCGGCCTGCCCGTACTCGTACTTGCGGAACATGGTCAGGTAGATCTCGTACGGCAGGTTCGTGGTCGCGGTACCCGGGCCACCCTGCGTGATGGTGAACACCGCGTCGAAGGTCTGCAGGACGTAGATGCAGCCCAGCAGCACCGACAGTTCGAGGTACTGGCGCAGGTGCGGCAGCGTGATGAAGCGGAACACCTGCGGCGCGCTCGCCCCGTCCATGCGCGCCGCCTCCAGCACGTCCGGCGACTGCGCCTGCAGGCCGGCGAGCAGGATCAGCATCATGAACGGCGTCCACTGCCAGATCAGGGAGATGATCACGGCCGTGAGCGGCATCACCGTGATCCAGTCGGGCTGGGGGGCATTCGCCCCGAACAGCCCCGTGAGCACCCCGTTGAACAGGCCGTACTCCGGGTTGTAGAGCGCGTGTTTCCAGACCAGCGCCGCGGCCACCGGCACGACCAGGAACGGCGTGATCATCAACGTCCGGACGATGCCGCGGCCGAGGAACGCCCGGTCGAGCAGCAGCGCGATGAGCAGCCCGAGAACGAGGCTGGCCAGCACCACCGCGACGGTCATCACGATCGTCACGATGATCGCGTCTCGTGTGG
>JBBWZQ010000352.1:0-4129 GCA_039649115.1 Micromonosporaceae bacterium | reverse complement strand
CGCTGCCCTGGACCCCCATAATCACGTACTTGCGCATGACGGCACCATAGACTCCCCGGATGGGTGACGATCTCGTGGGCCGGATCCGTTTCATGGACGCGCAACCGGTCAATCTGGACGGGTTCGCGCGGGAGGACCCGGCGCTTGGTCTGGTCGCGCTGCGCAGCCCGGGCGACCCCCAGCCGTCCCTGGTGGTGCGGGACGGCGTCGTGGTGGAGCTCGACGGGCGCGCGGCCACCGACTTCGACGCGGTCGACGCGTTCATCGCCGCGCACGGGATCGACCTCGACGTCGCCGCCGAAGCGATGGCGCTGGGCGAGGTCGAGGCGGCGCGGCTGTTCGTCGATCCGGGGGTGCCGCGCGGCGCGGTGGTGCGCCTCGCCTCCGGCATGACGCCGGCGAAGCTGGCCCGCGTCGTCGGCCTGCTGCGGCCGGCCGAGCTGATGCTGGCGATGACGAAGCTGCGCGCCCGCCGCACGCCGAGCAACCAGGCACACGTGACCAACCGGCTCGACGATCCCCTGCTGCTGGCCGCGGATGCCGCGACGGCCGCGGCGTACGGCTTCCGGGAACTGGAGACGACGGTTCCGGTGCTGGCCGACGCGCCGTCCAACGCGCTCGCGGTCACCGTCGGCGCCGCCGTCGGCTGCGCCGGCGTGCTGGTGCAATGCGCCGTCGAGGAGGCGATGGAGCTGGAGATGGGCATGCGCGGGCTGGTCTCCTACGCCGAGACGGTGAGCCTGTACGGCACCGAGTCGGTGTTCGTGGACGGGGACGACACGCCGTGGTCCAAGGCGTTGCTCACCTCCGCGTACGCGAGCCGGGGCATCAAGATGCGCGTCTCCTCCGGCGCCGGGGCCGAGGTCCTGATGGGCGGCGCGGAGGGGTGCTCGATGCTCTACCTGGAGTCGCGCTGCGTCTCGCTGGCGCGGGCGATGGGCGCGCAGGGCGTGCAGAACGGCGGCATCGACGGCGCCAGCGTCGCCGCGGCGGTACCGCGCGGGGTGCGCGAGATGATGTGCGAGAACCTCATGGTGATGGCGCGCAACCTGGAGTCCTGTTCCGGCAACGACGCGCTGATGTCCGAGTCGCACGTCCGCCGCACCTCCCGCACCCTGCCGATCCTGCTCGCCGGCAGCGACTACATCTGCAGCGGCTTCGGCTCGATCCAGCGCTACGACAACATGTTCGGCCCGTCCAACTGGAACGCCGAGGACGTCGACGACTGGCTCGCGATGCAGCGGGACTGGGGCGTGGACGGTGGCCTGCGCACGGCCGATCCCGTCGCGGTGGGCCGGTTGCGGCGGCGGGCCGCGGCGGCGGCGCGGGACGTGTACCAGTGGCTCGGCCTGGCCGACTTCGACGACGAGCACCTGGAGCGCGCGGTGGACGCGGTCGGCTCCAAGGACCTCGGCGATCCGGACCCGATGGTGGTGCTCTCCGCCGCGCACGCGATCCGGTCGGCCGGACTGTCCGCATTGGACATCGCGCGGGCGCTGCGCGAGACGGGGTACGACGAGGAAGCGCAGCGGGTGCTGGACATGCTGGTGGCCCGGGTGCACGGGGACCACCTGCAGACCGCGGCCATCTTCGACGAGTCGATGCGGGTGCTGAGCCTCGTCACGGATCCCAACGACTACGCCGGCCCGGGTACCGGGTACGAGCCCTCGCCGGCCCGGCAGGCCGAGATCGACGCGGTACGCCAGCAGCGGGGCGTCGCCGACCTGCGGGCCGATCAGGCTCGCTGGCACAGTGGGGCGCTGCTGGCCCGGGGAAGCGCGGCCTTCGGCACCGACCCGCGGGAGGTGGTCGTCGGCGTCTCACCGGGCGTGGGGCGCAGCGTCTGGCGTACCCTCAGCGGACTGCTCGTGACCGACGTGCTGGGCGAGCTGCTCGACGGCCTGGAGGAGGAGGGCTGCCTGGCCCGCATCGTCCGGGTGAACTCCACCATCGACCTCGGCATGGTCGGCCTCACCGCGGCCCGGCTGGCCGGCTCCGGCATCGGCATCGGCTTGCAGGGCAAGGGAACCGCGCTGATCCACCGGCGGGACCTGGCGCCGCTGGCCAACCTGGAGCTGTACAGCATCGCGCCGGTGGTGACGCGCGAGCTGTACCGGCTGCTGGGCATGAACGCGGCCCGGCACGCCAAGGGCGCCACGCCGGTGCCGGCCCGCAACCCTTACACGGACGAGGCGATCGAGGCGCGGTACCACACGAGCGTCATCGCGCTGGTCGCGCTGGAACGAGACTGCGCTTCCCCGGATGCGGCGCCCGAGGAACTGGAGCTGACCCGATGACTCGCGCATTCTCCGGTCGCCCGGCCCACGAGCTGACGCTGGAGGCGCTGCGCCGCGAGGAACTGGGCGCGGACGACGTCCGCATCCACCCCGAGACGCTGGAGCACCAGGCTCAGATCGCCGCCGCGCACGGCAACCCGCAGCTGGCCGGGAACTTCCGGCGCGCCGCCGAACTGGCCACCATCCCCGAGCACGACGTGCTGGCGCTCTACGAAGCGCTGCGGCCCCGCCGGTCCACCGCCGCGGAGCTCGACGCGCTCGCCGCCGGCCTCGACGCGCGCGGCGCACCCCGCTGCGCCGCGCTGGTCCGCGAGGCGGCCGCCGTCTACGCCCGCCGCGGGCTGCTGCGCTGATGATCGCGGTCGGCCTGGACATCGGCAACGCGACGACCGAGGCCGTGCTGGCGTCCGTTGTGGACAGAGCCATCCGGATCATCGGGTACGACCGGGTGCCGACCCGGGGTGCCAAGGGCTCCCCGGCGAGCCTCGACGGCGCGGCCCGGCTGGTGCGGCGGCTGGAGCGGGGGTACGGGTGCCGGGTCGAGGCGGCCGTCGTGGCGCCGCTGCGACCGGTGACCACGCGGGCCACCACGCTCCCGGAGCCGGCCGTCCACACCGGACGGTTGCGGCTGGCCGGCGCCGGCTCGGGTACCGCGGGCGGGCAGGGCAGCGGCATCGCGCCACCCTTCCCGGTCGGCACCGGTGCACCGCTGCCGGACGCGCCGGTGGTCGCCGTGGTACCCGCACACCTCGGTTATCGCGAAGCCCTGCCGGAACTGCGCGCACTGCTGACCCGTGGCGTCCTGGCCGCGGTGGTGGCCGCGCGGGACGAGGCCGTGCTGCTGGCGAACCGGCTCGGCCAGCCGGTACCGGTGGTGGACGAGGTCGACGGCGACCGGCTGGTGCGCGCCCGGCTGCTGGCGGTCGAGGTGCGCACGGCCGGCCAACCGCTGCGCCTGCTGACCGATCCGGTGCGGCTGGCCGCCGAACTCGACCTGGACGCCGCCGGCCGGGCCGACGCGGTGCGCCTCGCCGGCCTGCTCCAGGACCGCTCCAACGCCGTCGTGGCGCTCGACGGCTCGCCCTCGCCGCAGCCCGCCGCGCCGGCCGCCTGGGTGCCACCGGAGCCCGTGGACGATCTGTACACAGTGGACCTCGCGGCGCTCGCCGACGCGGTACTGGCCCGGCGCGGCGCGATGCACTCGCGTACCCGGATCCTCGCGGCGCTGCACGCGGACCCGCCGTACCCGGATCCGGGCGCGGATCTCGCCCAGCGGCTCGGGATCGCGGTGCACACCGCGTCGAGCGAGGCAGCCGCGGCGCGCCTGGGTGGCCTGTCCACGCCCGGCGCCGGGCCGGACACGGCGGTCGTGGACCTGGGCGGCGGCACGATCGACGTGGTGACCGCCACCGGCTCCGCCGTGGTGGCCGGTGCCGGCGAGATGCTGACCGTGGCCACGGCCGCCATGCTCGGCACCACGCGCGCGGCCGCCGAATGGGCCAAGCGCGGCCCCGCGTACCGGGTGGAGGGTCCGCAGATCCTGCTCGCTGAGGACGGCTCCCGCACGTTCCTCGACCGGCCGCTGGGCACCGACGCGGTCGGCTCGCTGGTCACCGCCGGACCGGGCGGCTGGCTGCCGTTCGACCGCGGCCTCGCCCCGAGCGAGTGGCGGGCGCTGCGGCTGCGCCTGAAGTCGGTCGTGCTCGGGGAGAACGTGGCACGGGCACTGCGCGGGCTGGACCAGGTACCGTCCACTGTGGTGGTTGTCGGCGGCCCGGCCGGTGACGACGAGGTACTCGCGTGCGTGGGGCGCGCGCTGCCGGCCGGTACGG
>JBBWZQ010000339.1:0-5273 GCA_039649115.1 Micromonosporaceae bacterium | reverse complement strand
CGGCCGGCGGTGGCGGTTCGCCGGGACCGGCATTCGTGCTGCACGAGCACTGGCGGCCCCGGCACCACTTCGACCTGCGCCTGGAGGAGCGTGGCGTGCTGCGCTCCTGGGCGCTGCCGCGCGGCCTGCCCACGACCTCCCCGGAGAACCGGCTCGCGGTCGAGGTCGCCGACCACGATCTGGCGCACCTGACCTACCAGGACGCGACCAAGTCCGTGGCCGACCTGGGCTGGTGGGAGGAGCACGACCGCACGGAGCGCCGGCTGCTGTTCACGCTGCACGGCCGGGGAACTACCCGCCGGTACGCGCTGATCCGCACGGCGGAGAACTGGCTGCTGCACCTGACAAAGGAGCAGCCCCCGGCGGCGGGGGCTGATACGGATCGACATGCCTGAATGACCGGAAGAAGCGACCGAGACTGCCGCACGGGGGAACGGCAGCCTCGGACGGCTCCCACGATACGCCTCCGGCGTGCCTCCCAACAGCTCCGACCGGCACAATCTGATCGTGGCCACCCCTGGGGGAGCGCAGGCGGAGCCGGCCTTTGGCGGAGCCGAGCACCCCCAACGCCTCCCCGGGGCGGGGGCGGAATCGCCGGTTCCAGGGCCGTAACGCGGTGGCCCGCGATGTGCTTAACTAGGTATTCGTTTAGTGGAATGAGGGCCGACCCGGTCCGTGGCCCGCCGCTTCCAGGGCAGCAAGAGGCGCGAAGGGGGATGGCATGAGACGGCTGCGCCGGCACTGCGAACGGCTGCTCCAGGGAGTCCCCATCCCGCACCCGTTCGATCTCGCCGAATTCTGCCAGGGCATCGCCCGGCTCCGCGGCCGTCGACTGCGGCTGCAACCGGTGCCGGGCCTCAGTTCGACCGCCCCGTGCGGGCTCTGGATATCGGTGCCGGCGGCCGACTACATCTTCTTCGACCCGGACACCTCCCGGCTGCACGCCGAGCACATCGTCCTGCACGAGCTCGGCCACATGCTCGGCGGCCATTCGATCTCGCTGGATATGGGAAGTTCCACGCTGTCGCGGCTGCTGCCCGACCTGGACCCGAAAACCGTCGCCCGCGTCCTCGGCCGGGTGAGCTACACGACGTCACAGGAGCAGGAGGCGGAGATGCTCGCCTCGCTGATCCGGGCACGCGCCGCCCGGGGTCTACCGGGGGAGTCCGGCACCGGCTCCCGCCGTGACGCCCTCGGCCGGTTGGCCGACGTACTCAGCTTCAAGTCCTGACCGCCCATGACCGGGGCTCTCACCGTCGCCGTGTTCGTCCTGTTGTGGGGGCTCGTGGTGCTGCGCTTCCCGACCGTCTTCCGGGACGCGAAGCAGCGCGCGCTGTGGGCGACCTGGTGCACGCTCGCGCTGTGCAAGCTGACCGCGCTGCCCAGCGTCAACGCGAAGCTGCTGGGATGGACGGCCAGCGCCGAGATCATTCCGCACCTGTTCGGCATTGCCTGCGCTTTCTTCCTGCTCCGGTTCATCTCGCTCATCACCGACCTGTACGCCACCCGGCCGCGCGCCGCGACGTACCAGCTGCTCTTCGCGGGCGTCGTCACGGTGTCGCTCGTCGCGCTGTCCGTGCTGTCCCCGCACGGCGTCCGTACGCACGGCACGGACCTGCTGACCGCGGCCGTACCGCTGCCCGCCGCGGCGTACTGGGTGGTGCTCAACACCTATCTCGGCGGCATCATGGCCATGGCGACCGCGCTGTTCTGGCGGATGAGCCGCTCCGCTCCGCCCGGAGCGCTGCGGGCCGGGCTGCGCTGCATCGTCGTCGGGCTGCTGCTCAACCTCCTCTTCGCGGTGCAGAAGGTCGTCCTCGTCGTGGCACACGCGCTGGGCGCGTCCGTGCCGGCCGATGCCGTGGAGCGGGTGTTCGACGGGCTGCGTGCCGCGGGCGTGATCCTCACCCTGGCGGGCGCGCTCGTGCCCGCCGTCGGGTGGATCCGGTCGATCGCCCGGACGTACCGTTCGCTGCGCGCGCTACGACCGTTGTGGCAGGCGATGCGGCGGGCCTTCCCGGACATCATCCTGTTCCCGGCCCGCCGTGCCGCGCTCGAACTCTTCGGCGTCGACGACGTGCACCTGCGGCTGTACCGGCGGGTCATCGAGATCCGCGACGGCATGCTGGTGCTCCGCGACCACCTGCCGGCGGACGCCGGCACCGAGGCGGCGGCCTATCTCGACACCAGCGCACCGGGCCACCCCGATCGAGCCGCCCTCGCCGAAGCCTGCTGCATCGAGCTCGCCCTGCACCGCCTGCGTGCCGGTCGCCGGTCGCCGGGCAGCGACGGCCGGTGGGCGCGCGTCGGTGCCGAACTGGCCGACGAGGTGCGCTGGATGCGGAAGGTCAGCGGTTGCCTGCGCCGCGACGAGCCGGCCGGGTTCGTCGCCTGGTGGACACGGCGCCACCCCGAGGACGCGGAGTCCACTGTGGACATGGGATCCGCCGAACCGGTCGCCCGCGACTGAGCCGCGCGGCGCGTCAGTCGTCCTGCTGGCGGCGACGCTCGGCGGGATTCTCCAGCTCCCACACCTTGCGCACGATCTCCCCGATGGCCTCGCGGCTGCTCGCGGACACGTCGGCCGCGCGCAGCGCGATCTCGGTGACCTGCGCGTCGCGGAGCGTCCGCAGCAACTCGAGCTGATCGTTGATCTTCCGGGCCTCGGCGTCGTCCAGGAAATAGGCCACCGGTACGCCGAAGAACAGGGCGAGCGCGGTCAGGTGCTGGACGGTCGGGTTGGTCCGGCGGCCGGTGCGCAGCTGCCAGATGTAGGTGTGCGAGATCGAGATGCCCTGCTGCGCGCGGATGGCCTCCGCCACGGCCATGGAGCTGAACTCCGCCTGGCCCGAGGGGCGGATCTGCTGGAACAGCCGGTCGAGCTTCTCGGCTATCGAGAAGGCGTCGCGCTCATGGCCGGGCATCAACTCGTCCTCCTCGGTACCGAAGCTCGGTTGATGCCGGATGGTACCGCTGGCGCGCGGACCAGCAGGCGGCCGCGCGGCGACCGGAGTTGACCACTCACCCCTCCTGGTGCGGTCCATGAGCATGAATCAGAAATTCGTGCACATCCCCCGATGCAGGACCGTCACGTGGAGGCGGTGATCCGTTGGGCGCGCCTCCTCACACTGTCCGCTGCCGATCGCCGGCAAGGCCATCAACTGAGGTTTACGGGTTACGCCGCCCGAGCATAGGACATCGGTCAACACCGCTCAAGGCGGTTCTGCCGCGGGGTTGTATGGTCGAAGGCGTGTTGGGTGTTGCCGGCGGTCCCGAAGTATCGACGCTCCTCGACGAGCTCACCACCCTGACCGGCCGGAAGGATCCGTATCCGCGATATGCGCGGCTGCGCCGGATATCCGCGATCGTCCGGGCCGAGGACGACGCGCTCGTGGTGACCCGCTACGCCGACTGCGCCGCGGTGGCCCGCGATCCCCGATTCGTGCACATGCCGCCGGACATGTTGGCGTTCCTCGGTTATCCGGACTGGGCGGAGGGCCCCGCGCTCGGGCAGATGTTCCGCAGCATGCTCGTGCTCAACCCGCCGGACCACACCCGGCTGCGCCGGCTGGTCAGCGGCGCCTTCACCGCCCGCCGGGTACAGGCCCTGCGACCGGCGGTCGCGCGGATGGTCGACGACCTGCTCGACGCGATGACCGGCGAGGTCGACTTCATCGGCGCGTTCGCCTTCCCGCTGCCGGTGAACGTCATCGGCGAGCTCCTCGGCGTACCGGCGGAGGACCGGGCCCAGTTCCAGCCGCTGGTCCGGGACTGGACGCAGATAATGGAGGTGCTCACGCCGGACGTGGTCAGCCACGCCGACCGGGCCGCCGCCGCCATCCGCGACTACCTCGCCGACCTCGTCGCGCAGCGTCGCCGCCGACCGAGCGGGGACCTGATCAGCGCGCTCATCGCGGAGGGGGAGGTCGGTGACCGGCTCAGCGAGGACGAACTGATCACCATGTCCGGGCTGCTGTTCGCCGCCGGCTTCGAGACCACCAGCAACCTGCTCGCCAACAGCCTGGCCGCGCTGCTCGCGCACCCGGAACAGCTGCGCCTGCTCCGCGAACGGCCCGACCTCGGGCAGGCCGCCGTCGAGGAGCTGGTGCGCTTCGACAGCCCGGTCCAGCTGATCACCAGGGTGGTCGCCGATCCGGTCGAGCTCGGCGGCACCGAGGTGGCGGAGGGCGAGCGGGTGGTCGCCTACCTCGGTGCCGGCAACCGGGATCCGGAGCGCTTCGCCGACCCCGACGAGCTGCGGCTGGACCGCGCCGACAACGCACCCCTGTCGTTCGGGGGCGGCATCCACTACTGCCTGGGCGCGCCGTTGGCCCGGCTGGAGGCCCAGGTGGCGCTGCCCGCGCTGGCTCGCCGCTTCCCGCGGCTGGCCCTGGCCGGCGCGCCGGAGCACCGCGACAGCCTGAGCATCAAGGGGTTCAGCCGGCTGCCGGTCGACACCGGGTGACCGGACCCGGCCTCCTCAGTGCTCGGGGGCGAACATGGCGGCGCCGACGATGCCCGCGTTGTTGAGCAGGGTGGCCGCCACCACCTCCGTGTCGACGTGCACGTTCGGCAGGTACTTGTCGGCCTTCTTGCTCACCCCGCCACCGACGATGATCAGGTTGGGCCAGAACAGCCGCTGCACCATCTCCAGGTAGCGCTCCAGCCGGCGCGCGTACTCCTCCCAGGTCAGACCCTCGCGCTCGCGCACCGAGTCGGCCGCCCACTCCTCGGCGTCGCCGTGGTGCAGGTGCAGGTGACCGAGCTCGGTGTTGGGCACCAGCGTCCCGTCCACGAACAGCGCGCTGCCGATGCCCGTACCCAGCGTGACCACGACGATCACGCCGGACCGGCCGGCACCCGCGCCGAACCGCACTTCCGCCGTCCCGGCCGCGTCGGCGTCGTTGACCACGGCCACCGGCCGGCCGGTCACCTTGCCGAACAGGTCCACCGCGTTGACACCGAGCCACGACCGGTCGATGTTAGCGGCGGTCCGCACCACCCCGTCGAGGATCACGGACGGCAGCGTCAGCCCCAGCGGGCCCGGCGCCGCGATCTGTTCCACCAGCTGGGCGAGGACGCCGGTGACCGCCTCGGGTGTGGCCGGCGTCGGGGTCAGCAGCCGCACCCGGTCCTTGACCAGTTCGCCGGTGCCGAGGTTGACCGGCGCCCCCTTGATCCCGGTGCCACCGATGTCGATGCCGACAACTGACCGAGGTCCTGGGTCGACCGTGGACATGGCGCCTCCTCATCCCGCTGCTCGCCGCAGCCCC
>JBBWZQ010000316.1:0-3137 GCA_039649115.1 Micromonosporaceae bacterium | reverse complement strand
TTAGCCAGCTGCCACCTCCCCGCCGCTGGTGGCGGAGATAGGCGCCCGTCACGGCGACGCGCGGCCGTCGTCGGATCGCGAAGCGGTTGATGCCCGCGCATCGGCAGTTGCGTGCGCCAACTCGGCGGACGAGCGTCCGCGCGCAACCTTTCCAACGCTTGATCGCTCGCGCCCAGTGGTGGGCGGCTGGCGACTGGTTGCTCGGGATCCGCCACCAACTCAGCCCACCTGGCCCAGAGCCGCGATGATCAATGATCGCCTCTGCGACATGAGAGACTTGCCCGGTGAACCGGCTCGGTAGCGCGACTTCGCCCTACCTCCTCCAGCACGCCGCCAATCCCGTGGACTGGTGGCCCTGGGGAGGTGATGCCTTTGCGGAAGCCAAGCGCCGGGACGTGCCGGTACTCATCTCGGTCGGGTACGCGGCGTGCCACTGGTGCCACGTCATGGCGCACGAGTCCTTCGAGGACCCCGGCGTCGCCGAGCTCGTCAACCGGGACTTCGTGGCGATCAAGGTGGACCGCGAGGAGCGGCCCGACGTCGACGCGGTGTACATGACCGCGACCCAGGCGATGACCGGGCAGGGTGGCTGGCCGATGACCGTCTTCGCCACCCCGGGCGGGCAGCCGTTCTTCTGCGGCACCTACTTCCCGCGGCCCGCGTTCACCCGCCTGCTGCAGTCCGTCAGCGAGGCGTGGCGCGACCAGCGGGACGCGGTAACGCGGCAGGGCAGCGCCGTCGTGGAGGCGATCGGAAATGCGCTGGGCGCGGTCGGCCCGACCAGCCCGCTGTCGGCCGGGGCGCTCGACGCCGCCGCCGCCGGCCTCGCGGGCGAGTTCGACGAGGTGCACGGCGGGTTCGGCGATGCACCGAAGTTCCCGCCGCACCTGAACCTGCTCTTCCTGCTGCGTCACCACCAGCGCACCGGCGACCGGACCTCGCTGGAGATGGTGCGCCAGACCTGCGAACAGATGGCGCGGGGCGGCATCTACGACCAGGTGGCGGGCGGGTTCGCCCGGTACAGCGTCGACGAGCGCTGGCTGGTGCCGCATTTCGAGAAGATGCTGTACGACAACGCGCTCCTGCTGCGCGCGTACACCGATCTCTGGCGCCTGACCGGCGATCCGCTCGCCCGGCGGGTGGCCCTGGGTACCGCGGAATTTCTGTTCGCGGACCTCGCCACCGGCCAGGGCGGCTTCGCGTCGTCGCTGGACGCGGACGCGGCCGGCGCCGAGGGCTCGACCTATGTCTGGACGCCGGCGCAACTGCGCGACGTGCTCGGCGACGAGGACGGCGCCTTCGCCGCGGACCTGTTCGGGGTCACCGAGCGGGGCACGTTCGAACACGGCACGTCGGTGCTGCGGATGACGCGTGACATCGACGCGGCGGACGAGGCGATCCGGGCCCGCGCGGAGTCGGTCGTCGCGCGGTTGCGGGTGGCGCGGGCGAAGCGGCCGCAGCCGGGCCGCGACGACAAGGTCGTCGCGGCGTGGAACGGCCTGGCCATCACCGCCCTCGTCGACCTGGCCCGCACCCTTCCGGAGGCCGCGGACGTCGCGGCCGTGGTGCGCGCGGCCGAGTTGCTGGCGGGTACGCATCTGGTGGCCGGCCGCCTGCGCCGGGTGTCGCGGGCGGGCATCGCCGGTGAACCGGCCGGGGTGCTCGACGACTACGGGTGTGTGGCCGAGGCGTTCTGCGCGCTGCACGAGCTGACCGGCCAGGGGCGCTGGCTGGAGCTGGCCGGCCAGTTGCTGGACACCGCGCTGGTGCACTTCGGCAATGACCGGGGCGGCTTCTACGACACGGCCGACGACGCGGAGCGCCTGGTGACCAGGCCAGCCGACCCCACCGACAACGCGACGCCGTCCGGCCTGTCCGCGGTTGCCGCCGCGCTCACCAGGTATGCCGCGCTGACCGGCGAACCACGGTACCGGGAGGCGGCGCAGGCCGCGCTCGCCACCGTGCTCCCGCTCGCGACCCAGCATCCGCGCTTCACCGGGTACGCGTGCGCGGTCGGCGAGGCGCTGCTGTCCGGCCCGTACGAGATCGCGATCGTCGCCGACAGCGACGCCGGGCTGTTGCGGGACGCCGCCTGGCGCCTCGCCCCGCCCGGTGCCGTGCTGGTCAGCGGGCGCCCGGGGCAGGCCGGCGTGCCGCTGCTCGCGGACCGGCCCACGCTGGGCGGCCAGCCCACGGCCTACGTGTGCCGGGGCTTCGTGTGCGACCGCCCGGTGACGACCGTGGCCGAGCTGACCACGCAGCTCGGTCGCTGACCGCTCGTCCCGCTCACAACCGCCATTGTCGTGGCTCCAACTGCGGTGTAATGATGTAATCATTGCTACTCGGTAAGGAGCCAGCGATGGTAAGAGATCATCACATGTGGGGTGGGCGGCAGGAGCCGCCGCCGGCCGACGACGCGCCCGCCTGGATCCTCGGCGCGCTGCCGGACGACTGGTTCACCCAGCGTCCCGACATCAGCATCGACCGGGACGAGATCGTGATCGTCGGGCGGCTGCCCGAGCCGACCCTCGCGGCGGAGCCCGCCGACGACGCGGCGACGGAGAAGGTGGCGGCCGAGAAGGTGGCGGCCGAGAGCGGCCGGATCGCGTCCTTCCGGGAGGGTACCCGCGAGCGACGGATCAAGATCGCGCAGCAGCTGGAGCGCCGGTACCGCCGGAAGGTGGCCTGGGGTGCGGCGTGCGGCGACTCGACGGAGCTGTTCACGACGTTCGCGGCGCCGGCCATGACCCGGCTGCGCCAGCCCGAGCGCCAGGTGCTCGACACGCTGGTCGACGCGGGGGTCGCCCGGTCCCGCTCGGAGGCGCTGGCCTGGTGTGTCCGGCTGGTCGGCGAGCACGCCGAGCAGTGGCTGGGTCAGCTGCGCGAGGCGATGGGCGCGGTCGACGAGCTGCGCCGGCAGGGCCCGGCGCTGTAGCCGCCGCGCCGGCCCGTCCGGCCGCACTGGCTGATCCTCACGGGAGGAGCGGCCTCCGGCCGCACTAGCTGATCCTCACGGGAGGAGCGGCCTCCGGCCGCACTAGCTGATCCTCACGGGAGGAGCGGCCTCCGGCCGCACTATACTGCTTGGTGAGATGGATCCCCGTACCCGTCTGCCCGTTGTCGGCATGGTGGGCGGC
>JBBWZQ010000301.1:0-6917 GCA_039649115.1 Micromonosporaceae bacterium | reverse complement strand
GCGGGTGGCCGCGGCGGCGATCCCGGCGATCCCGGAGTCGGCGGCCGGCGGCCTGGCGCTGGTGCTCGCCGCCGGCGGCCGGACGATCCGGGTGGACGCCGGCAGCGCGGCGGCGGCTGAGGTGACGCGGGCCGTGTCCCCGCTCCTGGCCGCGGCGCGGCCGGTCAGCGCCGTCCAGGTGCGGGCGGCCCGGATGGCACCCCCGGGCGGCCCGAGCGTGCTCGGCCTGACCTTCACGTCCCTCGGCGTCGAGCCCGCCGTCGTCCAGCTCGACGCCGAGGCCGTGCGCCTCATCGATCCGGCGGGATCGTGGCGCGAGGTGCCGCCGCCGCGCATGGGGTTGGTCGAGGGCGCCGGCCACCTGCTCGACGGGCTCTACGCGCCGGCCACCATCCCGCCGGGCACGACAGGTGCCTGGGTGCTGGCCGGCGCCGACGCGCAACCCGGTGAGCGGGTACGGGCCGGCGGGACGGTCCGGCTCACCGGCCCCCGGGCCGCGTCGAGCGCCTTCGAGGTCTCGACCACGGTGGACGTCAGTCCGTGATCCGGAAGGTGGGATGGTCGGCGGGGTCGGGGAACTCACGGCAGCCGACGTTCTTTGTGGTGCTGCGCCGCACCGGACCGCGGTGGGACCCGTCGCGGCCCCTGGAGGAGCAGTCCGGCTGGCCCGAGCACGCCGCGTTCATGGACGGGCTCGTGGACGCGGGCCTCATCGTGCTGGGCGGGCCGCTCGCCGACGAGCACCGCGTGGTGCTCGTCTTCGAGGCCGACTCCGCGGACACCGTCCGGGCCACGCTGGCGGGTGACCCGTGGAGCGGGACCCATCTGCTGGTCGACAGCGTCGACGCGTGGACGATCCGGCTCGACGGGCGGCGCCGGTAGCGGACCCGGCCTCACGCCGGTCCGGCCTCGGCGATACGGCCGGCGAGATAGGCCCGTTCCGCGGCGTTGTCGGCGAGGTCGAGCGCTGCCCGGTACGCGACGGCAGCCTCGGTGCGGCGACCGAGCCGGCGCAGCAGATCGGCCTTGATGGCCGGCAGGTACCGGTAGCCGGCCAGCCGCTCGTCCCGTTCCAGCGCTTCGATCTCGCGCAGGGCGGGGCCCGGCCCGTCCACCATCGCGACGGCGACGGCCCGGTTCAGCGCCACGACCGGCGAGGGCCAGACCACGATCAGCTGGTCGTACAGCGCGACGATCTGGGCCCAGCCGGTGTCGGCATAGGTCGCCGCCTCGGCGTGCACCGCCGCGATGGCCGCCTGCAGCAGGTACCGGCCGGGCCGGCCGAGCCGCGGCGCACCGAGCACCAGGGTGCGACCCTCCTCGATGGCGGCCCGGTCCCACCCGGACCGGTCCTGCTCGGCCAGGCGCAGCAGCCGGCCGCCGGTGTCGGTACGGGTGGCGCGCCGGGCGTCGGTGAGGAGCAGCAGCGCGAGCAGCCCGCGTACCTCGGCTTCGTCGGGCATCAGCGCCAGCAGCATGCGCCCGAGGTGCAGTGCCCGGTCCACCAGGTCGCCGCGCACGAGCCGGTCCCCGGACGGCGCCGTGTGCCCGGTCGTGTAGAGCAGGTGGATGACGCTGAGCACCGCGTCGAGCCGGTACGGGAACTCGCTGGCCTTCGGCACCCGGAACGGGATCCGGGCGACCGAGATCTTCTTCTTGGCCCGGGTGACCCGGGCCGCCATCGTCGCCTCCGGTACCAGGAAGGCCTGCGCGATGTCGCCGGTACTCACGCCACACACGAGCCGGAGGGTCAGCGCCACCTGTGCCTCCCGCACCAGGGCCGGGTGGCAGCACGTGAAGATCAGGCGAAGCCGGTCGTCCGGCACGAAGTCCACCGGGTCGTCGATGTAGTCGCCCGGGCCGTGGTCGTCCATCTGGGTCCCGTCCGGTTCCACGAGTAGCGGCAGCTTCGAGCGGAACACCCGGTCGTGGCGGATCGCGTCCACGGCCCTGCGCCGGGCCGCGGTGACCAGCCACGCCGCGGGGTTCGTCGGGAGGCCGTCCCGGGTCCAGGCAGTCAACGCCTGGACGTAGGCGTCCTGGACGCACTCCTCCGCGAGGTCGAGGTCGCGCGCGACACGCACCGTCGCGGCGAGCACGAGGGCCCACTCGCGGCGGTGCGCGTCGACGATCGCCTGTTCGACGGATGTGCGGTCGGTCATACCAGCAGCGGCCGGACCTCGACGCCGCCGCGCCAGGTGCCCGGGTTGCGCCTGGCCATGTCGAGGGCGTGGTCCAGGTCGCGGGCCTCGAGGATGTAGAACCCGGCGATGACCTCCTTGGCCTCGATGAACGGCCCGTCGGTGACGACGTCGCCGCGGATGGAGGTCGCCGTCGTGCTGGCCTGCAGGGCGTACCCGACGTCGATCCGGCCGCCCATCTTCTCGACCTCCGTACCGTGCGCCATGTGTGCCTCCATCTCGGCGGGCGGCACGTCGGCCGCGTCCCCGGGGGCCGGGGCATAGATCAGGATGGCGTACTGAGTCATCGAACTCCCTTTCTCGGTTGATTTTCCTCACACCGCTATGTCGGCGGGGCTGGCCTCGGGCTCGGGCGCGCCGATCGCCGGTACCCGCCGGAGGGTGGTCGCGAGCAGGACGGCCACCCCGGCCAGGATCAGTGCGCTGAGCGCGGCGACGGCGTGCAGCCCGTCGACGAACGCGTGGTGCGCGGCGGTCAGCACGGCACCGCCCAGCCGGCTGGCGCCCGCGATGCTGTCGCGCGCGGCGGCCGGCGCGCCGCCGGGGAGAGCCTCCGCGACCCGGGTGCGGTACACGGCGGTCATGACACTGCCGAGCACCGCGATTCCGAGCGCGTAGCCGAACTCGTTGCCGGTCTGGGCGAGTGCCGCCGCCGAGCCGGCCCGTTCCACCGGCACGGAGCCGACCACCAGGTTCGTGCCCAGCGTCACCAGCGGCCCGGTACCGAAGCAGGTCACCCCGAAGCCGGCGACCAGGACGGCCGCGCCGGAGGTACCCGACTGCGTCATCACCAGCAGGCCGGCGACCGAGACCGCCAGGCCGGCGCCGAAGAGGTACGCGGGGCGGATCCGGCGGGCGAGGATCGGGGCCAGCTGGAAGCTGACGATGGCGGCCAGCATGCCCGGCACGAGGGCCAGGCCCGCCCGCAGCGGGGACAGGCCGTCGACCAGCTGGAAGTACTGCGCGACGAACACCATCGTGCCACCCGACAGCATCGAGTAGGTCAGCATGCTGCCGAGCGTCGTGCTGAACGAACGGTCGGCGAACAGGCGCAGGTCCAGCAGCGGGTCGGCCAGGGTGTTCTGCCGGCGGACGAAGACCACGCCCACGGCCAGGCCGGCGACCAGGAAGACGACCGGGGTGACGTGCCAGCCGTCCCTGGCGAGTTCCTTCAGGCCGTGGATGATGGGCAGGATCGACGCCAGCGAGAGCACCACGCTCGGCAGGTCCAGCCGGCCGGCGGCGGGGTTGCGGTACTCGGGCAGGAGCACCGGACCGAGCACCAGGAGCAGCACCATCGCGGGTACGCCGAGCAGGAACACCGACCCCCACCAGAAGTGGTCCAGCAGCACGCCGCCGGCGATCGGCCCGATGATCGCGCCGACGGTGAAGCAGCCGGCCCAGACGCCGATGGCGCTCGCCTTCTGCCTCGGGTCGGCGAACATGTTGGTGATCAGTGACAGCGTGGACGGTGTCAGGGCGGCACCGGCGATGCCCAGCAGCGCCCGGGTGGCGATCAGCATCCCCGGACTCGTGGAGCTGGCCGCCAGTACCGACGCGACGCCGAAGACCGCGGCGCCGGCGAGCAGCAGCTTGCGCCGCCCGATCCGGTCGCCCAGAGTCCCCATCGTGATCATGAAGCCGGCCACCATGAAGCCGTAGATGTCCATGATCCATAGCTGCTGGGCGCTGTTGGCGTGCAGGCTCGTGGCGAGGCGCGGCAGCGCCAGCAGCATCACGAAGGTGTCCAGGGAGACGAGCAGGGTGGGCAGGGCCAGCACGGCCAACCCGAGCCACTCCCGCCGCCCCGCCCGCACCGCTGTGCCGTCCCGACCGACCATGGTTCACATCCCTTCGGTACCGCCGACCGTCCGCAACTACGTCGCGCGGGTCGCCGAGATTCGACAGCTGGATCTGGCGAGTCGATTGTGACCTGCGTCACTCGGAGCCGCGACCGGACCCCGGCAGGTGATGCGCGATCCTTGGTGCGTGGACGGCGGTGTACGGGTGGGCGGGGTGACGATACCGGCGACCGAGCTGACCTGGCGGTTCAGCCGCGCCAGCGGTCCGGGCGGGCAGTCGGTCAACACCGCCGACTCGCGCGTCGAGCTCATGTTCGACCTGGGCGCGACGACCGCGCTGCCCGAACACCTCAAGGCCCGCGCCATGGAGCGGCTGCGCCACCGGCTCGTCGACGGCGTGCTCACCGTGACCGCCTCGGAACACCGCTCGCAACTGCAGAACCGCCGGGCCGCCGCGAACCGCCTGGCCGACCTGATCTCGCAGGGCATCGCGCCGCCGGCCCGGCCCCGGCGACCGACCCGGCCCTCGCGCGGCGCCCGGCAGGCCCGGCTGGACGCCAAGCGCCACCGCTCCCAGACCAAGCAGCAGCGGCGCAGCCTCGACGAGTAGCGGTCAGGGCCAGTCATCACCGGCGTCGAGTCGCATCCGCAACAGGGTGCGCAGCGGGATCGACTCGCCGTCCCGGCCGCCCTCGCCGACCACGAGCTTCGGGTCCTGCGGCCCGACGTGCACCCCGGTGAACCGCGAGCGCAGGCTCGCGGGTACACCGAGGAGGTAGAACCGCCCGCCGACATCGACGGCGAGCAGCCGGTTGGGGTGCACGTACCAGCCGCGCAGGCCGGTGCGGTAGCTGCCCCGGCCGCTGAAGGAGCTGGCCCGCAGCGCCGTCACCCGCAGTCCGCGGGCGCGGGCCTCGCGCGCGAACTCGGCGACGACGGCCCGCGCCTGGCCGGACTCGGCCAGCCGGCGCTGCTGGTCGGCGGCGGCGTGATGGGCGATCGCCCGGGCGCGCTGCTCCCGCCAGGCCGACCCGTCCGCTTCCCGCATCCGTCCAGCAAACACCCTCGCGAGCGCGGCGGCCCGGCGGGTTGGCTCACTGCTCGTACGCGTCGACCAGACCCTGAATGTCGATCTTCTTCATCTGCAGCATGGCCTTCATGGCCCGCTCGGCCCGGACCGGGTCGGAACCGCCCAGCAGTTCGGGCAGCTGCCTCGGGATGACCTGCCACGACACCCCGAACTTGTCCTTCAGCCAGCCGCACGACCCCTCCTCGCCGCCCTCGCTGAGCTTCGCCCAGAGCGCGTCGACCTCCTCCTGGCTCCCGCAGTCGACGTACAGGGAGATGGCCTCGGTGAAGGGGAACTGCGGCCCGCCGTTGAGCGCGATGAACTGCTGCCCGGCGAGTTCGAAGGTGACCGTCAGGACGGCCCCGCCCGTCCGGTGCACGTTCAGGATCCGGGCGTCCTCGAAGATCGACGCGTAGTGGTCGGCGGCCTCTGCCGCCTGGCTGTCGAACCACAGGTAGGTCGTGATCTTCTGCATGATCGTTCTCCTCACTGGCTGAACAAAGGCTTGGAATGTCTGTGCCAGTAGAACGAGGCCGCCACCGGAAACTCATCGGTGGCCGGGGTTAGGGTCGCGGGCATGAGCGACCAGCGTCGTTCAGGAGCTGTCCACAAGGGACTTTCGCGGGCGCGGTGTGCCGCCGCTGCCCCGCGGCACCAGCTGGGTGGGCACCACGGTGGTCGCCGGCCGGGAGCGGTCGCCCTGGATGCGGCGGAACAGCAGCTCGACCGCTGTGCGGGCCAGCTCCCTCGTGTCGTAGGCGACCACGGTCAGCCGCCGCGGCATCAGGTGGGCCAGCTCGAAGTCGTCGAAGCCGGCCAGCGCGGCGTCGCTGCCCCGCTGCCACAGCTCCTGCAGCGCGCCGACGGTGAGGCGGTTGTTGGTGGTGAAGAAGGCGGTGGGCGGGTCGCGGTGGGCCAGCATCGCCCGGACCGTACCGGCCGCCTCCTCCGGCGTCTTCACCCCGTCCCGCACCAGCGTCCCGTCGTAGGGCACCCCGGCCGCGGCCAGCGCGTCCTGCACTCCGGCGAGCCGCTCGCGCATCGTGTACACGGCCAGCGAGTCGAGCAGGACGCCGATGCGGCGGTGCCCGTCGCCGAGCAGCCCCTGTACCGCCGCCAGCGCACCACCCCGGTTGTCCAGCAGGACCGTGTCGGCGAGCAGCCGCCCGGGTGGCCGGTCCAGGAACACGACCGGCATGCCCATCTCCACCTCCGGCCGCAGGAACGCGTGGTCCTGCCCGGCCGGTACGACGAGCAGCCCGTCCACGCGGCGCTGGCACAGGTCGAGCAGCAGCTGCCGCTCCCGCTCCGGATCCTCCTCCGAGGACGCCGTGATGAGCAGCGAGCCGTGCGCCGCGGCGACCTCGGCCGCGACGCTGGCGATGGTGGCGTAGAACGGGTTGCCGATCTCCTCGATGAGCAGCCCGACGGTCGCGTTGACCCGACCCGACCGCAGGTTGCGGGCGATGTCGTTGCGCCGGAAGCCGAGCTCGGCGATGGCCGCGAGGACCCGGTCCACCAGCTCGCGCGCCACCGCCGGCTCGTTGTTGACCACGCGGGACACGGTCTTCAGGCTCACCCCGGCGCGGCGGGCCACGTCGACCATGGTCGGTCGGCGGCGGGGTGCCGGCTCGGGCATGCGTCCCATGGTTACAGATCATCGCCGTCCGCTACCCCGCCACCGCCGGGCGTCAGCAGGAACCCTTGTAGAAGTACTTGTTGACGGCTGGGTCGTCCATGTTCTGGGCGGTGATCGCCACCAGCGTGGTACCGATGGTCGCCTGCGGCGCCCGGCCCTGGATCGCGGCCACCGCCTGATCCATGCCCTGGCTGCCGATCGTGCTC
>JBBWZQ010000294.1:0-11853 GCA_039649115.1 Micromonosporaceae bacterium | reverse complement strand
GGCGGCAAAGGTACCGGCTGCAGTGCCTTTGCCGCCAAGATTCGCTTCAAGGGGGCTGGGCCGGCCCTGCGCAGCAACCACGGGGGACTGGCCAACGTCGAAACACTCATCATCGACCCGGCGGGCGGACGGCTGCTCGACTCCGAGGAACTCCTGCTGGAGGCGGACAAGCTCAACGTGCGCGTGCCGGCCGTCAGGAGTGGCGGCGGGCGGGTTCGCGGCCGGGGGGTTGCCGGGGCCGGGTCGCCGCGGCCGGCGGCGGATGCGGTACCGGCCGGGTCACCTCGCCGCCCGCCGGTACCTGGACCACCTGGCCCCAGTGGCGCAGCTCCACCGCCGCACCGTCGAGCACCGAGTACGTCGCGTCCGTGTGCGTCGCGGCCACCCGCAGGATCCGCCCGCGCCAGCGCAGCGAGAACGTCATCGAGCGCAGCCGCTCCGGCAGGCGCGGGCTGAACCACAGCGCGCCGCCGAAGTCGCGCATGCCGCCGAACCCGGCCACCAGCGCGGTCCAGGCGCCCGCCAGCGACGCGATGTGCACCCCGTCGCGGGTGTTGTGCTGCAGGTCGTCCAGGTCCATGAGGCTGGCCTCGCCGAGGTACTCGTAGGCGAGGTCGAGCTGACCCACCTCGGCCGCGATGACCGCCTGGGTGGACGCGGACAGCGAGGAGTCCCGCACGGTCAACGGCTCGTAGTAGGTGAAGTCCCGGGCCTTCTGCTCGGCGGTGAACGCGTCGCCGCGCAGGTGCAGGGCGAGCACCAGGTCGGCCTGCTTGACGACCTGCTTGCGGTACAGGTCGAAGTAGGGGTAGTGCAGCATCAGCGGGTACGCGGTGGGCGGCGTGTCGGCGAAGTCCCACACCGCGTGCTCGGTGAAGCCTTCCGCCTGCGGGTGCACGCCCAGCGCGTCGTCGTACGGGATGAGCACCGCGTGCGCCGCGGCCCGCCAGTCGGAGACCTCGGTCGCGGTGACTTCCAGTTCGCGCGCGCGGTGCGGGTGCCGGCCGGCCGCGTCCGCCGCGCCGTACAGGTTCCGCTGCGCCATCAGGTTGGTGTACACGTTGTTGTCGGCCAGCGCGCTGTACTCGTCCGGTCCGGTGACCCCGTCGATGCGGAACCGGCCGGACGCGTCGTAGTCGCCCAGCGACATCCACAGCCGGGCGGTCGGCACGAGCAGGTCCATGCCGACGCTCTGCTCGAACTCCCGGTCCTGGGTCGCGTCCACGTACCGGATGACCGCGTCGGCGATGTCGGCGTTGACGTGGAACGCGGCCGTGCCGGCGGGCCAGTACCCGGAGCACTCCCGCCCGTCGATGCTGCGCCAGGGGAAGGCGGCACCGCGCAGGTTCAGCTGCCCGGCCCGCTCCAGGGCGGCGGGCAGCGTGGACTGCCGCCAGCGCAGCGCGTTGGCCGCCGCGTCCGGGAGCGTGTGCGTCAGTACCGGAAGCACGAACGTCTCGCTGTCCCAGAATGCGTGGCCGTCGTAGCCCGGCCCGGTCAACCCCTTGGCCGGTACCGGCCGCCGCTCGGCGCGGGCGCTGGCCTGCAGCACGTGGAACAGGCCGAAGCGGACCGACTGCTGCACCTCGTCGTCGCCGACCAGCTCCACGTCGGCGCTGCGCCAGAAGGCGTCCAGGTATCCGCGCTGCGCGTCGACCAGGCCCTGCCAGCCGGTCGCCCGGGCGGCGGTCAGCGCGGCCTCGACCTGTGCGGAGACCGCGGGCAGGGACCTCGTGGCCGACCAGCCGTATGCGAGGAACTTGACGATCCGCAGGCTCTCACCCGGATTCAGCTGGGCGATGACGGTGACCCGGGCGGTGTCCTCCCGCACCTCCGAGGTGACGACCGTCTCCTGCGGACCGTCGATGACGTGGTCCATGGCGGCGCCGACGCGCAGCCGGCTGCGGCGGGTGCAGTGCACGAGCATGGCGCGGGTGTCCTTGCCGCCGTGCAGCTCCGCCGCCAGCGGCGCCTCCAGCGCCGCCGCCGCGCGCGGGTCGTCGGTCACCGGCGGCAGTTGCTCGTTGGCCACCAGCTCGGACTGCACGACGACCTGGAGCGGCGAGTCGACCGGGCGGACGGTGTACTCGATCGCGGCGATCGACCGGTGCACGAAGGAGACGAGCCGGGTGGAGCTGACCTCGACGGCGCTGCCGGCCGGCGAGGACCAGGTGGTCTGCCGGCGCAGCAGCCCGGCGCGCAGGTCCAGGGTGCGCTCGTGCGAGTGCAGTTCCCCGTACCGGACGTCGAAGGGCTCGTCGTTGACCAGCAGCCGGATCAGCTTGCCGTTGGTGATGTTGATGATGGTCTGCCCGGACTCCGGGTACCCGTACCCCGCCTCGGCGTAGGGCAGCGGGCGCGTCTCGAACACCGAGTTGAGGTAGGTGCCGGGCAGCCCGTGCGGCTCGCCCTCGTCCAGGTTGGCGCGCAGCCCGATGTGCCCGTTGGCGAGCGCCAGCACGGACTCGCTCTGGGCCAGCACGCCCAGGTCCAGCGACGTCTCCCGGACCGTCCAGGGGTCGACCGCGAAGTACCGGTGCGTGATCATGCCGGGTGTCCCGTGGCGGCCGGCGTGTCCAGCAGGTCGGCGAGGTCCTTGACGACGATGTCGGCGCCCTGCGCCTGCAACTCCGGCGCGTCGCCGACCCGGTCGACCCCGACCACGCACCCGAAGCCGCCGGCGTGCCCGGCCGCGACGCCGGCCAGCGCGTCCTCGAAGACCGCGGCCTGCGCCGGCGGCACCCCGAGCCGGCGCGCCGCGGCCAGGAACGTGTCCGGCGCCGGCTTCCCGCGCAGCCCCTCGCGCCGGGCCACGACCCCGTCCACCCGCTCCTCGACCAGGTCCTCGATGCCGGCGGCGCGCAGGATCTGGGCGCAGTGCGTGCTGGCGGACACCACCGCCCGGCGCAGCCCGGCCTCCCGCGCGGCGTGCAGGTACTGCACCGATCCCGGGTAGGGCTGGACGCCGGAGCGCTCCAGCCGGCGCAGGAACATGGCGTCCTTGCGGAGGCTGAGCTCCCGTACGGTCTGCTCGGGCACGACGAGGCCGCGGGAGGTGAGGAAGCCACGCACGCCGTCCTCGCGCGCCCGCCCGTCGACGTAGTGCTCGTAGTCGTCGCCGGCGTCGAACGGGCGGTACGGGTCGGGACCCGCGCCGGGGGAGCCGCCCGGTGGCCGGTGCTGGCTCAGGAACTCGTCGAACAGCTCCTGCCACGCCGCGGCGTGCACCAGGGCGGTCGGGGTGAGCACCCCGTCCAGGTCGAACAGGCAGGCCTCGATCGTGTCGGGCAGCCCCAGTCTCGTCCTCATGTTGTCACCTCTTTCACGGCGGCCAGCACCGTGTCAACCGGGATGTCGGCGAGGCAGGCCGGCCCGTCGGCGCTCAGCGGGCACTGCCCGCTCCACCAGCAGGGCTGCTCGGTGATGGCGGTCGGTCGCCGGTACCCGCACTCCGGCAGCCCCTGCAGGTGCGCGGTGCGCCGGGCGCCGAAGCCGTACCGGCTGGCCAGCGTCGGTCCGAACAGTCCCACCACCGGTACTCCCACCGCCGCGGCCACCCGTACCGGACCAGTATCCCCGCCAACCAGCGCGCCGCACCTTTTGCCGATCGCGGCGAGCATGGCGGCCGTGGCTCGCAGGCCGCAGCGCGGCAGCGCCGGTACCCCCGGAATGTCCGCGCCGTCGTCGAGCGCGAGCAGCGGGAAGCCCGCGGCCCGCAGCCCGCGGGCCAGCTCCCGCCACGCCGCCGCCGGCCACCGCTTGACCGCCATGCCGGCGCCCGCGGCCAGCACGACCGGGGCATTTTCCGGTACCGGCGCCAACCGCGCGGCGACCATCCGCTCACCCGCGGCGCGCTCGGCCGGCGCCAGCGCGATCCGCGCCGGGCGGGCCAGCTCGGCCGCGTCGATGAGCCCCTCGTCGCGCAGGATCCGCAGGTAGCGGCGGTCCACCAGCTCGTCAGGCGGCGGTGCCCGCCACAGGTCGGTGACCGCGCGCCCGGCCCCGGCTTCCAGCAGCTGGGGGATGCCGTCGTAGCGGGTGGTGCTGACCGCGAGGTCCGGCCGGTGGCGGGCCAGCTCGCGGCGCACCGCGTCGCGCTCCGCCCCGGGCCGCGGGTGTGCCGGGGTGTGCACGCCGGCGACGGCCGGGTCCCCGCGCACCAGGTCGGCTCCTGGCTCGTGGGTGAGGACCCGGATCGCGGCGCCGGGGTTCCGGCGGCCCAGCGCGTGGATCATCGGCAGCGCGAGGACCAGGTCACCCAGGCCGCCGAGCAGGTCAACGACGAGGATGTCCCGGAACTCAGGCATGGGTCGGGGCGGGCCCGACCTGGCGGGCGGGCAACAGCGCCGCGTACAGGTCGCAGTGCCCGATCGCCAGGGCCGGCCAGGTGCGTGCGGCGACCAGCTGCCGGCCGCCGCGCGCCACCCGCTCGGCCAGCGCCCGGTCCGCCAGCACGCGCCCGACCGCTCCGGCCAGCGCACCGGGATCGCGCCGGCCGGCCGCGTACACCACGGTCCGCCCGTCGGCCAGGTCCGGCTCGGGCCGGTCGGGGACGGTGACGACGGTGGGCAGCCGGTGCGCCAGCACGGTCAGCAGCGCACCGCTCTTGCCGGTCACCCCCGCGGTGAACGGCAGCACGGCAAGGTCCGCCGCGGACAGCAGCGCCGACGCCTCGGCGGCCGGCCGGTACCCGGTGAAGGTGACCGCCCGGGACAGCCCGAGCCCGCCGGCCAGGCTGGCCAGCTCCACCCGGAACGCGTGGGCCTGCGCCTGGGGCAGCGCCAGGGAGGGCAGCCCGCCGACCACGAGCAGGTGCAGGTCGGGGTGGCGGGCGCGCAGGGCGGGCAGCGCCTCGATGAGGTACCGCAGCCCCTTCACCGGGTGCACGAAGCCGAAGAAGACCAGTACCGGCGCGTCCGGGGGCAGGCCCAGGTCGGCCCGTACCCGCTCGCGGGTGCCCGGTGCCACCGGTGCCACGTCCACGTTGGGCGCGAGCGGCAGGCGCACCGCGAACCGGCCGGTACGCCGGTACAGGGACCGGGCGTGCGCCACGTTCGTCACGACCAGCGCGCGGCTGGCCGGTACCAGCCGGCCCGCGTCCCGGTCGAGCAGGCCGCCGTGCTCCAGCTCGGGCCAGACGCCGGCGGGCGGGTCGCCGTACTCGTGGAGGGTCGTCACCAGGGGCACCCGGCGGCTCAACAGGTGCGGCAGCAGCAGCCCGGGTACCCGCGAGAACCGGAACGCCGAGGGTGCGAACTGGACGTGCACCACGTCCGGTCGCGCCGCCGCCACCCGCGCCGCCGCATTGTCTACAGTGGACCACCAGCCGGTACCCCGCCCCGGGTGCACCGGCACCACCGCCGGGCGCACACCGGCCGCGGACAGGGCCTCGGCGAGCCGCCCGACGTAGTCGCTGACGCCGTCCAGACGGGCCGGCGCGGCGCCGTGCACCAGCGCCACCCGTGGTGGTGAATCGAGCATCCCGCCCCCTCGTGAGTGCGAGATGCTCGATTCCCCGGTCCGCGAACCCTAAACGCGACTAGGAGACCTGGTACGGGCGCATCATGTCGTTGTCCTCGTGGTCGATGATGTGGCAGTGCCACACGTACCGGCCGGGGAGGTCGAAGCGGGCCCGCACCCGGGTGGTCTCCTGCGGCAGCGCGACCACGGTGTCCTTGAAGCCGGTCTCCCACACCTCCGGTGGCCGCACCGGCGCGCCGCCGAAGGCCTGCCGGTTCACCACCTGGAACTGGACCAGGTGGATGTGCACGGGGTGGCCGTCCTCGGTGAAGTTGTTCAGCTCCCACACCTCGGTGGAGTTGACCGACGGGTTCTCGGTGACCGCGTCCATCCACTCCAGCGGGTTCGGCTCGCCGGCCGCGGTCATGGTGCCGAGCAGGCCGACGGTGGGCGCGTCCGCGTAGAACGCCGAACTCAGCTCGTTGAGCGACAGCTGGCGGGTCCGGCTGGCCGGCCCGATCGGCGTCACCGTGGGCAGGCGCAACTGGCCCGGTGGGACGCTGGTGTCCGTACCGGTCGACGGGACCACGGTGAAACGCATGATCTGACCGGTCGTGGTCGGGTCGGAGGGCAGGAAGTCGACGGTCTCGTCGCCACCGCCGAACGGGTCGTCCGGGCCCTCGTTGATGAGGTACAGCGACGTGCCCACCGGCAACCCGGTGAAGTCGACGATGACGTCGAAGCGCTCCGCCGGCGCGACCCGCAGCAGGTCCACCGAGACCGGTGCGGGGATGAAGCCGCCGTCCGTGCCGATGACCCAGAGCGGCAGCGCGGTCGGTACCGGCCGCGTTGCCAGCGGGTCGGACGCGACGCGCAGCAGCATGGTGCGCGAGTTGCACGCGTTCAGGACGCGGAAGCGGTACCGGCGAGGCTCCACCGACAGCGCGGGCCACGTCCGTCCATTCACGACCATCGTGTTGCCGAAGAACTCCGGGTTCCAGATGGGCGGCAGGTCGGTCGTGGGTGCCCAGGGACCGTCGGGCGGCGCGTCGCCGAAGAAGCCTCTGCTCGACGGGAAGAACAGCGACCCGTCCGAGTTGAACGAGCGGTCCTGGATCATGAGTGGGATCTCGTGGTATGCCACGCCGGCCGGGTCGCCGCGCCGCGGCGCCGGTCCCGGCAGCGCCCCGGCCGGCAGGTCGGCCGAGCCGCCGCGCAGCAGGTAGAAGCCGCTCAGCCCGGAGTAGACCTGGACCCGCGTCATGCCGAGGTCGTGCGGGTGGTACCAGAGGGTGGTGGCGCGCTGGTCGTTGGGGTATCGGAAGACGGCGCTCCCGGTCGACCAGGTGTTGCCGTTGCGCGCCTGGGCCTGCGACCTGAACTGGTTGTAGAACGAGCCGACCGTGGCGTAACCGGAGGGGATGTTCCGCGCCGGCGGCAGGTACCACGCCTCGGGGTACCCGTCGCTCTCCTCGAACACGTGCGCGCCGTGCATGTGCACCACGAGTGGCACCGGCCCGCGGTACGGGCTGGGAGTGGAGGTGAATGTCGGGCGCGAGTCGCGTCCGGACACACCACCCGATGGGTTCGCCCAGTGCAGTGTCGGGTCGATCGGCAGGAGGTGCGGCCGGAACTGGCCCCTCGATGTCATCAACTGGTTGGCCCACGTGACGCTGACCGGATTCCCGGCGCGCGCCTCGATCGTGTTGGCCGGGTAGTGGAACGTCGTACTGTCCGTTGTGGACCCGAAGCCGAAGACTGATGTCGACGGCCAGCCGGCCGGCAGGATCTGCTGGCTGAACTGGCGCGCCCCGATCTCGTACATGTCGACGCCGTTGGCGGTGCCGGTACGGGGCATCGCGGGTGGCACGTACAGCGGGGTGACGTACTTCGGGAGCGCGTTCGGATCGAGGGTGCCGCCGGGTACCGCCGCGACGGCGTCCCTACGACGCACGACAAGCGCCGCCGGGACGAGTAGCGCGGCGCCGGTGACGGTACCGGCCTTCAGGACGTGTCTTCGGTTGACCATGGCCGAGATCCTCTGGAGGGCTGGGGGGCGACGGGTGCCCGGTGGGGGAGCTACCCTTCGATGACACTCAATGACTTTCGGCTCGGGTCGCGGCTCTGGTGAGTCCCCCGGGGGGACCGAAACCCCCTAGGGGCCACGAGGACACGTCCCATTTCTCGCCCCAACTGCGAACTCTCCACGTGGGTCGGGACGTACATGGCATATCTGACAGTTGAGCGGATTACTCGAAGGAACCTAGACTCATTCAAATTCCTGAATGAAGTTTGCTCGACCACAGCAAAAGCACTGCTATCCGGAAGCCAGCCGGCGGGGGCGTGATCCGAGATGGCCGAGACCGACAGGCGATCTATTCGACTGGTGGTGCAATCAGGCCGCCGGTTACCACACAGCGCGCTGCTCACGCACCTTGCGAGCCAGCCGGACGTCTCCGTGCTGGCGCAGACGGCCACGCTCAAGGGGCTGTACGCGCTGTGCCCCATGTACCGCCCGGACGTCTGCATGGTCGACATCAGCGTGCTGACCGGGCCGATGGTCGAGGTACTCCATCATCTGCGCACGAGCTTCCCGACCGTCGAATTCGTGGTGACTTACACGGACGCGGCGCCGAGTGTCATCGGGGCGGCCATCAAGGCCGGGATCACCGCGCTGGTGCCGTACTCGGCAGGACCCGACACGGTCCTACGGCTGGTCCGCCAGCGGGCGCAGGCGGTGCGGCCGGCCCCGCCCAGGCAGGTGCTCACCGAGCGGGAGTTGGCCGTGGTCGCGCTGATGGGTGCCGGGCGCAGCGTGCTGGAGATGGCGGAGCTGCTGCGGATCAGCCCGCACACCGTGGAGAACCACAAGCGCAGCATCTACGCCAAGTTCGGCGTGGGCAACCAGAGCCACGCGGTGTCCCGCGCCATGTCGCTCGGGCTGTTCGACGTGTCCCACGGGGGTGGCCCGCACGGGGACGGCCCGGCTGCCGGTGGTCCGGGCGCGGGCGGCGCGAACGGTGGCGGCCCGAACGGTGGCCCACCGGGCGACGGCCGTCCGGCACCGGACCAGACCCACGGGTCGGAGGGGGTCAGCCTGGCCACGGCCGGGGACCTCATCGAGGTCGTCCCGCCAGATCCGGAGCTCGGTTCCCGGGTCCTCGTGGTGATCCGCGGACCGGCCGGCCCGTGCCTGGACGACGTGTCACACGTCCTGCTCCAGTCCTCGGTCCCGTTCGTCCGTGTACACACGATCGAGCCGCTGACCGGCGACCACTGGGCCCAGTGGAACCGGGGGCAGGCGATCGTGCTGCTGATCGATCCGGCCGCCCCCGACTGGGAGATCCCGTCGGCGCTGGGCGTACCGGCGGTCGTGGTCCAGTCGTCGGTACCCGAGGTGACCACCGCGGTGGACGCGGTGCTGCACGGGGCGTACGCGCTCGTGTGGCGCGGCGACGTGGCGCGGGATCTGTGTTCGGTGCTGTCGCTGGTGTCCCACGGGTACCGCGTGCTGGACGCCGGACACGTGCGCCTGCTCGCCAACTGGATGTCCGCTCTGATCAACCGGCCGGCGGCCGGCGCGCCCGAACTCACCGCGCGCGAGCGGGACATTCTGAGCTCGATCGCGTGCGGGCACACCGTGCGGCAGACCGCCCGGGCATTGGGGATCGCCACCAAGACCGTGGAGAACACGCAGGCGCGGCTGTTCCGCAAGCTCGGCACGCACAACCGGCCGGAAACGCTGATCGCGGCGTACCGGCTGGGCCTGATCGCGCAGTGAACCCGGTGCGCCGGTTATTCGTGGGAGCGTGCCCACCCCCAAGGGTAGTTCGCCATGACTCAGGCAGCAGGCGGTCGATAGTTTCTTATCGTTCTTTGTCCGTCTAATGTGCGCGAAGGGGGTTACCCAACCCCATGGACAGAATTCCGTTCGTCAGCCGCCGTACCGCCTTGAAAGGCGCGGGGGCATTGGCAATGGGGATCACCGCGCTGGAGGTTGCCGGTCCGCTGACCCGCAGCCAGGCGCGCGCCGCCGTCCAGCCCGCCGTGGCCCCGTCCGACATCCAGTTCGACATCGGCGCCTTCTCGGCACCACCCCAGACATCCGACACGGGCGTGCCGTTCGCCATGCCGCCGGTGCACACCATGTTCGTGACGGCCCGGTTGCAGCGCACGCCGACCGTGGCCGACCAGGCCGAGCTGAACCGGGTACTGTCCACATTGGAGGACAACTACCTGTGGTCGGCCGCACAGCTCGTCACGATGGTCGCGTACGCGCTGCCCTACTTCCGCCGGCTGCCCGGTGGCCTGACCGGAACCCTGGTGTCCGGCCGGATGCCCCGACTCGGGTCCGACAACAGCCGCTTCGCGCTGGAGGAGGCGGTGGTCGGCCCGACCGACGTGTCGTCGGGTAACCCGGGCATCACCAAGCTGCGGTACAACGTGCCGGTCGTCATCGAGCAGAACGATCTGATGTTCGTGTTCCGCAGTGACAACTTCAGCATCATCCAGGACGTGCTGAACTGGTTCAACGGGAGCAACAGGCTGGCCGGCCACCCGAACGTGACGTCGCCGCGCTTCACCGGGCTGCTGGCGTTCACCTCCAGCCGGCACATGTTCGTCCAGATCGGACTGCCGCAGGCGGTGGCGCAGCAGAACGGCCTGCCCTTCGCCAACTTCATCCAGCACCAGTCGCCGATGTGGATGGGCTTCGCCGACCAGCAGACCAACGCCTCCGGCCCGGCACCCATCTGTACCTTCGCCGGAAACTCCTCGGCCCGGCTGACCACCGCGGTGGCCGGTGACTACTTCGACAACGGCTCGGTGATGCACCTGGCGCACGACATCATCGACATGCTGCAGTGGTTCGACATGGCGTCGGCCACCGCGGGACCGGGCGCCGACGGCATCTTCACCGAGCGGGTGCAGTACATGTTCCACTCGCCCGCTCTCGACCCCGGCCGCTCCGACCAGTTCCAGGACGGTGGCGGCCCGGCGTTCCTGCCCAACCAGTTCCGCGGCGCGGGGTACGCGCAGCAGACGGCGCAGGGCATCGGTACGGAGGACAACGAGCACCGGGTGGGCCACCTGTCCACGCTCCAGCGCTCGTCGCGCGCCGCGGACGGTACGCCGATCCACGCGCGGATGGACGGTCCCGGCTTCGACAGCATGGACGTGCCGAACGGGGACAACCAGCCGAAGCTGCAGTTCAGCATCTTCGTCCCCACGGCCGACTTCTTCACCACCATGCGCCGCAACACCGCCGCCCAGGACCTGAGTGCCCAGTTCGCCATCCCGGTGACGGACAACGGCCTGGAGCGCTTCATCACCGCCACGCGCCGGCAGAACTACCTGATGCCGCCCCGCCGGCACCGCTCCTTCCCCCTCGTCGAGCTCGCCTGAGGGCTACCCCCGAGCCTGACGGCTGCCGAAACCACCCCGCCCCGCCCTGGCCGGCGGGGCGGGGTGCGTTGTGGTGCGGTCCGGGTGCCGCGGGTTGCTCGGAAACGGGCCGCGGCTGCCGATGGGCATGCGTGACTGTGGGTGTGCCGGTACCTCCTGGGCTGACGCTGCTCGGCGAACTGGCGCGGGGTCCCCGGACCGTGGTGTACCGGGTGCGCCGCGACGACGTCGAGTGCGCGATGAAGGTCTTCACGGGTCCCGATGAGGGCGGGCAGATGCTGGCCGCCTTCCGGCGCGAGGCTGTCCTGCTCGCCGGCGTGGACCATCCCGGGCTGCCGGTGGTGCACGAGGTGGGCGAGGTGGACGGGCACCCGTACCTCGTGCTCGACCTGATCACCGGGATCGACCTGGCCGAGATGCTGTGCGGTGGCCCGCTCTCGCCCGAGCGCACCGTGCGGCTGGGCATCCAGGTCGCCCAGGTGCTGGGTGCGGCGCACCGGGCCGGGCTGGTGCACGGCGACGTGAAGCCGGCGAACATCCTCATCCAGGAGGACGGCCGGGCCCGGGTGACCGGCTTCGGGCTCGCCGCCCGGCCGGCTTCCGCGGAGAGCTTGCGGGTCCGCGCCGAGGCTTCCGCGGAGAGCTTGCGGTTCCGCGCAGAGGCTTCCGCGGAGAGCTTGCGGGTCCGCGCCGAGGCTTCCGCGGAGAGCTTGCGGGTCGGCGCGGATGCCGTCGACGCGCGGGCCGACCTGTACTCGCTCGGTGGGGTGATGGCGGAGTGCGTGGCCGGGCGGCGGCCGGTCGCGCCGCCTTCCACGGTACCGCCCGGGCTGGCCGGGGTGATCGCCAAGCTGCTGGCCGAGGAGCCTGCGGACCGGTACCAGAGCTGCGCCGGTCTCATCGCCGACCTCGGCATCCTCGCGGCGGCCCCGGACGCGACGCCGGTGCTGGGTCGCTTCGACGAGCCGGCGGGCCAGCGACGGCAGGTAC
>JBBWZQ010000242.1:0-32176 GCA_039649115.1 Micromonosporaceae bacterium | reverse complement strand
TCGCTCATCTCCGCGTCGGGGCGGTCCTCCGGGCGCGGGTCGATGCGGCGGGAGACGAACCAGAAGTACCCGGCGCACATCCCGCACAGCAGTCCGGAGAGGACCAGCGCCGTGCTCCCGATCCAGTCCACGGCACCCAGCTCGGCCCTGGTCCACAGCACGTACACGATGCAGGCGACGAACAGGAACGCCGCGACCAGACCGAACAGTCGCCACTCGCTCTTCATGTTCTGTCCTCGATCCTCGACGTGCCGTCAGCTGGCGGTACGGGAAACGCGGTCGGTGTCGAACGGGTGTGTGGTCGTCGCGAGCGGGTTCGGGTCACCGGCCGTCCGCAGCGCGTCCGGCGTGCTCATCCCCTGCTGCTTGGCCGCGAGGAACTTCTGGTACTCGTCGGCCGGTACCGCGCGCAGCTCGAAGTTCATCATCGAGTGGTAGGTGCCGCACAGCTCGGCGCAGTGGCCGATGTACGCACCCTCCTTGTCGATGGTCACCGCGAACGAGTTCTTCACGTTGCCCGGGAACACGTCGCGCTTGAACAGCAGCTCGGGTACCCAGAAGGAGTGGATCACGTCGGGTGAGCTCTCCACGAACAGGATCGTCTTGTGCGTCGGCACCACGAGCACCGGGATGTAGTCGCTCGCACCGATCGTGGAGACCTTCTGCCCGTCGGGTGTGGTCACTCCCTCGTACTCGAACTGCCAGTTCCACTTGAACGCGACGACGTCGACGGTGACGTCGGGGTTCTTCGGGATCCTGTTGACATCGGCCTCGATCGTCGCCGTGTAGTAGAAGAGCACGGCGATGACCAGGAACGGCAGCACGGTGTACAGCAGCTCCATCGGCATGTTGTAACGGGTCTGCGGGGGCAGTTCCTCGCCGCGCTTGCGGTACCGGATGACGCACCAGAAGATCAGGCCCCATACGAAGAAGCCGACGGCCAGGGCGGCGATGACCGAACCGATCCACAGGTTGTACATCTGCTTGGACTGCTCACTGATGCCCTTGACCGGCCAGCCGAACCGGAACACCGAGTCTACGGAGCACCCGGACAGCAGCACCACCGCCGCTACGGCGACGCTCGCCAGCCCGGCGAACCGTACCGCCCGGCGGCGGCTCCGGAATGCGACCACCTGCTCTGCCTCCCTAGCAGCGCCATACCCACCAGCCCAAAGCCCACACGCTCGGCCCGGTCGCAGAGTACTCGACCAAGCCGGATGCGCCGGTCTTGGGGTCGCCGTGTCCACCTCGGACGCCTGTCCTGAAGTACCTTGGTCCGGTGGGCGGCTACGCGTATTTCGACGCCGCGGCGGGTGCGCCCGCGCACCCGGTGACGGCGCAGGCCCTGCTCGCGGGAATGCCGGACGGCTGGGCCGATCCGGGCAAGCTCTACACGCCGGCGCGCCGGGCCCGCCAGCTCCTGGACGCGGCCCGCGCCTCGGTCGCGGAGGCGCTCGGGGTGCGCGCCGACGAGGTGGGTTTCCAGCCCAACGGCACCCTCGCGGCACACGCGGCCGTCGCCGGGGCCCGGGCCGCCCGCCCGTCCGGCCGCTCGACCGTCGTGCACTCCGCGATCGAGCACTCCGCGGTGCTGCACGCGGCCGGTACCGGCCGCACCGTGCGGATCGGGGTGGACGTGCTGGGACGGGTGGACCTCGACGCGTTCGCCGACGCGGTGCACGGCCCGGACGTGGTGCTCGCCGCCCTGATCAGCGCCAGTCACGAGGTCGGCACCGGGCAACCGGTCGCCGCCGTCGGCCGGGCCTGTACCGCGGCCGGCGTCCCGCTCTACGTCGACGCGGCCGCCTCCGCCGGGTACGCCCCGCTGCCCACCGGCTGGTCGGTGCTGACCGCCAGTGCCCGCAAGTGGGGCGGGCCGGCCGGGGTCGGGATCCTCGTGGTGCGCAAGGGCACCCGGTGGGCGGCGCCGTGGCCGGGCGCGGAGCCGGGCACCCTGGACGCACCCGGCGGGCTGAACCTTCCGGAGGTCGTCGCCGCGGCCGCCTCGCTGCGCGCCGTGCTGGCCGAGCGGGAGGCACAGGCGCGGCGGCTGCACGCGCTGGTGGATCTGATCCGGTCGCGGGTGGCCGCGTCGGTACCCGACGTGGAGGTGGTCGGGGACCCGGTGGACCGGCTACCCCACCTGGTCACCTTCTCCTGCCTGTACGTGGACGGCGAGGCCCTCCTGCACGAGCTGGACCGGGCCGGCTTCGCGGTGTCGTCCGGCTCCTCGTGCACCGCCAGCACGCTGCGCCCCAGTCACGTGCTGGAGGCGATGGGTGTGCTCTCGCACGGCAACGTGCGGATCTCGCTGCACCGGGAGACGACCGGGGACGACGTGCGGCGCTTCCTCGACATGCTGCCGGAAGTCGTGGCCCGGCTGCGGTCGCAGGCGGGCGTGGCGGGTCTGTGATGGTCGACGTCGACACGCTGGACTGCCGGGGGCAGCGGTGCCCGCTGCCGGTGATCGCGCTGGCCCGGCGGCTGCCGGGGACGCCGGTGGGCGGGGTGCTTCGGGTGCTCGCCGACGACCCCGCGGCGGCGAACGACATCCCCGCCTGGTGCCGGATGCGCGGCCAGGAGTACCTCGGCGAGGTCGGGCCGGCCGCCTACGAGGTGCGCCGGATCAGCTGACGTCCGGGCGCGGCGCGGGCAGGTGCGGCGCCACCTCGTCGGCGGCGCTGTCGCCGTACGACGCGCGCAGCCGCTTCAGGAAGTCTTCGGTGCGGATCTGGTATTCCTGGGTGCCGACGGTCTCCAGGACCATCGTCGCCAGCAGCGCGCCGACCTGGGCGGAGCGCTCCAGGCCGAGGCTCCACGAGCGGGCGGTGAAGAACCCGGCCCGGAACCCGTCGCCGACGCCGGTCGGGTCGTAGGCCTGCACCTCCTGGGCCACGGGCACGTGTACCGGCTCGATGCTCCGGCCGGTGATCATCACGCCGTCCTTGCCCAGGGTGGTCACCCGGATGCCGACCCGGTCGAGGACCTGCGCGTCGGACAGCCCGGTCTTGGACTCCAGCAGTTCCTTCTCGTACTCGTTGGTCAGCAGGTAGGTGGCCCCGTCGACGAGCAGCCGGACCTCCTCGCCGGACATCCGTGCCAGTTGCTGGGACGGGTCGGCGGCGAACGGGTACCCGCGCTGCCGGCACTCCTCGGTGTGGCGGATCATGGCGACCGGGTCGTTCGGGCTGACCACCACGAGATCGAGGCCGGCCAGCCGCAGCGCCACCGGGGCGAGTTCGATGTTGCGGGCCTCGGCCATCGCGCCGGCGTAGAACGAGGCGACCTGGCACATGTCCTCGTCGGTGGTGCACACGAACCGCGCGGTGTGCGCCACCTCGCTCACGTGGACCGAGTCGCAGTCCACGTTGTGCCGCTCCAGCCACGCACGGTAGTCGGCGAAGTCGGTGCCGACCGCGCCGACCAGCGCCGGACGCAGGCCCAGCTGTCCCATGCCGAAGGCGATGTTGGCCGCGATCCCGCCGCGCCGGACGACGAGGTCGTCCACCAGGAATGACAGCGAGATGTTGTGCAGCTGATCCGGCAGGAGCTGCTCGGCGAAGCGGCCGGGAAAGTGCATCAGGTGGTCGGTGGCGATGGAGCCGGTGACCGCGATCTTCATGAGGACCTCAGGGGACCAGGAGACGAGGGAGCGACGGCGTAGGCAAGCCTACAGTCCTGCCGCTCCCTCGAACCCCGTGGAGCTCGCCTAGTGGAACGAGTCGCCGCAGGCGCACGAGCCTGAGGCGTTCGGGTTGTCGATCGTGAAGCCCTGCGCGTCGATGCGGTCGGCGAAGTCGATGGTCGCGCCGCTCAGGTAGGGCGCGCTCATCCGGTCCACCACGACCTCCACGGCCCCTGCCTCGCTCGGGAACTCGTTGACGAGGTCGCCGTCGAGCTGGCGCTCGTCGAAGAACAACTGGTATCGCAGGCCCGAGCACCCGCCGGGCTGCACAGCCACCCGCAGCCTCAGGTCGTCGCGGCCTTCCTGCTCGAGCAGTGCCTTGACCTTGGAAGCGGCGACATCCGTGAGGATGACGGTGCTCGTCTCGGCGGTCTGCTCACTGTCGGTAACGGTCACGGTTCCAGCTCCCTGCACGGTTTACGAGTCCGACGTGGCTAACGCTAGCCGGTATGGACGACATTCCCATGGTCGCACGCGAAGTACCGTCCGTGCCCGTGCCGCCGCTCACTTCCGGGCCGCTCACTTCCGGGCCGCCCACTTCCGGGTCGCTCACTTGCTGGGCCGCGACCACTGCCGGGCCACCCGGCCGGCCAGGTCGACCAGGCCCTCGGCCGGCTCGGCCATCGCCCGTTCCACGCTGCCCAGGTGCTCCACCAGCGTGTACGTCTCGCTCACGCCGGCCGCGGCGGCCTCCCGGCGCCCCGCGGAACTCCGGCCGGCCAGCACCACGCAGGGCAGGCCCCGGTCCCGCGCACCGGCGGCAACACCGGAGACGACCTTGCCCCGCAGCGACTGGTCGTCGAAGGAGCCCTCCCCCGTGATCACCAGATCGACCGCGTCCAGCGCCTTGTCCAGCCCGGTCAGCTCCCGGACCAGCCCGAGCCCGGAGACCGCCCGCCCGCCGAGCGCGAGCAGCGCGGCGCCCAGGCCGCCGGCCGCGCCCGCGCCGGGCACCTGGGCCAGGTCTGGCGGGCAGGTCGGCAGGCCGCGCTCGAGGACCTCGGCGAAGGTACCCAGGGCACGGTCGAGCAGCAGCACGTCCTCGCGGGTGGCGCCCTTCTGCGGGCCGTACACCGCGGTGGCGCCGGTCAGGCCGGTCAGCGGGTTGTCCACGTCGGTCGCGGCGACGAGCTGGACGCCGCGCATCCGGGGCACGCCGCCCAGCGTGGCCGCGGCGAGCAGCGCGGCTCCCCCGTAGGGCAGCGCGTACCCGGCCGCGTCCAGCGGGGCGGCCCCGAGCGCGGCGAGCATGCCGGCGCCGGCGTCGTTGGTACCCGAGCCGCCCAGCCCGATGACCAGCTCCCGCACCCCCCTCTCGACCGCCCCGGCGACCAGCACTCCCAGCCCGTACGAGGTGGTGGTCTTCGGGTCGCGCTCGGCCGGGACCAGCAGGTGCAGCCCGCACGCCTGCGCGCTCTCCAGGTACCCGGTCTGCCCGAGGACGAGCACCTCCCCCGGCACCGGGCGCCCGAGCGGATCCACCGTCGGTACCGGCACCCGAGAGCCACCGGCGGTGGCGGCGATCACATCGAGGAACCCTGGCCCGCCGTCGGCCAGCGGCCGCTCGTCGGTCTCGTCGCCCGGCGCCGCCCGGCTCCAGCCGCGCGCGATCGCGCCCGCCGCCTCGACCGCGGTCAGGGTCCCGGCGAACTTGTCCGGACAGATGAGAACACGCATCCGCGGGAGTCTCTCACGTCACGCGGCCGATTGGCGCGGGTCAGAGCGACCCTGTGCGACCATTGCCGCGTGACGACCTTCGTCGACCCCGGCCCCACCGCGACCGCCCTGCTCCTGCTCGGCCGCGGCACCGACGCCGGCGCGGAGCGGGGCGTGGAGTGCCCCGGGGACCTGCCCGCGCCCAGCGACCCCGGCCTGGTGGAGCGGGCCCGCGCGGCCAAGGCGGCGCTGGGTACCCGGGTCTTCGTGCTGGGCCACCACTACCAGCGCGACGAGGTGATCCAGTTCGCCGACGTGACCGGCGACTCGTTCAAGCTGGCCCGCGAGGCGGCCGCCCGGCCGGAGGCCGAGTACATCGTGTTCTGCGGCGTGCACTTCATGGCCGAGAGCGCCGACATCCTCACCACCGACGCGCAGCGGGTCGTGCTGCCCGACCTGGGCGCCGGCTGCTCGATGGCGGACATGGCGGCGCTGTCGCAGGTGGCGACCTGCTGGGACCGGCTGGCTGAGCTGGGCATCGCCGAGGCGACCGTACCCGTCACCTATATGAACTCCTCCGCGGACATCAAGGGATTTGTCGGGCGCCGCGGCGGGGTGGTCTGCACCTCCTCCAACGCGAAGCGCGCCCTCGACTGGTCCTTCGGCACAGCCGCCGCCAGCTCGACCGCCAGACCCGGCGCGGCCGGATCCCGGAAGGTGCTCTTCCTGCCCGATCAACATCTGGGCCGGAACACCGCGGTGCTGGAGATGGGGTTCTCGCTCGACGACTGCGTGCTCTACGACCCGCACAAGCCGGGCGGCGGCCTGACCGACGACCAGCTGCGCGCGGCCAAGATGATCCTCTGGCGCGGGCACTGCTCGGTGCACGGCCGCTTCACCCTCGACTGCGTCGACGACGTGCGGGCCCGGGTACCCGGGGTGAACGTGCTGGTGCACCCCGAGTGCCGCCACGAGGTGGTGACCGCGGCCGACCACGTGGGTTCGACGGAGTACATCATCCGCACGATCGAGGCGGCGCCGGCCGGTTCGGCGTGGGCCGTCGGTACCGAGCTGAACCTGGTGCGGCGGCTGGCGAACGCGCACCCGGACAAGCAGATCATGTTCCTGGAGAAGACCGTCTGCTACTGCTCGACGATGAACCGCATCGACCTGCCCCACCTGGTGTGGGCGCTGGAGGAGCTGGTCGCCGGCCGGGTGCCGAACCAGATCACGGTGGATCCGGACACGGCCCGGTACGCGCGCGCCGCACTCGACCAGATGCTCGCGCTTCCCTGACTTTCCGTAGCGCCTTCCGGACGCACAGCGCCGAGCTGCATCGCCCCGTTCTTACCGATATGCTGCCCCGGCGAGCCCGTGCGGACACCGGACAGCCAGCTTGACCGGGCCACGTACAGTCACCACGTTCTGCTATCGCTGGAGGTTTGCGTGACCAAGGACGTCCTGCGGGTGCGTGGTGGAGCTCCGTTGACCGGCGAGATCCGGGTGCGCGGCGCGAAGAACCTCGTCTCCAAGGCGATGGTGGCCACGCTGCTCGGCGACACCCCGAGCCGGCTGCACGACGTGCCGAAGATCCGCGACGTCGACGTGGTGCGCGGCCTGCTGGAACTGCACGGCGTGAAGGTGACCGAGGAGGGTGACTCCCTCGTCCTCGATCCGTCCAATGTGGACGTGGCGAACGTCGACCAGATCAACGTGCACGCCGGCTCCAGCCGCATCCCGATCCTGTTCTGCGGGCCGCTGCTGCACCGGCTCGGCCACGCGTTCATCCCCGACCTGGGCGGCTGCCACATCGGCGACCGGCCGATCGACTTCCACCTCGCCGCGCTGCGCCAGTTCGGCGCGATCGTCGACAAGGCGCCCGAGGGGCTGCACCTGACCGCGCCCGCCGGGCTGCACGGCACGAAATTCGAACTGCCGTACCCGAGCGTCGGCGCGACCGAGCAGGTGCTGCTCACGGCGGTACGGGCGCAGGGCGTCACGGAACTGCGCAACGCCGCGGTAGAGCCGGAGATCATCGACCTGATCTGCGCGCTGCAGAAGATGGGCGCCATCATCAAGGTGCACACCGACCGGGTGATCGAGATCGAGGGGGTACCGCGGCTGCGCGGGTACTCGCACCGGCCGGTACCCGATCGGCTGGAGGCGGCGAGCTGGGCCTGCGCGGCGCTGGCCACCGGCGGCGACATCATGGTCCGCGGCGCCCGCCAGGCCGACATGATGACCTTCCTGAACGTGTTCACCTCGGTCGGCGGCGCCTTCCAGATCGACGACGCGCCCGGCGGCGGCATCCGGTTCTGGCACCCGGGCGAGGAACTGCGCGCGGTGGCGCTGGAGACCGACGTGCACCCCGGCTTCATGACCGACTGGCAGCAGCCGCTCGTGGTCGCGCTGACCCAGGCGCGCGGCCTGTCGATCGTGCACGAGACGGTGTACGAGCGCCGGCTCGGCTACACCGAGGCGCTCAACACGATGGGCGCCACGATCCAGGTGTACCGGGACTGCCTCGGCGGTACCCCGTGCCGGTTCGGCCGCCGCGACTTCAAGCACTCGGCCGTCATCGCGGGTCCGAGCAAACTGCACGCGGCCGACCTCGTCATCCCCGACCTGCGCGGCGGCTTCAGCCACCTGATCGCCGCGCTGGCCGCCGACGGCACCTCGCACGTCTTCGGGGTCAGCCTCATCAACCGGGGCTACGAGGACTTCGACGGCAAGCTCGCCGCGCTCGGCGCACATGCCGACTGGCCGGCGACTGTCGGTGCGGCACGACCTGATCCTTACGGGAGGAGCGGCCGTCGGCCGCACTGAGCTAGTCTGCACCCGTGGCATCGTTGTTCCGTCGCAAGGATTCCGGCCTGGTTCAGGATCAGCTCGCCGAGGTGGACGACCCGGCGGACGAGGTGACCGGGCCGGCCAGGCCGGCCAGGGCGTACACGGCGAAGAAGGGCGAGGCGACACCCAAGCGCGCGAGCGCCGCCGTGCGCCGGCCCGAACCGCCGGCCGCCAACCGCAAGGAGGCGCTGCGCCGCACCCGGCAACGCCAGCGCGAGGAGCGCGCCGAGTCGCGCGGGAAGATGATGGCCGGCGACGAGAAGTACCTGCTCCCCCGCGACAAGGGGCAGGTGCGGCGGCTGGCGCGCGACGTGGTGGACTCCCGGCGCAACGCGGCGACGTTCTTCTTCGTCGGCCTGTTCGTCGTGCTGCTGGGCACGAGCAAGGGCTTCCCGCAGTCCGTGCGGATCGCGGCCAACACGCTGTTCCTGGTGCTGTTCGCGGCGACGATCGTCGACACCTTCCTGATCGTACGGAAGGTCAAGGCGCTGGCCCGCGAGCGCTTTCCGAAGGACACTCAGGGGCAGCGCGGGCTCTACTTCTACGTCGTCATGCGCACGATCAGCTTCCGCCGGCTGCGGGTACCCAAGCCACGGGTGAAGGTCGGCGACAAGATCTAAGCCACGCCGGCGAGGCGGAGCAGGGCGGTGGTCACCGCGGCGATCGCGACCACCGCGACGAACGGGAGCTTCCGCCAGGCGGCCAGCGTGCCGACCAGGACGCCGGCCGGACGGGCGATGCCGGCGAAGCCCCCGCCCTGGGTCAGCGCGGCGGTCGCGGCCAGCGCGGCGAGCAGCGCGACCGCGGCGAGCGGGAGGGCCTCGCGCACCGGCTCCGGCAGGCGCAGCCGGTCGCGCAGCAGCACACCACCCAGGCGGAACGCGTACGTGCCGGCGGCCAGCACCACGACCGCCACGATCAGCGAGACAGCCACGCCGTTACTCCTTCTGCCTGATCTCGTGGCCCTCGCTCCGCCCGGTGCGCTCGGTCAGGCGGGCACCCAACCCGACCAGTGCGAGCAGTACCGGCAGGCCCGCCGGCAGCAGCGGCGTCGCCAGTACCGCCACCGAGGCGCCGACCAGCGCGACCCGCCGCGGCCGGGACTGGCGCAGGGTGGTCATCAGCAGCGCGAGCAGGCCGGCCGGGAACGCGGCGTCCAGCCCGAAGCTGGCCGGATCGCCGACCGACCCGGCCAGGGCGATGCCGGCAACCGTGCCGGTGTTCCATGCCACGAACAGGGTCGCTCCGGTGAGCCAGTAGGCCCGGCGCCGGCGGGTGCCGTCGGGCTGGGCCAGCGCGAACGCCACGGACTCGTCGACCATCAGGTGACTGCCCAGCAGCCGGCTACCCCATCCCTTGCCCATCACGTCGGCGACCGCCAGGCCGAAGGGCAGGTGGCGCGCGTTGAGCAGCAGGCCCGCGAGGACGGCGGCGACCGGGTTGCCGGCCGAGATCAGGCCGACCGCGATGAACTGCGCGCCGCCCGCGAACACCAGCAGCGACATCGCCACCACGAACCAGACCGGCAGGCCCGCGGCGACCGCGATCGCACCGTAGGACAGGCCGACGAAGGCCGACGCGGCCGCGAGTGCCGCCACGTCACGGACGAGGGCTCGGTCCAGGGTCCACACGGCGTCTACCGTGTACCCGTACGGGGCCGTTCGTCAAATCGAATACGAGGACCGGTGAAACGAACATGAAGCACGTCGCACCGCCCCCGATCGCGGTGATCGCGGCCTCGCTGCGCCGGGAGCGCGAACGGGCCGGGCTGACCCTGACCGAACTGGCGCGGCGCGCCGGCCTGGCGAAGTCGACGCTGTCCCAGCTGGAGTCGGGCACCGGCAACCCGAGCGTGGAGACGCTCTGGGCGCTGGGCGTGGCGCTGAACGTGCCGTTCAGCCGGCTGGTCGAGCCGCCCGCGCCACCCGTCCGCGTGGTACGGGCCGGCCAGGCCCCCCGGATCGCGTCGGACCACGCCCACTTCACCGGTACCCTGCTGGCCGCCGGGTCCCCGCACGGGCGGCGGGACCTCTACGTGATCGAGCTGGAACCGGGCCCGGCCCGGCACGCGCAGGCGCACCTGCCGGGCAGTGTGGAGCACGTGATCGTGGCGGCCGGCCGGATGCGTACCGGCCCCCGCTCGGACCAGGTCGAGCTGGAGCCGGGCGACTACGCGTCCTTCCCCGGGGACATCCCGCACACCTACGAGGCGCTGGCCGGGAACACCTGGGCCGTTCTCGTCATGGAGCACCCCTGAGCCCGGCCGGTTCGGCGTAGAGGCGGGCCACCACGTCCTCGATGTCGGGTTCCACCACCGACAGGTCGCGGAGCGCGGCGATCGAGGCCAGCCGGGCGACGAGTTCGCCGGTACCGCCGGACAGCTCGAAGGTCAGCCGGCGGCCCTCGGCGGCCGTCTCGACCAGGTCGGCGCCGGGGAAGTCCACCGGTCCGGCCAGCGGCTCGTCGAGGTCGACCACGACCCGCCGGCGCGAGGCGTACCGGGCGTGCAGTTGGTCGAGGCTGCCGTCGTGCACCACGCGACCGTGGTCGATCACCACCAGCCGGCGGCCGAGCCGCTCGATGTCGGCCAGGTCGTGCGTGGTGAGTACGAGCGTGGTGTCGCCCCGGGCGCCGAGGTCGGCGAGGAACCCGCGCACCGCCTGCTTGCTCACCACGTCGAGGCCGATGGTCGGCTCGTCCAGGAACAGGATCTCGGGTCCGTGCAGCAGCGCCGCGGTCAGCTCGCCGCGCATGCGCTGGCCGAGCGAGAGCTGGCGTACCGGCGTGTCGAGGAAGCCGCCGAGATCCAGCAGGGACACGCAGCCGGCGAGCCGGGCGGCGTGCGCGCCGGCCGGCGCCCGGTAGATGTGGCGCAGCAGCTCGAACGAGTCGCGCAGCGGCAGGTCCCACCAGAGCTGGGAACGCTGCCCGAAGACCACGCCGATCCGCGCCGCCAGCCGGGTGCGCTGCGGCACCGGCCGGTACCCGCACACGTGCACCCGGCCGGAGGTGGGCGCGAGCACGCCGGTGAGCATCTTGAGCGTGGTGGACTTGCCCGCGCCGTTGGGGCCGATGTACCCGAGCATCTCGCCGCGCTCGACGGACAGGTCGATCCCGTCGACGGCGGTCACGGTGCGGGTGGCCCGGCGCAGCCGCCCGACCTTGTAGCTGACGGTGAACTCGCGGCACAGCTCGCGCATCTCGATGATCGTCATGACCCCGTGCTCCGGTAGTGCCGGACGCCGGTGCGCCAGGCGAGGACGGCGAGGCCGACCGCCAGCGTGGCGACGGCCGGCGAGCTCCACCCGAGCCAGGCCGGTGCGCCCAGCGGGTCGCGCCGGTCCAGCAGCAGCAGGCCGGGATAGTACGCGACGAACGCGAAGCCCAGCCCGTAAGCGAACACCCGGCGAAACAGTCCACCGTAGACAGTCATCGGGTACTGGGTGAACGTGCGGCCGCCGTAGGTGAAGGAGTTGGCCAGCTCGCCCGAGTCGATCCAGTAGAACGCGACCGTGGCGCCGGCCACGAACAGGGACCCGAAGAACACCGCGCCGCACAGCGGGGTCAGCACCAGCAGCGCGAGGTGTGCCGGGGTGAGGCGCACGTGGGCCAGCCGGATCGCGAGCGCCAGCGCCACCGCGCCCTGCACGACCTGGCCGACCCGGCGCAGCGTGAAGTCGGTGGCCATCAACTGCGGCAGTACGCCCCGCGGGCGGACCAGGATGGCGTCGAGCAGCCCGCTGCGCACGTATGTCCGCAGCCGCTCCACGTTGCCGGCGCACAGGTCGGACACGGAGAAGCCGAGGCCGGCGAGCGTCGCGATGAGGAACGCCTCGCGGAACCCGAACCCGGCGAGCGTGCGGGTCACCCGGAACAGCACCACGATGGCGACGAGGTCCAGCGTGGTGAACAGCGTCGAGCCGATGGCGTCGAGGAGGAAGGACAACCGGTACTGGGCCTGCGCGCGTACCTGCGCCCGTACCAGGTGGAGGTAGGCCAGCTCAGCCACCCTGCACCACCAGCCGCCGCTCCGCGGCCCGCTGCACCACGCGGCACAGCCAGAAGGTGACCACCACCCAGCCCACCTGCCCACCGAGGATGGCGACCTGGCCCGGCGGGGACACCCGCTCCACCGCGATGTCCACCGGCCCCTGCAGGACGGACGGGAAGGGCGTGCCCAGCCAGAGCGCGACCAGCACCGGTCCGGGCAGGAAGCGCAGCGGGAAGTACAGGCCGCCGAGCAGGGTGGCCGCCAGGTTCCAGGCCATCAGCGGGCCGCGCGAGTCCAGCAGCCAGAAGGCGGCGGCGTTGACGAGGTACCGGCAGGCGAAGCTGACCAGCAGGGCGAGCAGGACGGACAGCACGAACAGCGGGTACGTCGCCGGGCGGGTCGGTGCGCGCAGGTGGAACGCGAGCGCGCCGACGAGCAGCGGTACCGCGAACCGGGTCAGCGCCGCGAAGCCGGCCCGACCGACGTCGTTGCCCAGGTACGTGATCACCGGGTGCACCGGCCGCAGCAGGTCGGACACCACCTCGCCAGTGCGGATCCGGTCGGAGAGCAGGGTGTCGCCCCAGACGCCCACGGTGGCCAGCAGTCCCTGGTTGATCCAGACGAGCGTCGCGAGCTGGTCCGGCGCGTAACCGCCCGCGCTCCCGCCCCGCCCCGCGGCCACGGAAAGCAGAACGTAACAGTTGAGGAAGCCGAATACGGTATTGGTGGCGATACCGGCCACGGTCGCCTGCCGGTACGTCGAATACCGCCGGAACCCCGCACTGACGAGCGCACCGAAAGTCCGATATGGTACGGGAGGCCGCGGCCACATCGGCCGGGCTGATGTGGCGGTCCCGTGGTCCACCCCGTAACCTCCTTCCCATTCCGGACCGAGTGACCACACCCGGCCCGTCCTTGTCGTCGGCATTGATCAGCGTCAACACCGCTCGGGAAAGGCGAGGTGACCCGCGATGAGCCAGCGCGACGAGCCCGCCGAGGAGCGCCGCCGCCCGAGCGGGCCGGCCTGGGCGACGGTGCCGACGATGCAGTGGCAACGGGTGGTCCCGGAGCAGCGTAGCGACTCCGATGATGACCCGGACGACGAACAGACGCCACCGCATATCGCCCGCCGGCGCGGTCGCGGCGCGGCACCTCCCGACAACGAGTCCTCCGCGCCGGTCAGCCCCGCCGTCTCGGTCGGGCCGCGGGTGCCGCCGAGCCCGCCCGGGCGCGGGATCGCCCGGCCCGGCGCGCCGTCCCGGGTACCCCGCGACGAGGGGGCACCGGCGAGCGGGCACGCGACCGTACCCTCGAACCGTCCGCGTCGGGACGGCCCGGCGCCGGGCCCCTCACCCGGACCCGCGCGGCCCCTTCCCTCACGCGCGCCGCGGCCCGGCATGCCCGGGACCGGGCCGTGGACCCGCGAGGACCTCCCCGCGGCCCTGACCGATCCGACCCCGCCGGGCGGCGTGCCGGTGAGCCCGCTGGCCGAGGCGGCCCCGGCCGGCGGACCCTGGTTCGAGGCGCACCCCACCATGGCGCCCACCTCGGGCGCGCCCACGTCCGGCGCACCCACCTCCGGCGCTCCGGCGCCCGACTCCGGGCCGGCGTCCGACCCGGAGCAGATCCTCGCCGGCTGGGAGTGGGCCTTCGATCCGGAGACGCTGCGCGAGGTGGTGGACGACGAGGAGGGCCTCCTGGAGATCCGGGAGATGCTCACCGGGAAGATGAACCAGCTCGCCGACAACGCCAGCCGGGCGCGGCTGCTCAGCCTGCGCGCCATCGTCTCGCGGATCCTCGGCGACCTCACCAAGGCCCTCGCCGACGGCAAGCTCGCGCTGGCGCACGCCGAGGCCACCGGCGAACTGCGCCGCATCGCGATCGCCCAGGCCCGGCTGGCGCACGTGCACCAGTGGCGGACCGAGTTCGACGAGGCGGACCGGCTCTTCGCCCTGGCCAACTCCACCGAGCTGCCCGCGCGCCTGCGGGCCACGATGCACCAGCACGCCGGGCGGTGCGCCTACGACCAGGGGCGCTACATGGAGGCGTGCAACCACTTCGAGCGCGCCCTGGAGCTGCGCAAGGAGGAGGACCCCGAGCTGATCGCGCAGACCGAGCTGGCCCTGGACGCGGTGTTCCGCCGGGTCGCCGAGAACGGCTGGGGACCCTACCCCCGCAACCGGGAGGAGATCCTGCAGATCCGCAAGCCGCCCGGTCCGGCGCTGGACGAGGCGACCGGCCTGTGGGGCTTCATCGACGCCGACGGGAACACCTGCGTGCCGGCCGACTACGCCGACGTCCAGCCGTTCCGCGACGGGGTCGCCTGGGTGCTGCGGCCGGACGAGCAGACCTGGGAGCTGATCGACGAGAGCGGAAACACCCTGATCGAGGGACGCGCCGGGTACATCGGCGTGAGCAGCTTCTCCGACGGGCTCGCCTGGGTGTCCCGGGACGGCACGGCCCGGTGGATCGCGATCGACAAGGCGAACAACTCGACCATCTCCACCGGCTTCGAGGACGTGCGGCCGTTCCGGCGCGGCATGGCTGCGGTCCGCCGGCGCGGGCGGTGGGGCGCGGTGGACGCGGCCGGCCGGGTGATCGTGCCGTTCGCGTACGACGCCTTCGCCACCGCGATGTCCGACGGCCGGTACATCGACGGGTTCTCGGACGAGGGGCTCGCCGTGGTGGAACTGGCCGGGCGCAAGGGCGTCGTGGACCGATCCGGCCGGGTACTGGTGGAGCCGGCGCACCCGTCGCTGGTCATCCACCCGGTGGCCTTCCTGATCACCGACGGGGCACACCGCTGGGGAGCGCTGGACCGGCGCGGCCGGCTGCTCATCACGCCCAGCCACCCGAGCCGGATGGGCGTGAGCGACGAGATCGACCGCCTGCTGTCCGACGCCCGCCCGATTCTCTGACAACCGCGGCCTATAAGGTCGGACGTATGGAGTTCCGACACCTTGGCCGTTCCGGCATGCTGGTCAGTGAGATCTCGTACGGCAACTGGATCACCCATGGCTCTCAGGTCGAGGAGGAGCAGGCGCTCGCGTGCGTAAACGAAGCCCTGGACCTCGGCATCACCACGTTCGACACCGCCGACGTGTACGCCGGTACCCGCGCCGAGGAGGTGCTGGGCCGGGCACTGTACGGGCACCGGCGCGACGGCCTGGAAGTCTTCACGAAGGTCTACTGGCCCACCGGACCCGGGCGCAACGACCGCGGGCTGTCCCGCAAGCACATCATGAACTCGATCGACGCCTCGCTGCGCCGGCTGCAGACGGACTATGTGGACCTGTACCAGGCGCACCGGTTCGACCACGCGACCCCGCTGGACGAGACGATGCAGGCCTTCGCCGACATCGTCCACGCGGGCAAGGCGCTGTACATCGGGGTCTCCGAGTGGCGGGCGTCGGAGATCCGGGCGGCGCACGAACTGGCCCGGGAGCTGAAGATCCAGCTGGTCTCCAACCAGCCGCAGTACTCCCTGCTGTGGCGGGTCATCGAGGCCGAGGTGATACCGACCTGCGAGGAGCTGGGCATCGGCCAGATCGTCTGGTCGCCGATCGCCCAGGGCGTGCTGACCGGCAAGTACCTGCCGGGGCAGGCACCGCCGGAGGGTTCCCGGGCGACCGACGACAAGTCGGGTGCGGTCTTCATCCAGCGGCTGCTGGGCGACGACGTGCTGACCCGGGTGCAGCAGCTGCGGCCGCTGGCCGATCAGGCCGGGCTGTCAATGGCGCAGCTCGCCGTTGCCTGGGTGCTGCAGAACCCCAACGTCTCGTCCGCGATCGTCGGCGCGACCCGGCCCGAGCAGCTGCGCGACAACGTGAAGGCGAGTGGCGTGCGGCTCGACTCGTCACTGCTCAAGGCGATCGACGAGGTGCTCGATCCGGTCGTCGAGCGGAACCCGGACCAGACGGTCAGCCCGGCCGACCGGCCCTGACTCAGCGCGTCAGGACGCGTTCCAGGATCTCCGCGCCGCGGGCCAGGGCCGCTCTGTCCTCCGTGGACAGAGCGGCCAGCCCGTCGGCCAGCATGGCCAGCCGGGCGCGGCGGCCCTGCGCGAGTACCTCCCGGCCGGCCTCGGTGGCCTGCACCACCACGGTGCGCGCGTCGCTGCCCCGCTTGCGCCGGGTGACCAGGGCCGCCGCCTCCAGCCCGCCGACCGTCGAGCTGGCGGTGGCGGCGCTGACCTGTTCGGTGCGGGCGAGGTTCGTCATGGTCATCGGACCCTGGTCCACGATGACGGACAGCGCGGAGTGCCGCGCGGGCGACAGGCCCGCGCGCGCGTCCACACTGGCGACGCGGCGAAGCAGGTGGATGGCGGTGGAGTGCAGGCGCTCGGCGAGGTCCTCTTGCGACACGGGTACCCCGTACCCCACGGATCAGCTCCAGAACCGGAACAGGTTCCAGCCGTACCCGTAGAGGTCCAGGGGCAGCCCGAGCCCGCCCGCGATCGCGTCGACCAGGCGGAAGAACAGCGAATTCAGCGTCGGGTTCCACAGCAGCGCGATGAACAGCAGCAGGCCCCAGGGCGCGACGAAGTCGAAGCCGCGCCGCCACTCGTACGGCAGCCAGGGGCGCAGCGCGTTGCCACCGTCCACACCCGGTACCGGCATGAGGTTGAGCACGCTCGCGGTCACCTGGAGGAACGCCAGGAAGGCCAGGCCGGCCCAGAACTCGATGTGCGAGCCGGTGTCCGCGCCCAGCGCGAACGGGGCGATCAGCAGCAGCGCGAAGGCCACGTTCATCCCGGGCCCGGCCAGGCTGATCAGGCTGTCCTTCAAGCGGCCCCGGATGTACTGGTGGTCCACCCACACCGCGCCACCGGGCAGGCCGAACCCGCCCAGCACGACGAACAGCAGCGGCAGCACGATCGACAGCAGCGGATGGGTGTACTTGAGCGGGTTGAGCGTCAGGTACCCGCGCTGCGCCACCCCGACGTCGCCGGCCCGGTACGCGGTCAGCGCGTGCGCGTACTCGTGCAGGCACAGCGACACGACCCAGCCGGCGGCCACGAACAGGAACACGTCGAGGCGTACCGCGCCGAAGCCGGCCCACGCCATCCACCCGCTGGTGACGAACAGCGCCAGGATGCACAGGAACAGCGCGCTGGGCCGGAACGCCTCGCGGGGCAGGCCGACGACGAGGCGCCGGCCGCCTCCGTATCCGGAACCCATGGCCTACCCTCCCGCCGCGAGCAGGCTCATCCGGTACTCGACCCGGCTGTCCTCGACCAGGGTGACCGCGGCGACGCCGGACGCCGCCAGCTGCCGCCAGGTCTGGCCCACCCAGGACTCCGCGTCGGCCTGGCTGGAGAACGCCTCGCCAGGCCCGTCGACCGGCTTGCCGTCGCCATCCTCGTACCGCCAGGTCCACGCCATCGTGTCGGCTCCCCCCTCGGTGTGCCACCCTACCGGGAAATAGGGTACGGGCATGTCGCTCGACGGGCCGCACGCCGTTCTCGTCCTCGGTGGTATCCGCTCCGGCAAGTCGGAGTACGCCGAATCCCTGGTTGCCGACGCGCCAGACGTCCGATATGTCGCTACTGGCCCTGCTCCTGATCCGGCACAGGATCCGGAGTGGGCGCAGCGGGTAGCTGCCCACCTCGACCGGCGGCCGGCCGGCTGGACGGCCGAGGAGACCGCCGGCGACCCGGGCCGGCTGGTCGCCCTGCTCGCCGAGGCCAAGCCGGAGGAGACCGTCCTCGTCGACGACCTGGGCGGCTGGCTGACCGCGGTACTCGCGGACACGGGCTGGTCGGCCGGTCCGGCACGGGGACCGGTCGCGGCTCTCGTCGACGCGGTGCGCGGGTGCGTTGCCCGGCTGGTCGTGGTCAGTCCCGAGGTGGGCCTGTCGGTGGTGCCCGGGACCGACTCCGGCCAGGCGTTCGCGGACGCGATGGGCGCCGCCAACCGCGCGCTCGCCGGCGTGGTGGCCGGCGTCGTCCTCGTGGTGGCGGGCCAGCCGGTCTGGCTCAAGCGGGCCGCTGTCACGGCGGCCGCGGCCCGGCCGGCCCCGGCCCCGGCGCCGGTCACCGCGGGCGATCTGGCCATCACGCCGGGCATGGACCTGCCGCTGCCCGACGAGGCCGCCGCGGTCGCCGCCACCGAGCGGCTGCGCCTGCTCGACCTGCCCGGTTCCGGACTGGGCGGGCTCGGCCGGCTGGTGTCCTTTGTCGCGGGCGTGCAGGGCACCGAGACCCCCCGCCCGTTCGAGGCGGTACGGGTGCTGCTGGTGTACGGCGCGCACGAGGGCGGGGTCGCGGCCGGGGACGCCGCGGTGGACTGGCAGCGGCGGCTGGACCAGGCACACCACGGGGAAGGCCCGCTGAGCCTGCTCGCCGCGCGGGCCGGTGCGAGCGTGCACACCCTCGACACGGTGACCGCCGAGGGGCTCGGTGCGGCCGCCGCCATCGAGGCCGGCGACGCCATGCCCCTGTCCGACGTGGACGAGGCGGTGCGGTACGGCTGGCGGACGGTGGACAAGCTCGTCGAGGACGGTACCGACCTGCTGGTCCTCGCCGCGGCCGGCCCGGGCCAGGAGGCGGTGGCGAGCGCGCTGGCGGCCAGCACCACCACCCGCGAGCCCGCGGCGCTGCTGGGCCGGGTGCTGGTACCCGGCGGCGCGATCGACGACAACGCGTGGATGATCCGGTGCGGCGCGGTGCGCGACGGGCTGCACCGGATGCGGGGCGGGACGCGCGACGCCCGGAAGCTGCTCGCCGCGCTCGGCGGGCCGGACTTCGCGGTCGCGGTCGGCATCCTGCTCGGCGCCGCCGCGAGCCGGGTACCGGTCGTGCTGGACGGGCCGGTCGGGATCGCCGCCGCGCTGGTGGCCCGCGAACTCGCGACGCAGGTGCGGTTGTGGGCGCTGGTGCTGGACGACGGCGGGCACCCGACGGTTCGGGCCGGCGTCGACGTGCTGAGCGTGGCGCCGCTGGTCACCCTGGGCCTGGGCCTGGGCGAGGGGACGAACGCCCTGGCCGCGCTGCCGCTGGTGCAGGCGGCACTGGTGCTGTCCACTCTGGACACCGTGCCGCCGGCCGCCGGGCCGGACGTTGCCTGAACCCGGCGCCCACTGGCGCGGCGGGCTGCGCCTGGCACTGACCACCTTCACGGTCGCCCCGGTCGGCGCCGCGCCGGTGGGCCGCGGTGCGGCCCGGGTGGCGATCGCCTTCGCGCCGGTGGTCGGCGGCGCGCTCGGCGCGCTGCTGGGCGGCGTCGCGCTCGCGCTGCGCGCGCTGCCCGCCCCGACCCTGGTGACCGGCGGGGTCGTGGTCGCGCTGGGCGCGCTGCTGACCCGGGGCCTGCACCTGGACGGGCTGGCGGACACGGCCGACGGGCTGGGCTCGTACGCGGGCCGGGAGCGGGCGCTGGAGATCATGCGGCGCCCCGACATCGGTCCGTTCGGCGTGACCGCGATCGTCCTGACCGCGTTGCTCCAGGCGGCTTCGGTCGCCGGGCTGGCCACCCGCGCCGGATGGCCCGCCCTGCTGGCGGGGGTGGTCACGGCGACCGCGACCGGCCGGCTCGCGGTCGGCCTGGCCTGCCGCGCGGGGGTACCGGCCGCCCGGCGCGACGGGTTGGGCGCGGTGGTGGCCGGCACCGTGGACTGGCCGGTGCTGGCCCTGGGTACCGCCGGGGTGGGCGCGGTGTCGCTGGCGGCGGTGCCCGGCCGGGTGTGGCAGGGACCGGTCGCGGTCGGGGTGGCGCTGGTGTGCGCCTTCGCGCTGGAGCGGCACGCGGTGCGGCGGCTCGGCGGGATCACCGGCGACGTGCTGGGCGCGACGCTGGAGCTGGCGGTGACCGTCACGTACCTCTGCCTGGCGTTCGGGTAAAGGTACACCTCGATGCAACAGCCCGCAAGAGTGGCAAGAACTTGCGGGCCGACGATCCGTCACCAAACGGTAACGCCACTCGCACAACTGAAAGACGGTCGAAAACTGTGAAAGAAGTTGCGCAAGCGTCTTGACGCGCATCGGGTACGGGGAGCAGTCTCCCGACACCGCCCGAGGCACCGTCCCGCCCCGGGCGGCCCACCCCCTCCCCGTCCCGGAGGCCCCATGCGAACCCGTACCACGCGCATCCGCACCACCACCGCCGCGGCCGTGCTGGTCGCCGCAGCCCTCGTCTGTCCGGTGTTCCGCGCCACCGTCCACGCCACCGCGGCCACCGGTACCGACGACGTCATCGCGAACCTGTGGATGTGGCCGTGGCCATCGGTGGCCACCGAATGCGCCAACGTCCTGCGACCGGCCGGGTACGGCGCGGTGCAGGTCGCCCCGCCCGAGGACTCGATCAGCGTGTCCGGCCACCCGTGGTGGGACATCTACCAGCCGGCCGCTTACGACCTGAACAGCCGGATGGGTACCCGCGCCCAGTTCGCCGCCATGGTGAGCGCGTGCCACACGGCCGGCGTGAAGGTGTACGTCGACGCCGTCATCAACCACATGACCGGCGCCAACCAGACCAGCACCACGTCGTACGGGGGCGCCAGCTTCACCAACAACTACAGCTACCCGAGCGCCGGCTACACCTCGGCGGACTTCCACTTCTACCCCGCCAACTGCCCGGAGTCGGACAACCAGATCCACAACTGGGACAGCCAGGCGGATGTCCAGGAGTGCCAGCTGCTGGGGCTGTCCGACCTCAACACCGAGACGGAACACGTGCGCTCCCGGATCGCCGGGTACCTCAACGACCTGACGGGCCTCGGCGTGGACGGCTTCCGGGTGGACGCCGCCAAGCACATCAACCCCACCGACATGGCCGCCGTCAAGGCCAGGCTGACCGCCCAGCCGTCCTACTTCGCGCAGGAGGTCTTCCCGGGCAGCAGCAACAGCAACCTGCAGCCGCCGGCGTTCGAGGGCAACGGCGGGGTGCTGGAGTTCAGCTACGCGTACGACCTCAAGAGCCAGTTCACCGGCAGCATCGCCAACCTGCAGACCTTCGGTACCAGCTGGGGGCTGCAGCCCAGCTCCGTGGCGACGGCCTTCGTGGAGAACCACGACACCGAGCGCAACGGCAGCACGCTGTCCTACAAGGACGGGGCCACCGACACGCTCGCCAACGTCTTCATGCTGGCCTGGAACTACGGCACGCCCAACGTGATGAGCTCGTTCGACTTCGCCAACACCGACCAGTCACCGCCGGCGGACGCGAACGGGTTCGTGACCGCGCCGGCCTGCGGTGGCGGCTGGGAGTGCCAGCACCGCACCCGGGCCATCCGCAACATGGTCGGCTTCCACAACGCCACGCACGGCGACACCACGGTCAGCAACTGGTGGTCGGACGGCGCAAACGAGATCGCGTTCAGTCGCGGACCGGCGGGCGCGGCCAGCGGCTGGATCTCCATCAACAACGGCTCCGGCGCGCTGCCGAACCACGCGTTCGCCACCGGCCTGCCGGCGGGTACCTACTGCGACGTCATCCACGGCGACTTCACCGCCTCGACCGGCGCCTGCAGCGGCCCGACCGTGGTGGTCAACTCCTCGGGCACGGCAACGGTCCCGGTGGCGGCCAAGGACGCGGTGGCCATCGACGTGAACGCCCGGGTCACCGGCTCAGCCACACCCGCCCCGTACAGCGCCACGTTCGACGCCACCGTCACGACCTGGTGGGAGCAGAACGTCTACCTGGTCGGCTCGATCGGCGCACTCGGCAACTGGAACCCGGCCAGCGCCGTCGCCCTGTCCTCGGCCAACTATCCCGTGTGGAGCGTCACAGTCAGCCTGCCGGCGAACACGTACTTCGAGTACAAGTACATCAAGAAGGATCCGGACGGCACGATCGAGTGGGAGAGCGGCGCCAACCGCTCCGCCACCACGGGTGCGTCCGGCTCCGCCACCTTCAACGACACCTGGAAGTAGGGCTCGGTGCGTGGCGTCGTACTCGCGGACGGCCTTCTCCGTCGCGGTGCGGCGCCACGCCGTCGAAGGTCACAGGCATCCGCCCGTCATCGCACCGACGTCCGGACGAAGGGAGGCTTGACCACCGCCATGCGGGACCGCCGGCCGCGCACGTCCACCTCGACCTCGTCGCCCTCGGCCGGCCCGTCCGCCGTGGTGAGCAGCGCCAGCGCGATCCCGACCCGGCGGGTGGGCGAGAAGGTGCCGCTGGTCACCTCGCCCACCTCCTTGTCGCCGCCCGCCTTGTCGCCGCCCGCCTTGTCGCTGCCCGCCTTGTCGCTGCGCAGCACCGCCATGTGCGGCCGCGGGATCGCCCGGTCCAGCGCCACCAGGCCCCACAGCGCGCGGCGCGGCCCGGCCGCCTTCTCGGCCAGCAGCGCCTCCCGGCCCCAGAACGCCGGCTTGCCCCAGCCGACCGTCCAGCCCAGCCGGGCCTGTACCGGCGTGATGGCCAGGGACAGGTCCTGCCCGTGCAGCGGGTACCCCATCTCGGTGCGCAGCGTGTCCCGCGCGCCCAGGCCGGCCGGTTGCACCCCCTGGCCGAGGATCGCGTCCCACGCCTCGCCGGCCGCGTCCCACGGCACCACCAGCTCGTACCCGTGCTCCCCGGTGTAGCCGGTGCGGCACACCGTCAGCTCCGTGGCGCCGAGCCGGCCGCGCTCGAAGCTCATGTACCCGTGCCCGCTGGGCAGGCCGAGCGCGTCGAGCACCGCAGCCGACCGGGGGCCCTGCACCGCGAGGACCGCGTACCCGGCGTGCCGGTCGGTCACCGTGACGCCGGGCGGGGCGGCCGCCGACAGCCGCCGGACCACCTCCGCGGTGTTGGCCGCGTTCGGGATCAGGAAGGCGTGCTCGGGCCCGTACACGTAGGCGATGAGGTCGTCGACCACCCCGCCGGTGGCCTCGTCGCAGCACAGCGTGTACTGCGCCCGGCCCGGCCCGATCCGGTCCAGGTCGTTGGTCAGGCAGGAGTTGAGGAACCGCACCGCGGCCGGCCCGGTGACCGTAGCCTTGCCCAGATGGGAAACGTCGAACACGCCCGCGTCCTCGCGCACCGCCGCGTGTTCCCGCAACACGCCCGCGTACTCCAGCGGCATTTCCCAGCCGCCGAAGGCGGCGAACCTGGCGCCCAGGGCGGCGTGCCGGTCGTGCAGCGGCGAGTGCCGCAACTGGTCGTCCATGGGTGGGAACTTATCGCCCGCGCCGCCGGTGGTTAGCATCGGCGGGAAACTTCCTGCCTACGCAACGGAGACACCGGTGACCGCGACCCTTCCGACGCTCGCTCTCGTCGATACCGATCCGGCGGAGCTCGTCGTCGACGCCATCATCATCGGCGTCTACAGCCAGCCGGCCGACGCGCCGGCGCGGTTGCTGCTCGCCTCCGGCGCGGAGAGCATCGCCGCCGCCTTCGACGGGCGTCTCGTCGAGACGCTGGTGCTGCTCGGCGCGAGCGGGGCACCGGGCGAGGTCACCAAGCTCGCCGCGCTGGGCACCGTCACCCCCCGGCTGGTGGTCGCGGTCGGACTCGGCGGCGAGCCGGTGGGCGCGCTGCCGCCGGCCGAGACGCTGCGCCGCGCCGCGGGCGCCGCGGTGCGGGCCATCGCGGGGACCACCCGGGCGGCGCTCGCGCTTCCGGTGGCCGAGGACCCCGCCGAGGAGGCCGCCGCGCTGCGCGCGCTCGCCGAGGGGGCGCTGCTGGGCGGGTACCAGTTCGTGGGGTACAAGACCAGGCGGGGCACCTTCCGGCGGGAGCCGGTGCGCGAGGTGGTGCTGCACATCCCCGACGCCGCGGCGAAGTGGGCCAAGGCGGAGACCAGGCGCGCGGCCGTGGTCGGCCGGGCCGTCGCGCAGGCCCGCGACTGGGTCAACACCCCACCCAACGAGCTGCGGCCGCCGGCCTTCGCCGACGCGGTGGCCGCCGCCGCGGCACCCGCCGGCCTGGCGGTGCAGGTGCTCGACGAGAAACAACTGCGCCGGCAGGGGTACGGCGGGATCGTGGCGGTCGGCCAGGGTTCCGAGGCGCCACCCCGCCTGGTCCGCCTCGCCTACCGCCCGGCCGGGGCGAGGAAGCACGTGGCCCTGATCGGAAAGGGCATCACGTTCGACACCGGCGGCGTGTCCATCAAGCCGGCGCAGGGCATGTGGGAGATGAAGTCCGACATGGCCGGAGCGGCGGCGGTGGCGGCGACCCTGATCGCGATTGCGCGGCTCAAGCCGAAGGTGGCGGTGACCGGGTACCTGCCGATCGCGGAGAACATGCTGTCCGGCTCGGCGTACCGGCCGGGCGACGTGGTGACGATGTACAACGGCAAGAAGGTGGAGGTGCTGAACACCGACGCCGAGGGCCGGATGGTGCTCGGCGACGCGATGGCACGGGCCTGCGAGGACGATCCCGACTACCTGCTGGAGACCTCCACGCTGACCGGCGGCCAGGTGGTGGCGCTGGGCAAGCGGGTGGCCGGTGTGATGGGCACCGAGGAGCTGTGCGAGCGGGTACGCCAACTGGGTGACACGGTGGGCGAGCCGGCCTGGCCGATGCCGATGCCCGACGACGTGCGCAAGGGCATGGACTCGGAGGTCGCCGACATCTCCCAGGTCAACGCCGGGATGGACCGGGCCGGCCACATGCTCCAGGGTGGCATCTTCCTGTCCGAGTTCGTGACCGACGGCGTGGTGTGGGCGCACCTGGACATCGCCGGGCCGTCGTACCACCCGGGCGAGCCGACCGGGTACTGGTCGAAGGGCGGCACCGGCGTGCCGGTCCGGACCATGCTCGCGCTCGTCGACTCGATCGCCGCCGAGTGAGCCTCAGGTTCCGGCGGCCCGCTTGCGGCGCTCGTTGAAGTCGCGCATGCGCTGCGGGTACCCGACCAGGTGGATGTCGTAGAGCGGGATGGCCAGGCGGTGGGCGAGCTGGCGCGCGGCCGGCGGGTCGGCCACCCGGCGCCGGGTCCACTCCCCGTCGTGCGCGATCAGCACGACAGTGGTCTCGGTGACCGTGGTGCGGGGTTCGAGGTAGGCCTCGACACCGTGACGGGACCGGGCGAATTCCTCGAGGTGGGCCAGATCCTCGCGGTACCGAACCTGGTCGGTGACGAACGCACTCGCACCGCGGCGCCGGCGAAACCACGCCACCGAGGTCTCCTCCCCTGTGCACCCGACTGGGCAAAAGGGTACGCCGACTCGACGTGTCATTGCGCACCTCGTTTCGCAGGCGCCGTCCACAGGTGACAAGATGGCCCAGGCGGCGTGCCCCGTCCCCCTGGCCGGTGCCGCCATCGAATTCTGCTCGCAAAGCGCACTTGAGGAGGCGGGCGTGAGTGACCTGAGCTCCGTGTTCGATGTTGTCGTGCTCGGCGGCGGCAGTGGCGGCTACGCCGCCGCGTTCCGCGCCACCGAGCTGGGCCTGTCGGTCGCGCTCATCGAGAAGGACAAGCTGGGCGGCACCTGCCTGCACCGCGGCTGCATCCCGACCAAGGCGCTGCTGCACGCGGGCGAGGTGGCCGACCAGGCCCGCGAGGCCGAGCAGTTCGGCGTGCAGACCACCTTCAACGGCATCGACATGAAGGCGGTCAACGGGTACAAGGACGGCGTCGTCGCCCGGCTGTACAAGGGCCTCCAGGGGCTGGCCAAGGCCAACAAGGTCAGCTACGTCGAGGGCGCCGGCCGGCTGGTCGCCCCGGACGCGGTCCAGGTCGGCGACCAGCGCATCACCGGACGCAACCTGATCCTGGCCACCGGCTCGTACTCGAAGAGCCTGCCCGGCCTGGAGATCGACGGCGAACGCGTGATCACCTCGGAACACGCGCTCAACCTCGACCACGTACCGGCCTCGGCGGTGATCCTCGGCGGCGGGGTGATCGGCTGCGAGTTCGCCAGCGCGTGGAGGTCCTTCGGCGCCGACGTCACGATCATCGAGGCGCTGCCCCGGCTGCTGCCGCCGGAGGACGAGCAGAGCTCGAAGGCCCTGGAGCGGGCGTTCCGCAAGCGGGGCATCGCGTTCAAGACCGGTAAGCCGTTCGAGCGGGTGGCGCGCACCGACAGCGGCGTGCGGGTGACGATCCAGGGCGGCGAGACGTTCGAGGCGGAGTTGCTGCTCGTCGCCGTGGGGCGCGGGCCGGTGACCGCCGACATCGGGTACGAGCAGCAGGGCCTGCGGATGGAGCGCGGCTTCGTGCTCACCGACGAGCGGCTGCGCACCAACCTGCCCGACGTGTACGCCGTCGGCGACATCGTGCCCGGCCTGCAGCTCGCGCACCGCGGCTTCCAGCAGGGCATCTTCGTCGCCGAGGAGATCGCCGGGCGCAGCCCCGCGGTGATCGACGAGAACGGCATCCCCCGGGTCACGTACAGCTCGCCCGAGGTCGCCTCCGTGGGGCTGACCGAGGCGAAGGCGCGGGAGCAGTACGGCGACAAGGTCAGGACGTTCACGTACGACCTCGCCGGCAACGGCAAGAGCCAGATCCTCAAGACGGCGGGCTTCGTCAAGCTGGTCGGCGTCGCCGACGGTCCCGTGGTCGGCCTGCACCTGGTCGGCGACCGGGTCAGCGAGCTGGTCGGCGAGGCTCAGCTGATCTTCAACTGGGAGGCGTTCCCGGCCGACGTCGCCCAGCTCATCCACGCCCACCCGACCCAGACCGAGGCCCTCGGCGAGGCGCACCTGGCGCTGGCTGGCAAGCCCCTACACGTCCACGGCTAAAGAGGGAGTCGCACGAGATGCCGGTATCGGTCACCATGCCCCGGCTCGGTGAAAGCGTGACGGAGGGTACCGTCACCCGCTGGCTCAAGCAGGAGGGCGAGCGGGTCGAGGCGGACGAGCCCCTGCTCGAGGTGTCCACCGACAAGGTGGACACCGAGATCCCTTCGCCCGCCACCGGGGTGCTGCACCGGATCGTCGTCCACGAGGACGAGACCGCCGAGGTGGGCAGCGAGCTCGCGGTCATCGACGGGGACGACGACGGCCAGGGCGGCCAGGCTCCCGCGCCCGCCGCCGAGCAGGCCCCGGCCGCGCAGCCCCCGGCCGAGCGCGCGACGGTCGAGGAGGACCGGGCCACGCCGCCCGAGGTGGACGAGCCGTCCACGGACAAGCCCGCCGGCGCCGAGGCACCCGCGCCGTGGGCCGGATCCGAGCCGGCGGCACAGCCCGCCGGTCAGGCCGGGCCCACGGATCGGGCCGAGCCCGCCGGTCAGGCCGAGCCCGCCGGCCAGGCCGGGCCCGCCGGTCAGGCCGAGCCCGCCGGTCAGGCCGAGCCCACTGATGGGGCCGAGCCCGCCGGGCCGGCTGGTCGGGCCGAGTCCGCCCGGCACGCCGAGCCCGACCAGGCCGAGCCGGCGGCGCCACCCGGGCCCAACGGCGCCGGGCAGGCCAGCGTCGTCACGATGCCGGCGCTGGGCGAGTCGGTGACCGAGGGTACCGTGACCCGCTGGCTCAAGCAGGTGGGCGACCAGGTCGCCGCGGACGAGCCGCTGCTGGAGGTGTCCACGGACAAGGTGGACACCGAGATCCCGGCACCGGCCACCGGCACCCTGCTGGAGATCGTGGTGCGCGAGGACGAGACCGTCGAGGTGGGGGCACGCCTCGCGGTGATCGGCTCGTCCGGCGCGCCGGCGCCCGCGAAGCCCACGCCGGCACCAACTCCGGCGCCCGCCCCCGAACCCGCCCCGCAGCCCGCCGCGGCGGCACAGCCCCCCGCGGCGCCTCCCGCCCCGGCCCAGCAAGCCGCTCCGGCCCCCGCCCAGCAAGCCGCTCCCGCTCCCGCGGCCGCTCCGGCGCAGGTCAACGGCGAGGAGGCCGGCGGGTACGTGACTCCACTGGTGCGCAAGCTGGCCGCCGAGAACGGGATCGACCTGACCGGCGTGCAGGGCAGCGGCGTCGGCGGGCGCATCCGCAAGCAGGACGTGCTGGAGGCGGCCGAACGGCAGCGGGCCGCCGCCGCGGCGCCACCGGCGGCCCCGGCGACCGACCGGCCGGCGGCCCCGGCCGCGCCCCGCCCGCAGCCCAGCCCGCTGCGCGGACGGACGGAGAAGCTGCCCCGGATGCGGGCGCTCATCGCGCGGCGGATGGTGGAGTCGCTGCAGATCTCGGCGCAGCTCACCACCGTGGTCGAGGTCGACGTCACCAAGATCGCCCGCCTGCGGGCGGCGGCCAAGGGCGAGTTCCAGCGGCGCGAGGGCGTGAAGCTCTCGTTCCTGCCGTTCTTCGCGCTCGCCGCGGTCGAGGCGCTGCGGGTGCACCCCAACGTGAACGCCTCGATCGATCTGGACGCGGGCACGGTGACCTACCACGACGCCGAGCACCTGGGCATGGCGGTGGACACCGAGCGGGGCCTGATGGTGCCGGTCATCCGCAACGCGGGCGACCTGAACCTGGCCGGGCTCGCGCGGCGCATCGCCGACCTCGCCGAGCGCACCCGCACCAACCGGGTGACCCCCGACGAACTGTCCGGTGGCACGTTCACGCTGACCAACACCGGCAGCCGGGGAGCCCTGTTCGACACGCCGATCATCAACCAGCCGCAGGTCGCCATCCTGGGCACCGGCGCCGTGGTGAAGCGGGCGGTCGTGGTCGAGGACGCGGACCTGGGTGAGATCATCGTGCCGCGCTCGATGGTGTACCTCGCGCTGTCGTACGACCACCGGCTGGTCGACGGTGCCGACGCCGCGCGCTTCCTGACCACGGTCAAGGAACGGCTGGAGACCGGGAGCTTCGAGGCGGAGCTGGGTTTGTGAGTCGACGGCGTGCGGCACGATAGTCGCCATGCGGATTATCGTCGCCGGCTCCTCCGGGTACCTGGGCTCGCGGCTGGTGCGCCGGCTGCGCGAGGCGGGGCACGAGGTGGTGCGGCTGGTCCGGCGTGAGCCGGACCACCCCGACCAGGTGTACTGGCGACCCAACGAGGAGGACCTGGACCCGGGCGTGGTCGACGGCACGCAGGCCGTGATCAACCTGGCCGGCGCGAACGTCGGCGACCAGCGCTGGACCGAGGCGTACAAGCAGCTGCTGCGCAGCAGCCGGGTCAACCCGACCGCGGCGCTCGCGCGGGCCGTGTCCATCGCGGCCGACCCGCCCCGCGTGCTGCTCAACGCGTCCGGGATCGACTACTACGGTGACGCCGGCGACACGGAGCTGCCCGAGTCAGCGCCGGTGGGCACCGGCTTCTTTCCGGACCTGTGCCAGGCGTGGGAGGCGGCCACGCAGCCGGCCGAGCGGGCCGGGGTACGGGTCGTGCACCTGCGCACCGGCATGGTGCTCGGTGCCAGCGGCGGCCTGCTCAAGGCGCTGCTTCCGCTGTTCAAGCTGGGCCTGGGCGGCCGGCTGGGCTCCGGCCGTCAGTGGCTGCCGTGGATCTCGCTCGCCGACGAGTTGGCCGCGATCGAGTTCCTCCTCGGCGCCGACGAGGTGAGCGGTGCCGCCAATCTGGTCGGACCGGCACCGGTACGCAACGCGGAGTTCGCCCGTACCCTCGGAAAGATCTTGCACCGGCCCGCGGCGCTGCCCACGCCCGCGGCGGCGCTGCGGCTCGTCGCGGGTGAGCTCGGCGGTGAACTGCTGACCAGCAAGCGGGCCGTCCCCGCGGCGCTTGCCACGGCCGGGTACCCGTTCCAGCACCCCAGCCTCGCGGAGGCCCTGACCTGGGCCATCCATCATTGAGCCGGTACTTTTCGGGGAAATGCGGAGGTAGGCCGAGCGGAAGGCGGTGGGGGGTGGGACTCGCGGGTTGGAGCGTGCCGAGGCTATTCGGTATGGTCCCTCGCGTGTCGGTCGCCGAAGAACAACGAGTAGCCGTCGCCGCCCCGCCCGCACAGTCTCCGCGCGCGCCACGCGGCGACCGTACCCGGCACAACCGCCGGACCGACCTCGCGGTCGCGCTGGTGTGCCTGGCCGGCGCGGTGTACCTGACGTGGGGCCTGTGGATCTCGCCCAACAACCGCGCCGTGATGCACAACGAGGGCGACCAGGCGCTGTTCGAGTGGCTGCTGACCTACCAGGCGCACGCCCTGACCCACCTGAACAATCCACTGTGGACGACCCTGCTGAACGTGCCGATGGGGGTCAACCTCGCGGTCAACACGTCGATGGTCTTCGTGGGCACCGCGGTGGCACCGGTCACCATGCTCCTCGGGCCCTCCGTGGCCTTCGTGCTGGTGCTGACGCTCAACCTCGCGCTCAGCCCGTACGCGTGGTACTACGTGCTGTCCCGGCACGTCACCCGTACCCGTTGCGCCGCGATCCTCGGCGGTCTGTTCTGCGGCTTCGCCCCCGGGGTGGTCTCGCACGCCAACGGCCACCTCAACTTCACCGCGCAGTACCTCGTGCCGATCATCGTGTGGCGGGTGGCGAAACTGCGCGAGCCCGGCAAGGCGGTGCGCAACGGCCTGATCCTCGGCGTCCTGGTCGCGGTCGACTACAGCGTCGGCGCCGAGATGCTGCTGTTCGTCGCCGGCGCCTGCGCGACGTACCTGGTCTTCTGGGCGCTGTGGAACCGGCAGCGGGCGCGTGCCGAGGCGCCGGCGTTCCTGCGCGGGCTCGCGGTGGCCGGCGGTACCGCCCTGGTGCTGCTCGGGTACCCGCTGTGGCTGCAGTTCGCCGGACCGCAGCGCTACCACGGCATCGGCTTCGACCAGATCGTGCACAGCGAGGACCTGGCCTCCTACCCAGCCTTCCCCTACCTGTCGCTGGCCCGGCTGGCCGGCCTGTGGCGCCAGAACCTCGCGCCCAACTACACCGAGGAGACCGCGTTCTTCGGTCCGGTGCTGGTGGTGCTGTCCGTCCTGATCGTGGTCCGGCTGTGGCGGCGCGTGGAGGTACGCGCGCTCGCGCTGACCGGGCTGGTCTTCGGCATCCTGTCCCTCGGGCCGCGGCTGCGCTTCAACGGCGTGGCGCACTACCACCTCCGGCTGCCGTTCGTGCTGCTGTGGCACCTGCCGGTCTTCGACACCGCGCTGCCCGAGCGGCTCGTCCTGGTGATCATCCCGATCGTCGGAGTGCTGCTGGCACTGTCCCTGGACCGCGCCTTCGAGCAGCCCGTACGGTGGCGCCGGGCGTGGCTCGCCGGGTTCGTGGCGGCGCTGCTGCCGCTCGTACCGCTGCCCATCCCGACGACGCACCGGCAGCCGGTACCGCGCTTCTTCTCCGACGGCACCTGGCGCCAGTACCTCCACGATGGACAGACCCTGGTGGCGATCCCGCCCGCCTCCGACTACCTGCCGGACGGGCAGCGCTGGCAGACCGCCACCAACTTCGCCTTCGCCATCCCGTCCGGGTTCTTCCTCGGCCCCGGCGGCCCGCACAACCGCAGCCGCATCGGCCCCGACCCGAGGCCGACCGCGGCCCTGCTCACCAAGATCGCCATGCGGGGTACCCCGGTGGTGGTCACCCTGGCAGAGCGCCAGCAGGCCCGGAAGGACCTCGCCTACTGGCACGCCGCCGCGATCGTGCTCTCCGACGGCGGGGACGGCAGCCGGTGGGCACCCCACCGGCTCCTGCTGCTGCAGGCCGCCACCGACCTGTTCGGCCAGCCGCAGCGGGTGGCGGACGTGTGGGTGTGGCGGGTGGCGGGCATCCCACCCGCGTGACCGGCGTCGCGCCGCGCACTACGCTGGGCTGCGTGAGCAGTGTGGCAACCCTCGAAGTGCGCGACGTCGGCGTCATGGACTACCAGGCCGCGTGGGACGAACAGCGGCGGCTGCACCAGGAGGTCGCCGACGGCCGGGCCGCCGGCGCCGTCATGCTGGTGGAGCATCCCGCCGTCTACACGGCCGGCAAGCGCACCCAGCCGTGGGACCGCCCGGTGGACGGCACCCCGGTCATCGACGTCGATCGGGGCGGCAAGATCACCTGGCACGGGCCGGGGCAGCTCGTCGGGTACCCGATCCTGCGCCTGCCCGACCCGATCGACGTGGTCGCCTACGTGCGCCGGGTCGAGCAGCTGCTCATCGACGCCTGTGCCGACCTGGGCCTGCCCGCCGGGCGGATCGACGCGCCCGGGTACAGCGGGGTGTGGGTACCGGCCGACGAGCGCGGCCCGGCCCGCAAGGTGGGCGCGGTCGGCATCCGGGTGTCCCGGGGAGTGACCCTGCACGG
>JBBWZQ010000240.1:0-6146 GCA_039649115.1 Micromonosporaceae bacterium | reverse complement strand
CCCTTCCCGATCGGCATCACCAGATCGATCACCCGGGTGGTCAGCATGTGCGACTCGGTCTCCAACCGCAACCGCTCCTGCGGGTACAGCGGGGTCAACTTGTAGAACTCCGGGCGCCGCCGCGCCTGCTCCGGATCCATCCCGTTGATCGTGTCCAACCGTACGAGAGGATTGTGTTTCTCGCGGGAGACGCGCACCGCACCGGTCACCGCGTCGCCGCGCCGCAACCCGTGCCGCTTGATCTGCGCCATCGACACGTACACGTCGTCCGGCCCGGACAGGTAGCCCGACGTCCGCACGAACCCGTGGTTGTCGCGCACGTCCACGATGCCGGTGACGGGGACGAGTTCGGCCTCGTCCACCCGGGCCGGTCTTGCCTGTGTTGCTGCTGTCATGGAGTCTTCCCCTGGAGGGATTGAAGGATGGAAAGGCCAGGGCCCGGGACGCGCGCACGCGTCAACCGTCCGTGGGCTTGCGGACCTGCCCCGGTGAGGACCGGACTGTGGCGAACGGGGTCCGCTGTCCTGGAACTGTGATCCACGTCAGGCGCTAGGGCCTGGAACGGATCGGGTCTTCCGCGGGTACCAGATGATCTCTGCACGTCCACGGAGCTACCGCCACGATAGCGCGGCTTGGCGACGGCCGCAAACGGCGGCGCCCGCCGCACGGCACGGCGCGAGGCGGACGGGCGAGGCTAGCGCCGGCCGGGGAAGCCGCCGCGGGGGGAGAAGCCGGCGCCCGGGCCGGGCCAGGCGTGCCGGCCGCCGCTGCTCATGGCGAACGGGACGGCGAACCCGGAGCTGGTCCAGGTGAACGGGTACGCCTGCGGATACATCGGCGTGAACCCCGACCACTGGGTGGCGTGGGGTGGCTGCGCGATCGGCGCCACCGGCGTGACCGGCACGGGCGGTGCGGCCACCGGCGCCTTCGGCCGCGGCGCCCTCGGGGGCATCGGCGTCGCGGCGGCGGCCAGGTGGTACACCTCGGCGGTGATCACGGGAGGCTTCCTGGTCTGCCCGCACGCGCCGTCCGTGGCCGCGTGCTTCGGTGCGTCGCACGGCGGCGCGGGGACCAGGTGGCCGTTGCCCGTGGCGACGATGCCGTCCGGACCGCCCACCGGCGGCGGCTCGGCCACGGAGTGGCTCGCCGGGGGAGAGGCGGCGGCCAGCAGCACGGCGAAGGCGAGGCTCGCGCCCGCCACCGAACCGGCGAGGGCCGGCCAGCGCCACTCGGCGACCATCTCGGCGCGCCGGCGGCCCCGGTAGGGCAGGTCGGTCACGGGCAGGGCGAGGTACCCGGCGAGGGCCACGGACCGGGCGGCCGACACGTCGAGCGCCGCGTGCCGCCCGACCGGTGCGACCGCGTGCCGCCCGGAGGGCCCCGCGACCCACCGCATCCAGTCGCCGACCGCGTTGCGGCTGGCCTGGACGGCCGCGTGCCGCGGCGCGGCGGCCAGGGCGTGGCGGCCGGACGCGACCGCGCGCCGGACCCGGCCACGGGAGGCCGGCCGGGTGTTCGGCTCCGGCCAGTGCCGGCTCCGGCCGTGCTCGCCGGGCAGGCGTGGCCGGGACCGGGGGAAGTAGTCGCTGTACAGAATGACGGGTTCGCCATCCCAGGCGGAGAGTTCCATGTCGACATCGCCAGTATCTGGCCAGACGAAACCCTCGAAACCAGCAGTCATCGCCGAACCTCGCACATCATCGCCTGGTCACCCACCAGACGGGTCGGGCGCAGGCGCCCGGACCCGCTGACCGAACTACGACAGCTGGGTCAGCCACCCGGATCCGTTGCCCCGGACCCGAGGTGCCGCCTTTCTGTCCACAGTGGAGACGTGAAGCCATCACGGGAGAAGGTTCACGTATCGTTACTCGTTTCAAGGGGGACGACTACTCACGCGTACATGAATATCACTAGTGTTCTTGGACGGGAAGCCCTTGTGGCCCGACTCCCCGGAAAGATCACGGTCCGTGTGGTATCCACGACCCAGTGTCTACTGCGGACACCGGTCTATCCATGCCGGAACACCACCGTGGCCATCAGCCAGACCGTGCCACCACTGGTGGCGGCGGGCGCGCTGGGCGTGGCTCCCGCCGCGACGACGGAGTCCTCGGCGAGCAGGTCCATGTCGCTCGCCCCGGTGATCCGGGTGCGCAGTGTCCAGCCGCCGCCGGCGGCCGGCGTCGTGCCGAAGCCGGAGTCGGCGTAGAAGCCGATCGCCAGTTCCGCGTCCGCGGTGGTCGCCGCCGTCGCGCCGGAACTGACGGTCCCCGCCGAGCCGGTGGTACCGGTGCCGTTGGCGCTGCGGTCGAGCGCGCCGGTCCCGGCGGCGGTGGACAGGCCGGAGTATTCCAGCACCGCCACGCCCACATCCGCCGTCGCGGAGGGTCGGACCGTGATGACGGGTCTGGTCCCGCCGCCCGCCGTGACGGGTGCCGTCCACACGCTCTGCTCGGTGCCGTCGGACGCGGTGAAGTGCAGCACTTCGGTGTACGTGTTGCCGGCGCTGTCGGTCACCGCGGCGGCGGTGGGGCGGCTGCCGGCCCAGACGCCCACCTCGACGATGAGCCGGTTGCCGGCCGTCACCGCCGCGGTCGGCGTCGCGGTGAGCGTGGCGCGGTTGAGCCCGTGCGCGGTGACCGCCTGGACGAACGCGGGCGGCGGCGGTGCGGTGGACGGGGTCACCGGGTTGGACGGCGCGGAGGCCGGCCCGGTGCCCAGCGCGTTGGTGGCGCTGACGGTGAACGTGTACGTGGTGCCGTTGGTCAGGCCGGTCACCGTCGTGCTGGTGGCCGGCGGGGAGCCGCTGACCACGATGGGTGCCTGCGCCGCGGTGCCGACGAAAGGCGTCACCGTGTAGCTGGTGACCGGGCTGCCGCCGGTGCCGGCCGGGGTCCAGGTCACCGTCGCCGATCCGTTGCCCGCGACCGCGCCGACGCCGGTGGGGGCCGGCGGCGCGGCGGGCTGGGAGTTGGTGATGGACACGTCGTCGACGTACATCGCGGTGTCGTCCGGCGGGCTGGCGCCGTCCTGGTGCACGTTGAACCACAGCACGATGCGCTGGCCCGCGTACCGGGTCACGTCCAGCGACAGCTGGTTCCACGCCTGGGTGTTGGAGTTGCCCTTCAGGACCGTGGCCAGGGTGGCGCCGGAGGTGTCCCGGATCTGCACCTCCTGCCAGTCCCAGACGCACGCGGAGCCGGCGCAGATCTCGTCGGTGGTGCTCGTCCAGTACCAGAGCGCCAGCGTGCTCGTACCGGCCGACGGCACCGTGACGGTCTGGCTCAGCGTGCTCTCGCCGAGCGGCTCCGTACCCGAGGCGGTGCCCACGAGCGCGGACCGGGTGCCGCTGTGCGCCCGGGTGCTGCTGGCGACCGGCGGCGCGATGCCCGCCGTACTCCAGGAGCCCAGGCCGGACTCGAACCCTCCATTGAGGACGATCGAGGCGGACGCGGACGGGGTGACCGCCGCCGACGGCGCCGAGGGCGGTCCGCTGCCGGCCCCGTTGACCGCGGTCACCGTGAACGTGTACGCGGTCCCGTTGGCGAGCCCGGTGACGGCGGCGCTGGTGTCCGGCGGGGAGCCGGTGACGGTGGCGGGCGCCTGCGCGGTGGTGCCGACGTACGGGGTGATGACGTAGCTGGTCGCCGGGCCGCCGGCCGATGATGCGCTCCAGGTCAGGCCGGCCGACGCGTACCCGGCGGTGGCCGTCACGTTGGTCACCTGGCCGGGGGCGGGCGCCGGCGAGAAGGCGACATCCACCCAGTAGTTCTCGCCGTTGCTGGTGCTGGTCGGGAACTGGGTGGCGTTGCCGTAGGAGTACAGGTCGTTGGCGATGCCGTTCGAGCTGCGCAGGCCGTGCAGCGGCGGGCTGTCCAGGCTGGCGCTGCCGTCCGCGCCGGGCGAGGGGTTGGGGTACATGTACGCGTCGTCCTGCGCGTAGTGCCCGACCGGCGCGAAGTACGACGCGACGTATGTCGTATTGGCCGTCACCGGTACCGGCGTCGAGAAGTTCACCTGCTGCCAGCCGGACGCGCTCTCACCGGTGAACGTCGCCCGGGCGAGCAGTTGCCCGGTCGCACTCCACAGGTTGCCGATGTGCGTACCGGTGTTCTTGCTCGACTTGTAGAAGCGGATGCCGCCGACGGTGCCGAAGGTGTCCGTCTTGAACTGGATGCCGACCTCGACCGCCTGGGTGTCGCCGGAGTCGAGGCCGCCGGGCGTCACGTTGCCGCCCCAGATCGAGCAGGGGCACGCGACGTTGACGGTCACCGGCGCCGGCGACCCGAGGTTGCCGCTGTCGTCCGCGGCCCGCGTCAGGATCGTCGCGGCCGGGCTGCCGTGCGCCACCCAGCTGTACGTCCAGCTGGTGGTGCCGCTGGCCGGATGCCAGGTGCCGCCGCCGTCGGTGGACACCTCGACGCCGGCCACGACGCCGCCGCCCGCGTCGGTCGCGGTGCCGGAGATGGTCACCCGCGCGCCGTCCGGCAGGTTGGTGCCGGGCGCGGGCGCGGAGATGGTGGACGTGGGCGGTGTGCTGTCGGTCGACGCGGACGCCGCGACCAGACCCGCGATCGGGGAGAACGGCTGGGCACCCATGTCCGCGAACAGGTTGACGGTGGCCTGCTGCATGGTGCGGTCCGCGGCGTGGTTGACCGGGTTGTCGCCGTCCAGACCCCAGGACCACTGGACGGTACCGGCGCCGAAGATCAGCGCGGCACCGGACCGGTACAGGGTGAGGTGGTGGGTGGCGCTGCGCCCGGTGGCGGTACTGGTCCCGTAGTCGGTGAAGACCTCGGCGGACGCGTTCGTGGTCGACGACATGTCGATGAGTCCGGGTGGGCGGAACCCGTTGTCGGCGTCCTCGTCCCATTCGTAGCCGAGCGTCCCGGCTCCTGAGCCGAGAGTCAGCGAGCCACCGGCCGGCAGCGCGGCCACCGGGGTGTTGCGCCAGAACCGCAGCGCGCTGTACTGCGCCGGTACCTTGATGTCGGTGGTGCCGCTGTTGACGACGAAGAACTGGCCGGTGACCGCGTTCTCCGGCCGCCCGCCGTCCCCGGGCGGGCTGAACCGGGGATCCCGCCAGGTGCCCGTCCAGGTGGCCGGTCCCGCCGGGTCCACCGCCGCGTCGAAGTGCGTCTCCTTGTACGTCACCAGGGTCCGGTCCGGGGCCGCGCCGCTGGTGATGCTCGGCTCAAGGCGGGTCTTCCAGAACATCTCGTTGCCACTGAAGAACGCGAGGCTCACCCCGGCCGCCCGTGCTGCCTCCACATTGGACCGTTGCTGGCCGGTCCAGTACTCGTCGTGGCCGACCGAGAGGAACGCTTTGTGGTTGCGCAGCAGCGGCGCGCGCGTGGCGGTGTCCAGCCCGCTGATGTAGCTCACGTCGTAGCCGTTGGCCTCCAGGAACCGCAGCATCGGGTACTCGGCGTAGAGCACCCAACTGCGCCCGATGTCGTCGTCGGCGGAGTGGAACGGCCGGTTGTAGGACACCTTGAAGGCACCCTTGTAGCCGCGCGGGCTGCCCGGCGGGCAGAGGTTGCCGGTGCACTGGTACAGACTGTTGCCGCCGTAGGTGTTGTACGCCTGCCAGGTCTCGTCGGACGTCTGGACCACCAGGTCGGCGTGGCTCGCGTCGTCGCGTACCACGAACGGGATGAGGCTGCCGTTACCGTTGTCGTCGCGCACGAGGTGGGCCAGGTACACGCCGGACACCGCGGTCGCGGGCACCGCCCAGGACGCGGAGACGGCCCAGGTGCCGCAGTCGAACAGGCCGGTGGACTGGTCGGTCAGGCACGGCGGTTGGTTCTGCGGCGGGGTCACGCCGGGCCGCATGGCGGTAACCAGCTTTCTCGCCCCGTTGCCCTGGTAATACCCCATTCGCAGAATGTCGATATGGTAGGACGAGACGATCGCGTTTATCTTGAAAGACACGGTTTCGCCGACGTTCACGCTCATTGCGGTCGCATATCCCTGGAGGCTGGCATCTCCCGAACCGGCCACCTTCCAGTCGTTCTCCGGGTCGCCGATCTGCTTGTTCTCGCAGGCGATCACGCTGGTCACGGGCGGACCGCACGGGTCCGTCGCAGCCAGTGACCTGGTCGCGGGCAGCCCGACGGCGACGACCATCGCGGCCACCGCGACCGTCC
>JBBWZQ010000223.1:0-12544 GCA_039649115.1 Micromonosporaceae bacterium | reverse complement strand
CTGGTGGCCGCCGAGATCCATCGCCTGCACGCGGCCGGCCGGCGCGGGTACCGGGAGACGCCCGCCCAGGTGGCCGTGCGCGTCATCAGGCGGGTGGGCCTGGTCCGGTACGCCAACCAGCCGGCCGACAGCGTGCCCACCGGCATCGCCCGGCTGCTCGAACTGGCCCGCGCGCTGGCTCTCGCCCCCCGGCTGCTGCTGCTGGACGAGCCGTCCTCCGGCCTGAGCACGACCGAGACGGAGTCCTTCGCCGATCTGCTGCGCGACCTGGCCGACGAGGGCAAGGCGGTGCTCATCGTCGAGCACGACATGAGGCTCATCATGCGCGTCTGCGACCACCTCCACGTGCTCAACTTCGGCGAGGTCATCGCGTCCGGCCCCCCGTCCCGGATCCGGGCGGACGAGGCCGTGCAGCGCGCGTACCTGGGACAGCCGGTATGACACCGATCCTCGAACTGGTGGGGGTGCGCGCCGGGTACGGCCGCATCGAGGTGCTGCACGGGGTCGACCTCGCGCTGCCCAGGGGCGCCGTGCTCGCGCTGCTCGGCCCCAACGGCGCCGGCAAGTCCACGCTGCTGAAGGTCGCGAGTGGACAGTTGCGGGCCACCTCGGGGCACGTGCACCTCGGCGGGGCGCACGTCAACGGCGCGTCGAGCGACGCCCTGGCCCGCGCCGGCCTGTGCACCATTCCGGAAGGGCGCGGCGTCTTCCCGAACCTCACCGTGACGGAGAACCTGCGGCTCGCCGCCTACACCGGGGTACCGCCGGCCGAGGTCTGCGGGACAGCGTTCGCGCGCTTCCCCCGGCTGGCCGCGCGGGCGAACCAGCTCGCCGGCTCGATGTCCGGTGGCGAGCAGCAGATGCTCGCCATCGCGCGGGCGCTGGCCACCAACCCGGCCGTGCTGCTCATCGACGAACTCTCCATGGGACTGGCCCCGCTGGTCGTCCGCGAACTGTACGAGGTGGTCGGCGCGCTGGCCCGCGAGGGCGTCGCCGTACTCGTCGTCGAGCAGTTCGCCGACGCCGCTCTCGCGGTCGCCGACCGGGTCGTGGTGCTGGTCCACGGCCGGGTGGCCGCCGCCGGCGGCCCCGACGACATCGCCTCCGAACTGTCCACTCTGTACCTGGGAGGTGCGGCGTGAAAGCCGTGCGAACAGCCATCGTCCTGTCGCTGACCGGCGCCACGCTCGCCCTCCCGGCGCCGGCCAGGGCGGCCGGGCTCGGCGGGTTCACGCTCACCGCGGCCGCGGCACCGGTCGCGATCCAGATCTTCGAGCCGGTCATCCCGATCCCGGCCGAGCCGCAACTGGAGCTCAACCTCTCCTACTCCCGTGCGAGGTCCGCCAGCGGCCCGACCGGACAAGCCGTGTCGAGCCTGGCCTGGCCGGGTGACGGGGTCGGCTACGGGCTGCCCACGCTGCTCAAGAACCCCGACGCCAACTACCCGGTCAAGGTCGAGGCGGCGGCCCCCGGCGGTCCCGCGGACGCGAAGCAGGAGTACGTCCCCGGTACCGGCATGACCTCGCACGCGGACGCCACCTCGGTGCGGGCGGCGGCCTACCTGGCGAAGCCCGCGGCGCCGGCCCTGCCCGCGCTCCCCCTCTCCGGGGTGACCATCCCCTCGGCCCTGGTCGGCGTGGAGTCCTTCGCGTCGCAGAGCACGGCGACCGTCAGCGGGAACACGGCGACCGCGACGGCCCACGCGACGGCGGGCTCGGTCACCCTCCTCGGTGGCCTCGTGAAGATCGACGGGTTGCGGACGGACACGCAGGCGACCAGCGACGGCGTCCGCGGCACGGGTACCGGCACGGTCAGCTGGAAGTCGCTCACCCTGGTCGGGCAGACCATCGCCGTCAACCAGGACGGCGTGGCGTCACCGGCCGGCGTGACCGCCCTGCCCAAGCTGCCGGCCGGCGTGGCCGGCGCGCTGGCCGACCTGGGCCTGCGCGTGGACGTGCCCGCGGTGGTCAGGACGGCGCACGGCACCGGCGCGGCGGTGACCGGGCAGGGCCTGACCGTCACGCTCGACACCGCGGTGCTGCGCGGCCGGCTGGGCCTCGGCTCGCTGCTCGACCCGGTGCTCTCGCTGCTGCCCGCGGGCCTGCGGACCCAGCTGACCCCGCTGCTCAACCTGGGACCGAAGCTCGTGTTCATCCTCGGTACCGCGAGCAGCCAGGCGACCGCGACGCCGGCCTTCGAGGGCGCCGCCGCGCCGCCGACCGGCGCCGGTACCGGCCCGGCGGGCGGGTCCGGCTCGGTGCCGGGCGCCGGATCGGTACCCGTGCCCGGCGCCGGCAACGCTCCGGTGCCGGTCGAGACGGCCACCCCGGTGGCGGAGATCCGGCAGTGGCCGGCCTTCCCGGGTGTCCCGTGGTTCATCTTCCTCGTCGGGATCGGCCTGGCCGCCGCGTTCTCCTACGGGCTGCGCCGGTACGTGGCGCTGATGTTCGGGGCCGGCAGCTGCGACCTCGGCGCGAGCACCGGCATCCCCGATCTCAGGGAGCGGTGACATGCAATCGGAGCAGCGGTTCCAGCAGATGCTCACCCTCGTGGGCGGCTTCCTCATGCCGCTCGGGCTCGCCGTGATCGGCATCGGCTGGTGGGGCACGGCGCACACCGGGTACGTGTTCGAGCAACTCCCCTACCTGGTCTCCGGCGGCCTGTTCGGCCTCGGCCTGAGCGTCTGCGGCGCGCTGGTCTTCTTCAGCTCGTGGCTGGCGCGGCTCATCCAGTTGCAGCGCGAGCAGGCGGAGCTGACCCGGCGGCTGGTCGAGCGGACAGCGGCCCCGGAGCCGTCCGCCACCCAGCTGATGCCCGTCGTCGAGTAGGCGCGGGCCAGGCTAGGCAGGTGGAAGACCGCGCCGAGTACTCCTCGACGCGGTCACCGCGAACCTTGAGCAGGAAGCAGATCCGTCGCATCGACTCAGAAGTTGAACTGGTCGATGTTGTCCTTGTTGAAGACGGTGGGGTCGCCGAGCAGCACCTCACCCTTGTCCCCGATGGTGAAGGAGCCGAGACCGCCGGCGGTGAAGGTCTCCCCCTTGGCACCCGTGATGACGCCCGAGGCGAGGCTCGCCGCCACATAGCCGGCCAGTTCGCCGAGCTTGCCCGGGTCCCACAGCTCGAACGCCTGCACCGTGCCGTCCTTGACGTACTGGCGCATGTCGTTCGGGGTACCGAGCCCGGTCAGCTGGACCTTGCCCTTGTACTGCGAGCCGGACAGGTACTGGGCCGCCGCCTTGATGCCGACCGTGGTGGGCGCGATGATGCCCTTCAGGTTCGGGTCGGACTGCAGCAGCCCCTGCGTCTCCTGGAAGGACTTCTGCGCGTCGTCGTTGCCGTACGCGATCTTGACGAGCTTCATCTTCGCGTACTTGGGGTCCTTCAGCTCGTCCTGCATGAACCCGATCCAGGTGTTCTGGTTGGTGGCGGTCTGCGCCGCCGACAGGACCGCGATGTCGCCCGTGTAGTTCAGCTCCTTGGCCAGCAACTGCACCTCGGTGCGACCGAGCGCCTCGGCGCTGGCCTGGTTGACGAAGACCTGCCGGCAGTCGGGGTTGACGTCCGAGTCGTAGCTGACCACGGCGATCTTCGCGGTCATCGCCTGCTTCAGCGCGGTGCACATGGCCCCCGGATCCTGCGCGGACACGACGATGGCATTCTGGCCCTGCTGGGTCAATGTGTTCACATAGGACACCTGGCCGGCCGTGTCGGTGGCGCTGGACGTGCCGACCTCCTTGAACACGCCGCCGACCGCGTCGACCGCCTTCTTCCCGCCGGTGTCGGCGGTGGTGAAGTACGGGTTGTTGACGGCCTTCGGCAGGAACGCGATCTTCAGGCCGGACTTGATTTTGGCGTTCGGGTTGGCCGAGCCCTGTGCGGCGGGGCCGGCCGATGCGCCGCTGGTCGAACTCTTCGTGGTGCCGCCGCAGGCGACCAGTGCCATGGTGACGGCGGCGGCGCCCGCAACCGCCATCGCCATGCGCACGCCGGGCGCGGTGAGCCGTGGTGCCATCGTGTGTTTCCTTTCGGTCGGGGTGTCGTGGGTCAGGTTCTGCGCCGGGTGGCGTCCCGGATCTGTCGGGCGACCCGGGGGCCGAGCACGGAGATGACCAGGAGGATGCCGGTCACGACGATCTGCGACTGCGCGGAGACGTCGGCCAGGCTCATCAGGTTCTGCAGCGTCCCCAGGAGGAGGACACCCGCCACGGCACCGCCGATGGTGCCCTTGCCACCGTCGAAGTCGACGCCGCCGAGCAGCACCGCGGCGATGACGGAGAGCTCCAGACCGGTGGCGTTGTCATACCGGGCGCTGGCATAGTGCAGCGTCCAGCCGATGCCGGCCAGCGCCGCGACCAGGCCGGTGAGCACGAACATGGCGAGCTTGAGGCGCCGCACCCGGATGCCGGCGAAGAACGCCGCCTCCCGGTTGGCACCGATGGCGAACAGCGACCGGCCGACCGCCGTGGCATGCAGCACCACGGCGGCGACAATCAACAAAATCAGATAGACGATGAAGGTGTACGGGACGGGAGTGCCGCCGATGCGCCCGGCGCCGAAGCTGAGGTAGTTGGCCGGAAAGTCGGTGACCGCGTTGGCGCCCAGGATGATCTGCGCCAGGCCGCGGAAGGCGGCCAGGGTGCCGATGGTCACGGCCAGCGAGGGCAGCCCGAGCCGGGTGACCAGCAGCCCGTTGAGCAGGCCGCCGGCCGCGCCGGCCAGCAGGCACAGCGGGATGACGTACTCGATCGGCCAGTTGGCGTTCCACAGGGCACCCAGCAGCGCGCTGGACAGGCCGGCCATCGAGCCGACGGACAGGTCGACCTCGCCGGCCACCACCAGCATCGTCATCGGCAGCGCCACGATCGCGATGGCGACCGTGTTGCCGAGCAGGAACGACAGGTTGATGGTGCTGCCGAAGTTGGCCACCCCGGCGAACCCGTACGCCAGCACCGCGACCAGCAGCAGCGCCACCACCACGTCCCAGCGCACCACCGCGCCCAGGCGGGACTGTCGCGTGTCTACTGTGGAGCTCGCGTCTGCTGTGGCGTCAACCATGGCGTGCGTTCCTCCTCCGCAGCACCCGCGCCACACGCAGGGCGACCAGCCGGTCGACGGCGATGGCGGCCAGCAGCAGGAAGCCGTCGATGGCCCCCTCCCAGGAGGAGCTGACCCCGAGGCTGGGCAGCGCGCTGTTGATGGTGGTCAGCAGCAGCGCCCCCAGTGCGGCCCCGTACACGCTGCCGGAGCCGCCGGTGAACGCCACCCCGCCGACGACCACGGCGCTGACCACGGTCAGCTCGTACCCGCTGCCCGTCCCCGAGTCGACGTTGCCGAACCGGGCGAGGTACAGCGCGCCGCCCAGACCCGCCAACGCTCCACAGAGGACGTACGCGGCGGTGATCCGCTTGCGCACCGCGACGCCGGCCAGCCGGGCGGCCTCGGGGTTGGAGCCGATCGCGTACAGCTCCCGACCGCCCCGGTAGGAGCGCAGGTAGAAGCCGAGCGCGACGAGCGTGGCGAGGGCGATGATGGCGAGGTAGGGCAGGAAGAACGGCCCGCCGTGCCCGAGCCGCACGAAGCCGCCGGGCAGGTCGTGGGCGACGATCTCCTGGGAGCCGACCCAGATCGAGTCGACGCCGCGGATGATGTACAGCGTGCCCAGCGTGACGACGAGCGACGGTACCCGGCCGAAGCTGACCAGGGTGCCGTTGAGGATGCCGAGCCCGGCGCCCAGCGCCACCGCGAGGAGCAGCGCGACCGCCGGGCTCCCGCCACCTCGCAGGTAGTTGCCGGCCGCGAAGGCGGTGATGCCGAGCGTGGAGCCGACCGACAGGTCGACGTTGCGGGTGATGACCACGGTGGCCTGGCCGGCCGCCACGATGACCAGGATCGCCGCGTTGAGCAGCAGGTCCTTCACGCCCTGGGTGGACAGGAAGCGGTGGTTGCCCAGTTCGGTGCCGGCGACGAGGACGGCGAGGATGACCAGCAGGGCCAGCTCCCGCACCCGCAGCACCTGGTCGACCAGGCGCTTCGCGCCGGGGGCGCCGATCTGGGTCGGCCGGGCCGCCCGCGCCACCGTGGTCACGGGCTCACCACCTGCCCGGTCGCGGCCGACATGATGGACTCCTCGGACGCGCCGGCGCGCGGTATCTCGGCGACCAGCCGCCCCTCGCGCATGACGAGCACCCGATCCGCCATGCCGATGACCTCCGGCAGGTCCGAAGAGATCATCAGTACCGCGAGCCCGCGCCCGGCCAGCTCGGACAGCAGCCGGTGCACCTCCGCCTTGGTACCCACGTCGATGCCCCGGGTCGGCTCGTCCACGATCAGCACGGCCGGCCCGGTCGCCAGCCACTTCGCCAGGACGACCTTCTGCTGGTTGCCGCCGGACAGCATGGTCACCGCGTCGGACAGCCGCGCGTACTTCAGCCGCAGGCGCAGTGCCCAGTCGGCCGCCCGGCTGCGCTCCCGCCGGCGGCTCATCAACCCGCCCCGGCGCAGCGCGCGGAGCTGGGTCAGGCCGAGGTTGCGCTCGATGGACATGTCCATCACCAGCCCCTGCGCCCGCCGGTCCTCGGGCACCAGCGCCAGCCCGGCGGCCATCGCCGCGGTCGGCGAGGCGGGCGGCAGCGGCTTCCCGCCGACCCGCACCGCGCCGGCGTCCCACCGGTCCACCCCGAAGACGGCCCGGGCCACCTCGGAGCGACCCGCGCCGATCAACCCGGCGAGCGCGAGGATCTCGCCACGGCGTACCTCGAAGGACACGTCCGTGAACACGCCCTCGCGGGTCAGCCGGTCCACCTGCAGCGCCACCGCGCCGATGGCCGCCTCGGTCTTCGGGTACAGGGTGTCCAGGTCCCGGCCCACCATCCGGCGGACGAGGTCGTCCGGGGTCAGCCCGGCAACGGGCTCGGTCGCGATCAGCCGGCCGTCACGCAAGGTCGTCACCCGCTGGCAGAGCGCGAAGACCTCCTCCAGCCGGTGCGAGATGAACAGCACCGCGGCGCCCTCGCCACGCAACGCGCCGGCGACGGCGAACAGCCGGGACACCTCACCGGGCGTCGACGCGGCGGTCGGCTCGTCCATGATGAGCACCCGGGCGCGCAGCGAGAGCGCCTTGGCGATCTCGACCATCTGCTGGTCGGCGATGGACAGCCCGCGCGCCGGCGCGGCCGGGTCCAGGGCCACCCCGAGCCGGGCGAACAGCGCGGCGCTCTCCTCGTGGATCGCCCGGCGGTCGATGCGCCCGAGGCCGCCCAGCGAGCGCAGCCGCGGTTGGCGGCCCATGAAGATGTTCTCCGCGACCGACAGGTCGGGAAACAGCGTCGGCTCCTGGTAGATCACCGCCACCCCGGCGTCCCGGGCGTCGCCGGGACCGGCGAAGGTGACCGGTCGCCCGTCCAGCAGCACCTGGCCGCCGTCGGGCCGGTACACGCCGGCGAGGATCTTGATGAGCGTCGACTTGCCCGCGCCGTTCTCGCCGGCGAGGGCGTGCGCCTCACCCGCGAACAGGTCCAGCGACACGTCCGACAGCGCCCGCACCGAGCCGAAGGACTTGCTGACGCCGTGCAGCGCCAGCACGGCCCCGGCGGGTTCCACTGCCTGACTCACGAACACTCCACGAGGCGATGAATCGTTTCATAGGAACCCAGAGAGTACTGGCCGGTTACAGGAGTGTCAAGAGAGTCGCGCCAGGCCGAGATCGAGCTGTAACGTGGGGGTCATCGGCCCGTCACCGATCATGCCGGTCCGGTCCCGCTCTGCTCCGGGAGCCGCCCGACCGCCTTGACTCCCCCAGGCCGCGCGTCCTAGCATGAGCGTTTCTGAAACGATTCATACACTGCGCCATTTCAGGAGGCCAGTTCATGGTGGACACCACCTCCGTCACGGCAGCGCTCACCGCGCAGCGGATCGAGCTGCCCTCGTGGGCGTTCGGCAACTCGGGCACCCGGTTCAAGGTGTTCGCCCAGCCAGGGGTGCCGCGGGACCCGTACGAGAAGATCGCGGACGCGGCGGCGGTGCACCGGTACACCGGGGTGGCGCCGCTGGTGTCGCTGCACATCCCGTGGGACAAGGTCGCCGACCACGCGGACCTGGCCCGGCATGCCAAGGAGCTGGGCGTCACGATCGGTGTGATCAACGCCAACACGTTCCAGGACGACGACTACAAGCTGGGCAGCGTCACCCACGCCGACCCGCGGGTGCGCCGCAAGGCCGTGGACCACCTCTTCGAGTGCATCGACATCATGCACGCCACCGGCTCGCGGGACCTCAAGCTCTGGTTCGCCGACGGGACCAACTATCCGGGGCAGGACGACATCCGCTCGCGGCAGGACCGGCTGGCCGAGTCACTGTCCACAGTGTACGACCGGCTCGGCGACGGGCAGCGGATGCTGCTGGAGTACAAGTTGTTCGAGCCGGCGTTCTACACCACCGACGTGCCCGACTGGGGCACCTCGTACGCGCACTGCCTGCGGCTCGGCGAGCGCGCCAAGGTGGTGGTCGACACCGGACACCACGCGCCGGGTACGAACATCGAGTTCATCGTGGCCTTCCTGCTGCGCGAGGCCAAGCTGGGCGCCTTCGACTTCAACTCCCGGTTCTACGCCGACGACGACCTCATGGTCGGCGCCGCCGATCCGTTCCAGCTGTTCCGCATCATGCACGAGGTGGTGCGCGGCGGCGGGCTGGCACCCGCGTCCGGGGTGAACTTCATGCTGGACCAGTGCCACAACATCGAGCCGAAGATCCCGGCCCAGATCCGTTCGGTGCAGAACGTGCAGGAGGCCACCGCCAAGGCGCTGCTGGTCGACTGGCCGGCGCTGTCCGCCGCGCAGCGGGCCGGCGACGTGCTGGACGCCAACGCCGTGCTGATGGACGCGTACAACACCGACGTGCGGCCCCTGCTCGGCGCACTGCGGGAGGCGCAGGGCCTGGACCCCGACCCGGTGGCCGCGTTCGCCCGGTCGGGCTACCTGGAGAAGATCGCCGGCGAGCGGGTGGGCGGCCGGCAGGCCGGTTGGGGAGCCTGACATGTCCACAGTGGAGGAACTGGTCGCCCGGTCGAACCGGCTCGGGTCCGACCCGCGCAACACCAACTACGCCGGGGGGAACACGTCGGCCAAGGGCACCGGTACCGACCCGGTGACCGGTGCGCCGGTGGAGCTGTTGTGGGTCAAGGGCTCCGGCGGCGACCTGGGTACCCTCACCGAGGCCGGCCTGTCCGTGCTGCGGTGCGACCGGCTGCGCGCCCTGGCCGCGGTCTACCCGGGCGTCGAGCGCGAGGACGGGATGGTCGCCGCGTTCGACTACTGCCTGCACGGCAAGGGCGGCGCCGCCCCGTCCATCGACACCGCCATGCACGGTCTGGTGGACGCCGCGCACGTGGACCACCTGCACCCCGACTCCGGCATCGCGCTGGCCACCGCGGCCGACGGGGAGGCGCTGACCAAGGAGTGCTTCGGCGACCGCGTGGCGTGGGTACCGTGGCGGCGCCCCGGCTTCCAGCTGGGTCTGGACATCGCCGCGATCAGGCGGGCACACCCCGAGGCGATCGGCGTGATCCTTGGTGGCCACGGCATCACCGCCTGGGGCGACACCTCGGACGAGTGCGAGGCCCGCTCGCGGTACGTCATCCGCACCGCCGCCGCCTTCATCGAGTCCCGCAGCCGGCCCGAGCCGTTCGGGGCGGTGCTGCCCGGGTTCGCGCCGCTGCCGCCGGCCGCGCGCCGGGAGCGGGCCGCGGCGCTGTTCCCGGTGCTGCGCGGGCTGGCCTCCACCGACCGGCCGCAGGTGGGCCACTTCACCGGCAGCGAGGTGGTGCTCGACTTCCTGTCGCGCGACCAGCACCCCCGGCTGGCCGCGCTCGGCACCTCCTGCCCCGACCACTTCCTGCGCACGAAGGTCCGCCCGCTGCTCCTCGACCTGCCCGCCACCGCACCGCTCGACGAGGTGGTGGCCCGGCTGCGCCAACGACATGAGGAGTACCGCGCGGACTACGCCGCCTACTACGGGCGGCACGCCACCCCCGACAGCCCACCCATGCGCGGTGCCGACCCGGCCATCGTGCTGGTACCCGGCATCGGCATGTTCTCCTTCGGCGCCACCAAGCAGACCGCCCGGGTGGCCGGTGAGTTCTACGTCAACGCGGTCAACGTGATGCGGGGCGCCGAGGCCCTGTCGACCTACTCCCCCATCCCCGAGTCGGAGAAGTTCCGCATCGAGTACTGGGCGCTGGAGGAGGCCAAGCTGCGGCGCCTGCCCAGGCCCAAGCCGCTGGCCACCCGCATCGCGTTCGTCACCGGTGCCGGCTCCGGCATCGGCAAGGCCATCGCGCACCGCCTCGCGGCCGAGGGCGCCTGCGTCGTGGTCGCCGACCGGGATGCCGGCTCCGCCGCCGCGGTCGCCGCCGACCTCGGCGGCGCCGACGTGGCGGTCCCGGTCACCGTGGACGTCACCGACGAGGCACAGATCACCGCCGCGCTGCGCGAGGCGGTACTCGCCTTCGGTGGGGTCGACCTGATCGTCAACAACGCCGGCCTGTCCATCTCCAAGCCGCTGCTGGAAACGTCCACACAGGACTGGGACCGCCAGCACCAGGTGATGGCGCGCGGCTCGTTCCTGGTCTCCAGGGAGGCCGCCCGGATACTCGTCGAGCAGGGCATGGGCGGCGACATCATCTACATCGCCAGCAAGAACAGCGTGTTCGCGGGCCCGAACAACGTCGCGTACGGCGCGGCAAAGGCCGACCAGGCGCACCAGGTACGGCTGCTCGCCGTGGAGCTGGGTGGGCACGGGATCCGGGTCAACGGCATCAACCCCGACGGCGTGGTCCGGGGTTCGGGCATCTTCGCCGGCGGCTGGGGCGCCCAGCGCGCGGCCGTGTACGGGGTACCCGAGTCCGAACTCGGCGCCTACTACGCGAGGCGCACCCTGCTGCAGAAGGAGGTGCTGCCCGAGCACGTCGCCAACGCGGTGTTCGCGCTCGCCGCCGGCGACCTGTCCCACACGACCGGCCTGCACGTCCCCGTCGACGCCGGCGTCGCGGCCGCGTTCCTGAGATGATGGTCCGCTCCTACGCGGCGGTCGACCTGGGTGCCTCCAGCGGACGGGTGATGGTGGGCCGGCTCGGTCCGTCCACACTGGAGCTCCACGAGGCGCACCGGTTCGGCAACGAGCCGGTACGCCTGCCGGACGGGCTGCACTGGGACATCCTCGGCCTGTACCGCGACGTCAGGACGGGCCTCCAGCGGGCCGGCGAGGTACGGTCGGCCGGGATCGACTCGTGGGCCGTCGACTACGGGCTCCTCGACGCGTCGGGCGCGCTGCTCGGGCTGCCGTACCACTACCGCGACGCCCGCACCGCCGCGCCGGACCCGATCGACTCCTACCAGACCACGGGGATCCAGCACCTGCCGTTCAACACCGTCCACCAGCTCCGCGCCGAACTGCCCGAGCGGCTCGCCGCCGCCCGTACCCTGCTGCTCGTCCCCGACCTGCTCGCCTACTGGCTGACCGGTCAGGCAGGCGCCGAGCGCACCAACGCCTCCACGACCGCGCTCTACGACGTGACCGCCGGCCAGTGGGCCTGGTCGCTGCTGGACGACCTCCGGCTCCCGCGCGGACTCTTCCCGGCACTGCGCGAACCGGGGACGCCGATCGGCCCGATCTCCGGTACCGGCACGCCGCTGGTCGCCGTCGCCTCGCACGACACCGCCTCCGCCGTCGTCGCGGTACCCGCCACCGGCGCGGACTTCGGTTACATCTCCGCCGGCACCTGGTCCCTGGTGGGCGTGGAGCTGGACACGCCGGTGCTGACCGAGGCCAGCCGCCGGGCCAACTTCACCAACGAGGTCGGTGTCGACGGCACCATCCGGTACCTCCGCAATGTCATGGGTCTGTGGCTGCTGCAGGAGTGCCAGCGCGCCTGGCGCGAGCCCGACACCGCCGCGCTGCTGGCCGCCGCGGCGGCGGCGCCCGCGTTCGCCGCCGTCGTCGACCCCGACGACGCCCGCTTCCTCGCCCCCGGCGACATGCCGGCGCGCATCGACGGCTACTGCACGGAGACCGGCCAGCCGCCGCCCGCGGATCGGCCGGGCTACGTCCGGTGCGTGGTGGAAAGCCTCGCCCTCGCCCACCGCGCCGCCATCCGGGACGCCGCGCGGCTGTCCGGCCGCACCGTCAGCGTGATCCACCTGGTGGGTGGCGGCGCGCGCAACCCGCTGCTCTGCCAGCTCACCGCGGACGCCTGCGGGCTGCCCGTGGTCGCCGGACCGGTCGAGGCGACCGCCCTCGGCAACGTGCTCATCCAGGCCCGCGCCGACGGCGGACCGGCCGACCTGGCCGCGATGCGCCAGCTTGTCGCCGGCACCCAGGCGCTGCACCGCTACCAGCCGCGCGGCGACCCGGGCGCCTGGGACAAGGCCGCGGCGCTCGTCTCGTAGGTCCGGCGCCGCCGTGATCATGACCGAGTGGCGGGCAGTGCGCTCGAAGATCCGGGCGGCGACGAGGGAGGCCGCCTGCGGTCGGCCTGATCAAGGTG
>JBBWZQ010000177.1:0-55165 GCA_039649115.1 Micromonosporaceae bacterium | reverse complement strand
CCCATCAGCTGCACCAGGCCGATGCCGTTGGGGAAGGCGGTCGCCTCCACGTGCGCGGCGCGGATCGCCTCGGTCGCCTTGGCGAACGCGGTCTGGAAGCCGAAGCTGCGCTCGATGTACGGGATGTCGTTGTCGATCGTCTTCGGCACGCCCACCACCGCGATCGGGCGGCCCCGCTCGGCGACCACCTCCGCGATCTTCAGCGCGCCGCGCATCGACCCGTCGCCGCCGATGACGAACAGGATGTTGACGCTCAACTGCTCCAGGCAGTCGACGATCTCGTCGGGGTCCTGGTTGCCGCGCGAGGTGCCGAGCACGGTTCCGCCGTACTCGTTGATGCCGCTGACACTGTCCGGCGTCAGGTCCAGCACCGGGCGGCCGTAGCGGGCGATGAGCCCCTGGTACCCGTTGCGGAAGCCGACGATGCGGTGCACGCCGTAGTGCGACGTCAGCTCCAGCACCAGCGCCCGGATGACGTCGTTGAGGCCAGGGCACAGGCCGCCGCAGGTGACGATGCCGACCCGGGTCTTGGACGGATCGAAGAAGATCTTCCGGCGCGGCCCGCCGGGTTCGAAGCCGGGAAGTTCGTCGAGGGGTACGCCGCGCGCGGAGACCATGGCGACGGTGTCGTCGAGCAGCACCCGGTCCGACTCGTCCACGTAGTGCTGGGTGGTGCCCTGGTGGCGGGGCAGCGTCGGCAGCGGCGAGGAGATCCGGCACGGACCCAGCGCCGTCACCGCCAAGTCGGGCGAGCCCATCAGCGGCGGTCCAGCGCGCTGTCCAGGTGCACCGCGGCGCTGATCAGCGCCAGGTGGGTGAACGCCTGCGGGAAGTTGCCCAGCGCCTCGCCCGAACTGCCGATCTGCTCCGCGTACAGGCCGAGGTGGTTGGCGTAGGTGAGCATCTTCTCGAAGATGGTCCGGGCGTCCTTGACCCGCCCGGCCCGGGTCAGCGCCTCGACATACCAGAACGAGCAGAGGTTGAAGGTACCCTCGCCGCCGGCCAGCCCGTCGTGCCCGGTGATGGCGTACCGGTGGACCAGGCTGTCCGAGGTCAGCTCGGCGCTGATCCGGTCCAATGTGGACAGGAACCGCGGGTCGGTCGGCCCGGCGAACTTCACCAGCGGCATCACCAGCACCGACGCGTCCAGCAGCCGGCTGCCCGGGTACATCACGTAGGTCTTGAGCTCCGGGTCCCAGCAGGAGTCCTGCACGAACCGGTGCGCCGCGGCGGCCAGCTTGCGCCACCGCTCGACCGGTGCCGGCAGGCCCCGGTCGCGGGCCAGCCGCCCGGCCCGCTCGTACGCGACCCAGGTCATCAGCGCGGAGTAGGTGAAGCGCTGGCGTGGCCCGCGGATCTCCCAGACCCCCTCGTCCGGCTCCTGCCAGTGCTTGGCCAGCCAGTCCAGCCGCTTGGACAGCCCGACCCAGAGGTCGTAGGAGATCGGCACCTCGCGGTTGTACAGGTAGACCGAGTCCATCAGCTCGCCGTACACGTCGATCTGACGCTGCCCCACGGCGTTGTTGCCGATGCGCACCGGCCGCGAGCCGCGGTAGCCCTCCAGGTGGTCCAGGACGGTCTCGGGGATGTGCTCGCTGCCGTCCACCGCGTACATGATCATGAGGTCGCGGTCCAGCGTGGCCGACTCGCACCGCCGCTGCACCCACTCCATGAAGGACGCGGCCTCCTCCAGGAAGCCGAGCGTCATGAGCCCGTACACGGTGAACGCCGCGTCGCGCAGCCAGCTGTACCGGTAGTCCCAGTTGCGCCCGCCGCCCAGCTCCTCCGGCAGCGAGGTGGTCGGCGCCGCGACCAGCGCACCGGTCGGGTGGTACACCAGCAGCTTGAGCGCCAGCGCCGAGCGCTGCACGGTCTCCCGCCACCGGCCCCGGTACCGGGACTGGCTCACCCAGCGCTGCCAGAAGTCCGAGGTACGGGTGAACAGCTCGTCGGTCTCCCCGGCCCGCAGCGGCCGCACCTCGCCGTTCCACTCCAGCTCGATGTCGACGGTCTCGCCCTCGTCGAGCGTGAAGGTCGCGGCCACCCCGGTCTCCTCGATCTTCACCGGCACGCTGGTGCGCAGCACGCACCGGCCGAGCGACGACGTGAACACCGCGCCGACGCCGGCCACCAGCTCCACCGTGTGCTCGGCCCGGCCGTAGTCGAACGCGGGGTGGCAGGCCAGCTCGAAGGTGGCCCGGCCGCGCACCGCACGCGCCTGGCGGACGAGCAGGTCGCGGGCCCGCGCGCTGCCGCTCGTCTCGGGCACCATGAAGTCGATGACCTCGCCGACCGCGTCCGCGCCGAGGAACCGGGTCATCAGGATGTTCGTGTCCGGCAGGTACAGCTGCTTGGGGCGGGCGTTGCTGCGGCAGAACAGCGAGAAGTAGCCACCCTTGCGCGCGTCCAGCAGCGAGCCGAACAGCGACGGGCCGTCGAACCGGGACGGGCAGTACCAGTCGACCGTGCCGTCGGTGCCGACCAGCGCCACGGTGCGCAGGTCGCCCACGATGCCGTGCTCCTCGATGGGGAGATAGCCGGTGGGCGGCGCACCGGCGCGGCGGGGCGTGCCGGCGGAGTAGTTCGACATCTTTTCATGGTCCGGTTCTGTGTTTCACCTGCGTTTCGGTCCGTTGACGGGCCGCGCGTTTAGTGGCGATACCAATGGAAACAGATGAATGTCATGTTCATGCGAACGTGAGGAGACTGTCCGTGAGGAGACTGCTTCGTCCGGTCCTCGCCGGCCCGGTGCTGGCCGGCGCGGTGTTGGCCGCGGCGGCGCTGGTCGCCGCCCACGCCGCCGCGTCGGACACGCCGGGGCGGGCGGCGCGCCCGGCGGCCCCGGTCGCGCCCGGCGACTGGACCACGTACCACCACGACAACGCCCGCACCGGCGTGGCGCCCGGCCTGGCGCCGCTGGGCACGCTGGCCCGCGCCTGGTCGGCGACCCTGGACGGCGCGGTCTACGGCCAGCCGCTGGCCGTCGGCGACCGGGTGTTCGCCGCCACCGAGAACGACACCGTGTACGCGCTGGACGCCGCCACCGGCGCGGTGGCCTGGTCGGCGCACGTGGGTACGCCGGTGCCGCGGTCCGCGTTGCCGTGCGGCAACATCGATCCGCTGGGCATCACCAGCACGATGGTGTACGACCCGGACACCAACCTGCTGTTCGCCCTCGCCGAGCGGACCGGCCCGGAGCACGTGCTGGTCAGCATCGACGCGACGAGCGGGCAGGTACGCGAGCAGCGGCCGGCCGAGCCGCCCCGGGGTGACCGGGTGGCACACCAGCAGCGGGCCGCGCTGAACCTGGTCGGTGGCATGGTCTACATCGCCTACGGCGGGCTGCTCGGCGACTGCGGCAACTACATCGGCTCGGTCGTGGCACTGCCCACGACCGGCGCGGCGAACCCGATCAGCTACGCGGTGCCGACGACCCGCGAGGGCGGCATCTGGGCGACCGGCGGCGCCACGGTGTCGGGGGGCAATCTGCTGTACGCCGTGGGCAACGGCGAGTCCACGTCCGGTGCGTACGACGGCAGCGACTCGGTCATCGCGCTGACGCCCGGGCTCCAGCGGGCCGACTGGTTCGCGCCGTCCACCTGGGCCGCCGACAACGCCGCCGACCTGGACCTCGGTTCGATGACTCCGGCTCTGGTCGGCTCGTTCGTCTACTCCGACGGCAAGCGCGGCACCGGGTACACGCTGCGCGCCGGCAACCTGGGCAACATCGGTGGCGAGGTGGCGCAGGCGAGCGTCTGCCGGGCGTTCGGCGGTGCCGCCGTGGACGCCGACACGGTGTACGTGCCGTGCAGCGACGGCCCGCGGGCCGTGCGGGTGGACGGCGCCGGACAGATCCAGGTGCGGTGGCGCGGCCCGAGCGGGGCACAGGGCTCACCCGTGGTGGGCGGATCCGCGGTCTGGGTGGTGGACTACTCGGCCGGGACGCTGTACGCGCTGGACCCGGCGAGCGGGGCGGTACGGCAGCAGATCTCTGTCGGTACCGCACCGCACTTCGCCTCGCCGACGCTGGCCGGTGGACGCGCGTACGTCGGCACCCTGTCCGGCGTCGTCGCCGTCACCGGTGCCTGACACGGTGGCGCGTCACTCCGCCACCTTCCGCCGGAAGGAGTAGGTCACCGCCTGCAGGCGCTGCGGCTGGCCGATCACGATCGCGTGGCGGTCGTATGCCTGCCAGCCCGCGGCGCCTGCCCGGTTGAGGTGGCGCACGTCGTTGAACTGCTCGTCGGTGCCCCACCGCAGTACGCCGTCCGGGTGGTGGAAGATCGCCTCCCAGTCCTGGTACCGGTCGCCGCCGAAGCTGCCCGTGCCCCGGTACTCGAGCCGCGCGTACTGCCAGTTGGTCACCGATCCATCCTAGGGCGTTGAGCGCGTTCGCCGTTCCTGCCACCTTCCTGCCTGTTGCCACGCGCCACCCTGTTGCCACGCGGCACGCCGGCGGGCGGGTTCAGTGGCTACTTATCCGGTTCAGTAGAGTGGCGACCATGACCTGGTACCGCCCGCTGAACGACGGTTGGCTCGTCGCACCGGCCTCCGACAGCCCACTCTCCGGCGCTCCCGTGCCGGCGACCGTCCCCGGCTGCGTGCACACCGACCTCCTCGCGGCCGGACTCGTCCCGGACCCGTACCTCGACGAGAACGAGGAGGCGCTCGCCTGGATCGGGTACACGGACTGGGTCTACGAGACGTCGTTCGACGGGCCGCCCGACGGCGCGGACCGCGTCGACCTCACCTTCGGCGGCCTGGACACGGTGGCGACCGTCGAGCTCAACGGCGTCGAGGTGGGGCGCACCGCCAACATGCACCGCGGGTACCGCTTCCCGGTGCGGCCGCTGCTGCGCGAGCGGGACAACCGGTTGCGCGTCACCTTCGCCTCCGCGTGCAGGTACGCCCAGGCGGTGCGGGACACGCTCGGCGAACTCCCGCGGGCGCGGCCGGAGCCGTACAACTTCATCCGGAAGTCGGCCTGCAACTTCGGCTGGGACTGGGGGCCGACGCTGGTCACCGCCGGCATCTGGCGCCCGGCCGGGCTGCACGCGTGGAGCGTCGCCCGGCTGGACCGGGTGCGGCCGCTGGTGACCGTGGCCGGCGGCACCGGCCGGGTCGAGGTGCATGTGGACCTCGAACGCCACCGCGACGAGCCGCTCGTGCTCACCGCCTCGGTGGGCGACGCCGGCACCGTCCGCCGTACGGTGGCCGAGGGGCAGCGCGCGGCCGTGCTGACCCTCACCGTCGAGGAGCCACAGCTGTGGTGGCCACGGGGGTACGGGGACCAGCCGCGCTACCCGCTCGACGTCACCCTGTCCACTGTGGATGGAGTGGTGCTGGACAGCTGGTCGCGGCGGGTGGGCTTCCGGACGGTACGGCTGGACACCGCGCCGGACGAGCACGGCTCCGCCTTCACCGTCGTCGTCAACGACGTACCGGTGTTCGTGCGCGGCGTCAACTGGATCCCCGACGACACCTTCCCGAGCCGGGTCGGCCGTGACCGGTACGCCGCGCGCCTCGCCCAGGCGTGCGACGCGAACGTCAACTACGTACGGGTCTGGGGCGGCGGCATCTACGAGTCCGACGACTTCTACGACCTGACCGACGAGCTGGGGCTGCTGGTCGGCCAGGACTTCCTGTTCGCCTGCGCGGCCTACCCGGAGGACGAGCCGCTGGCCGGCGAGGTCGCCGCCGAGGCGGCCGAGCAGGTCAGCCGGCTGGCCGGCCACCCCAGCCTCGCCATGTGGACGGGCAACAACGAGAACAACTGGGGCTACTGGGACTGGGGCTGGGCCGACGTGCTGGAGGGGCGCGCGTGGGGCGAGGGGTACTACCTCGACCTGCTGCCGCGCATCGTCGCCGAGCTGGATCCGACCCGGCCGTACTGGCCCGGCAGCCCGTACTCGGGCACGCCGGACCGGTACCCCAACGATCCCGGGTACGGCTCGACGCACATCTGGGACGTGTGGAACCGGGAGGACTACCTCCGGTACCGCGAGTACCGGCCGCGCTTCGTCGCCGAGTTCGGGTACCAGGGGCCGCCCGCGTACAGCACCCTGCGCCGGGCCGTGCACGACGACCCGCTGGCCCCGGACTCACCCGGGATGCGCCGGCACCAGAAGGCGGAGGACGGCGACGGCAAGCTGCGCCGCGGGCTGCGGGCCCACCTGCCCGAGCCGGTGGACTTCGACGACTGGCACTTCCTGACCCAGCTCAACCAGGCGCGCGCGGTCACCCTCGGCGTCGAGCACTTCCGGGCGCAGCGACCGGTCTGCATGGGCGCCATCGTCTGGCAGCTCAACGACTGCTGGCCGGTCACGTCCTGGGCCGCGGTGGACGGCGACGGGCGGCGCAAGCCGCTGTGGCACGCGCTGCGCCGCTGCTACGCCGACCGGCTGCTCACCGTGCAGCCCGGCGACTCCGGTCTGGTGCTCGTCGCGGTCAACGAGAGCGCCGACCCGTGGCACGTACCGGCCACGGCGACCCGGGTGACCCTCGCGGGGCAGCCGCGGGCCAAGTCCACGCTCGCGATCGAGGTACCCGCCCGCTCCGCCGTGCGCCTGCCGCTGCCCGCCGATCTCGCCGGTGCCGGCGACCCGCGCGCCGAGGTGCTCGTGGTCGACACGCCCGACACCCGTGCCTGGTGGTTCTTTGCCGAGGACCGCGACGTCGCCTACCCGGAGGCCGGCTACGACGCCTCGGTCGAGCCCGCGCCGGGCGGGTACCGGGTGACCGTCCGGGCGCGCACGATCCTGCGCGACCTGACCCTCTTCCCGGACCGGCTCGACCCGGGCGCCGAGGTGGACCAGGCCATGGTCACCCTGCTGCCCGGCGAGTCGGCGGTGTTCACGGTCTCGTCCGGGCGGGAGCTGGACTCCGCGGCGCTGGCGCGGCGGCCCGTGCTGCGGTGCGTCAACGACATCACCTGATGTATCTGCCGGCCGCCGCCGGCCTCTTCATTGCCGAACCCGTTCCGGCTAGGCATGGAGTACGCCGATGCGACCGCTGTTGGTCACCTCTCTCGCGGCACTGGCGCTCGCGGTCCTCGCGCGTGCCCTCGCCGGTCGCTGGCGGCGCCGCCGGGCCAGCCGGAGCGCCACCGACGGCCCGCTCGCCTCGGCGGCCCCGACGTTCCGGGTCGTGGCGCTGGGCGTGTCCGGGTCCGGCAAGACCGTGTTCCTGGCGAGCATGTTCCACCGCCTGCACGTGTGCTCGCCCGGCGGCACGTACCACCTGGAGACCAGCGCCGCCCAGCGGGTCGCGCTGAGCCAGGTGTTCCGCCAGGTCACCGACGCCAGCGAGCCGTGGCCGCGGGGCACGCATGTCGGTGAGACCCGGGAGTTCACGTTCGACTGCGTCGCGTTCCGCGACGGCGCCAAGCACACGCTGCTGCGCATCAACTATCTCGACTACGCCGGCGAACTGCTGGAGTCCGAGCAGGAAGCCGGCTCGCACGCGCTGGCCGACCTCGAACAGCGCATCACGCAGGCGCACGCACTGCTCGGCATGGTCGACGGCTACCGCCTGCTCCAGTACCTGCGCGGCGAGCCGGACGGCCACGCGTACCTGCGCAGCGCCATCCAACCGATGATCGGCCTGATGGCCGGCGCGGTCTGCCCGATCCACTTCCTGGTGACCAAGTGGGACGTGGTGCGCGGCTTCGGTGAACCGGTCGACGCCAGCGACGACACCCGGCTGCGCCTGGTGCGGGAGGCGCTCGTCGAGGGCGCGCAGATCGATGCCCTGGCCGCCGGAGCCGGGCGGGCACGCCGGATCGTCCGGCTGATCCCGGTCAGCGCCGTCGGTACCGACTTCGTGCGCCTCGACGCGCAGGGCAACAGCGTCAAGCAACCTCGTGCCGCGCTGCGGCCCGCCAATCTCGAACTGCCCCTGTCCGCGGTCATCCCGGACCTGTTCCGGCAGGCCGAGTCGGCGCTGGACCGGTCGGTCCGCGAGGAGATCACCACCCGGGTCCGGTCGCGCATGCGCCCGACCGGGGCCGAGTCGGTCGCCGCGGTCGCGAAGCTCCTGGCCGTACCGGCCGCCGTCATCGCCGGGACGACCCTGCACCTCGGCATCGGCAGGAGCTACGGCGACGAGATCGTCGGCATGTTCTTCGAGTGGATGGGCCGGCCGGTGGCGGACCGGTCCGAGGCGGTGGCCCGCGCCCGTACCGAGGGGGAGCGGCAGGCCGATCTCCTGCGCCAACTGCGGTCCGAGGTGCTCGGCGAGTTCGACACCACCGTGTCGCGCCTGGACGCGCTGCTGCCCGCCGCGCGGTTCGGGAGCTGGTGACGGCCATGAACGGTTGGGCCTTTCTCGTCGCGCGTGGCCGGCGGCGGGGGTACCGCTCGATCCTCGTGCCGGACTTCCTCGTCGAGAGCAACGAGTACGGCATGCTCACCGAGAGCGTGCGGGGCGACGTCGACCCCGCCGGCGCCCCGCGCATCCAGCAGATCACCGCACGGTCGGCCGGGCGGCTCGCGCTCGCGTACCGGACCTGGCGGATGACCGGCGCGGACCTGGACCCCGGCGGCGGCGGCGAGCCGCCGACCGACATGCACGGTCGCCCGCTCGACCTGCTGTACGGCTTCGTGTCCCGGGCCGCCGCGATCCGCGAGGCCAGCGAGGCGGATCTGCGGTCCGCCCGGGCCGAGGCGCTGCGCGCCTACCGGCGCTTCCTCGCCGACGAGGCCGCGTTCACCGTGCAGCCGTCCCGCGCCTTCGCGCTGCACTCCGTGCTGGACGGCGCCGTCGCGGCGGCGCCGCGGCCCGGCCCCCCTTCACGTGGTCTCACGTCACGTGGCGTCCGGTCGGGTGGCTGGAAGGTGGCCGCGGGCGCGGTGGTGGCCGCGGCGGCGGTCGTCACGGGTGTGGCGGTCAGCGTCTGGCCCGGTGTCGACGTGCCGGCGCGGGCGGCGTGTGACCTGGACGCGCGGACCCGCGACTGCGTCATGCGGGTACCCGTGCGGGCCACCGGTCTCGGCGGGCTCAGCTTCGCCGGTACCGGCCTGCATCCCGTCACCGGCGCCGCCGCCTGGCGCGTCGACGACGCCGACTGCCGGTCCGGGGCGGGTGGGTCGGCCTGCACCATCACGGTCACCGTCACGGCCGCGGCGGGCACGGTGGATCGGGAGTTCGCGGCCACGCTCACGGTGCGACTGAGCCGGCCCGGCCGCACCGGAACTGTCGAGCTGACCGCCGGCTCCTGAGGTATCGTGGTCCGCGTGGAGATTGTCAGTCGCACCAGCACCGCGACCCGGCGAGCTGCTTGCTCGCCGGTCGCCGCTGCCTGATCTCCTCCCCTTCCCACCGGCGGCCGGAAACGGCTCGCCGGTGCGTCGTCTGATCCCGGGCACGCTCGTCCGGCGGGCATTCCGGTCCCCACGACCCGGAAAGGCCAACCGCCATGGACACCGACCAGACCATCCGTACCTTCCTCGACTACTTCCGCGAGCGCGGCCACCAGCCCGTCACCGGTACCTCCCTCATGCCGCCGCCCGGCGACCCCGTGCTGTTCACCACGTCCGGCATGCACCCGCTCACCCCGTACCTGGAGGGCCGCCCGCACCCGCTGGGCCGCCGGCTCGTCGGGGTGCAGCGCTGCCTGCGCACCACCGATCTCGACGAGGTCGGCGACCGTACCCACCTGACCGTGTTCGAGATGCTGGGGTCGTGGTCGCTGGGCGACTACGACGGTCCGCAGAGCCTGCGCTGGGGTTGCGAGTTGCTCCGCGACGGCTTCGGCATCGGTACCGACCGCATGCATGTCACCGTGTTCGGCGGCGACGACCAGGTCGGGCCGGACACCGGATCGCTGGAGACATGGCACGAACTCGGCGTCCCGGTGGAGCTGACCACCGGCGAGAACTGGTGGTCCAACGGCCCGTCCGGTCCGTGCGGCCCCGACTCCGAGATCTTCGTCTGGACCGGCGGCACGCCGCCGCGAGGCACGCCGAGCAGCGATCCGCGGTGGGTGGAGGTGTGGAACCACGTGATGATGCGGTACCGCCGCCTCGGCGACGGGAGCCTGGAACCCCTGGTACCACAGGGCATCGACACCGGCATGGGCCTGGAGCGGCTGCTGACGGTCCTCCAGCACAAGGACTCCGTGTACGAGTGCGACCTGTTCGAGCCGTGGATGTCGAGCGTCCGGCCGCTGTGGCACCTCGACGAGCACTCCACCCGCGTCGTCTGCGACCACCTGCGTTCGTCCATTGTGGTCATCGGGGACGGGGTACGCCCGTCGAACACCGGCCGCGGCTACGTGCTGCGCCGGCTGACGCGGCGGGTGCTGACCACGCTCTGGCGGGACGATCCCTCCCGGACACTCTCCGACCTGCCCCCGTGGCCGATCGAGCACACCCTCGACCACTTCAGCCGGCAGACCGGTGTACGGGTGCGTGACGTCCTGCGGGACGAGGAACGGCGGTTCCAGGAGCTGCTGCGCCGCGGGCGGCACGTGGTGACCCGGCGGCTGTCCCGCGGGCCGTTGCGCGAGCAGGACTTCGACGACCTCCACGACACCCACGGGCTGCCCCGCGACCTCGTCCTCGGCCTTGTCTCCGAAGTGGACGGTCGTTGGCTGGACCCGCCCGGCCGGATGTCCGGGACGGGCGGGTGACTCCGACGTCTCTGGTGGGAACGCACCCTCAGGGTTCCGCGTCCGCACGTAGCAGGTGTACAGGCCCGTCCGGGTCGCGGAAGCAGATCGAGGTGCCGCTCTCCGCGAGGCACGGCATGGCGTGCTCCTAGGGTGGGGTGTGCCCCGTGACTGAAACGTCGATCAGGACCGGACCGTCCATGGTGGCCAGTGGGGCGATGGCGTCGCCGAGCGCCGCGCAGTCGGCCGGCTGGACCACCCGTACCCCGAACATCTGGCCGGCGCCGCGCCAGTCCAGGGCCGGGTCGCGCAGATCCAGCCCGATGTACCGGCCGTGCTCGGTCGATCTGCTGGAGCCCCGGTCGAGGGTGTCCTTGAGGGTGCGGTACTCGCCGTTGTTCACCACCACGAACGCGACGGGTACCCGGTAGCGGGCCGCGGTCCACAGTCCCTGCAGCCCGAACGCGGCGCAGCCGTCGCCGAGCACCGCCACCACCGGCCGGTCGGGCGCGCCCAGCCGGGTACCGATGGCCGCGCCGATGCCCCAGCCCAGCCCGCCGCCGAGGGTGTGCACGTAGGAGCCGGGCCGGTCCTGCCGCAGGACCTGCCGCAGCAGCAGCCCGGCGGTGATCGCCTCCTCGACAACGATCGCGTCGCGGGGCAGCGCGGCGGCGATCGCGTGCATGGCGGCGAGCGGGTCCACGGGTGCCTGGCCGTACGCGTCGCGCGCGCTGGCGTCGATGCGGGTGCGGGTCGCCGCGCTCGCCTTGCCCAGCGTGGCGGCGCGCTCCGCCACGCCGGGCACCCGCCCGCGCAGGCGCGTGGCGAGGACGCCGAGCGTGGCGGCCAGCCCGCCGCACAGCCCGATGTGCACGGGGAAGTTGCGCCCCGGCTCGGTCGGGTCGGTGTCCAGTTGCAGCACCAGGGTGCCGTCGGGGATCGGCTGCTCCGGCGCGTAGTGGTGGGCCGCGAAGGCGCGGGTACCGGCGATGAGCACCACGTCGTGCGGCCGCAGGTGGTGGTGGATGTCGGCGGTGGTGGGCAGCGGCATGCCCTGGTACAGCGGATGGGTGCCGGGGAAGTTGATCCCGTCGGCCATCGGCTGGTGGTACACGGCGGCGCCGAGCACCTCGGCGAGCGCGACGAGTTCGGCCACGGCCCCGTCGCGGCCCACCCCGTCGCCCGCGATGATCGCGGGCCGGCGCGCGGCGGCGAGCAGCGCGGCCGCCTCGTCGATGCCGCCGGCCGGGCCGGGCGCGGGCCGGCACGAGCGGCCGGGCACGGCGACGTCGACCCCCTCCTCCAGCAGGTCCATCGGGATGGAGACGAAGACCGGCCCGGTGGGCGGCGTGGCCGCGAGCGCGAACGCGCGGCGCAGCAGCAGCGGCAGGTCGCGGGCGTGCGCCGCCTCGACCGCCCACTTCACCGCCGGCCGGGCCAGGCCCACCAGGTCACCGGCGAGCATCGGATCCTGTACCAGGTGCCGGCGGTCCTGCTGGCCCGCGGTGACGACCAGCGGGGTACCCGAACGCCGGGCGTTGAGCAGCCCGATCAGCCCGTTGGCGAGTCCCGCGGCCACATGCAGGTTGACGAAAGCGGGGCGCCGGGTGGCACGCGCGTACCCGTCGGCCATCGCGACCACGCTCCCCTCGTGCAGGCCGAGCACGTACGGGAGGTCGGGCTCGTCGACGAGCGCGTCGAGCAGGGGCAGCTCGGTGGTGCCGGGGTTGCCGAAGATCCGGTCGACCCCCTCGCTCCGCAGGATCGACAGCAGCGCCCGGGCGGGGGTGGTCATGTGCTCATCCCACCGTCGACCACCAGCGCGGACCCGGTCACGAACGAGCTCTCGTCGCTGGCCAGGAACAGCACGGCCGCGGCCACCTCCTCGGGCCGCGCGTGCCGGCCCAGCGGGATCTTCTGGTCGAACAGCCTGGCCGCCTCGGCCGGACTGCGCCCGGTCGCGGCGACCTCGATGGCCTGCTGGAACTCGTTGTCGGTCGGGCCGGGGTGCACGCTGTTGACCCGGATCGCGCGCGGCGCGAGCTCCTTGGCGAGGGTGCGCATCAGGCCGACCAGGGCGTGCTTGGCGACCGCGTACCCGGTGATGCCCGGGTCGGAGGTCAGCCCGACGACGCTGGAGTTGAGGATGATGCTGCCGCCGTCGGCCAGCGCCGGCAGCGCGTACTTGCACGTCAGGAACGAGCCGCGCACGTGGACCGCGAGGACCCGGTCGAACTCGTCGTCCGGGTACTCGCCGATGGGTGCCACGGTCCCGCTGATGCCGGCGTTGCTGAACACGATGTCCAGTCTGCCGAACCGCTCGACGGTCCGGCGCACCGCGGTCCGTACGGCGTGCGCGTCGGTGACGTCGGCGACCGCGCTGGTGCAGCAGTCCGGGCCGAGCTCGGCGGCGCCGTCGGCCAGCCGCGTCGCGGAGATGCCCACCAGCGCGACCCGCGCTCCCTCGCGGACGAAGGCTCGCGCGGTGGCCATGCCGATGCTCCCCTCGCCGCCCGTGATGATCGCCACCCGGCCGCTCAGACGTCCCACCCGCTCTTCCTTCCGCCGCTCCGAGGGACATGCTGTCCGGGCGCCGGTGGCCGCGTCTTGACCGCGAGCGCACAGTGCTTGACCGCGCGGGTACGCCCGCTGGTACGCTCTGTGCTCACTTCATCACGTCAGTTCATCACGTGGGTCGCGACGGGGGGGCCAGCGTCAGTCGCGACAAAAGCCGACAGGACAACGAAATGGGGCCCCGGTGGGGCGGGTACTCGTTGTTGAGGACGACGAACGGATGACGCGCCTGGTCGCCCGCGCGCTGCGGGCGGCCGGCTTCGTGGTGAGCTGCGCCGGCACCGGCGCCGACGGGCTGGTCGCCGGGCTGGACGGCGACTTCGACCTGGTCGTGCTGGACCTGCGGCTGCCCGACATGGACGGCACCGACGTGCTCCGGCGGCTGCTGCTCGCCCGGCCGCGGCAGCGGGTCCTGGTGCTGTCCGGGATGTCCGAGGTGGACACCCGGGTGGCGTGCCTGGACGCCGGCGCCGACGACTTCCTCGGCAAGCCGTTCGCGGTCGCGGAGCTGCTCGCCCGGGTACGCGCGCGGATCAGCACGCCGGCCCTGACCGCCACCGACGTGCTCGCGGTCGGGCCGATCCGGCTGGATCTGCGGCTGCAGCGGGCCAGCGTCGCCGGCCGGCAGGTCGGCCTGTCCGCGCGCGAGTTCCAGCTGCTGCACCAGCTGATGGCCCGGGCCGGCGAGGTCTGCACCCGCACCGAGCTGCTCACCGGCGTCTGGGGGCCGGACTGCGCGCCGGCCAGCAACGTGCTCGACGTGTGCGTACGCCGCCTGCGGGCCAAGCTCGGGGACGCGGATCGCCTGGAAACCCTACGGAATGTGGGGTACCGGTACAGCCCATGACAGTTCGATGACAGTCACATGACAGAGACGTCATTTAGCCGACTGTCGATATCGAACCCGTCCTATGTTTCCGCACGGCACCACAGACCCGTTCGGTACGCCCGTCAGGGGCGTCCGCCAGGAGGTGGACCGATGCGCGACGTTGGGAAGAAAGCGGCGGCGGTAGCAGTGATCCTGCTCGGTGGCTTGCTGCCACCGTGGCTGCCGGCGGTCGCGCAGACGGGTACGGCCATCACCGTCGAGGCGCACGACCTCGCCACCGGGGCGGCGCTGCCGAGCTTCCAGTACATCGTCAACGCGGACAACACGCGCGTGTCCAACGACGCGAACCCGGCGCAGCGCACCGGCTTCGCGCCGACCGAGAGCAACAGCCCGATCGTCGCCGAGGGCGACGCGGGGCACGCCTCGGTGGAGCTGCCCGACGGGCGCTACCTCATCTCGATCCGGTCCGCCGACCACAAGATGTGGGGCCGGCACGTCACGCTGCCCCGGGACGCCGGTACGGTGCGCATCGACCTGTCCGAGGCGAGCGCGGCGCACCCGTTGCCGCTGGGCAACATCCGGGTCTTCGTCTTCGACGACAGCCGGTGGACCAACGGCGCGCCGGACACCGAGGAGGTCGGGCTCGCCGGCTTCCACGTGACGCTGGAGGAGCAGACCAACGCGCAGGTGTCGGTGGACTTCCACAACAACCCGCTCTGCGGCGGCGACTGCGTCACCGAGCCGGACGGGTTCGTCAACATCCCCGACCTCGGGCCGGCGACGTACTTCATCTACGTGACACCGCCGGAGGCCGGCTGCGGCCCGAACGGTACGGGCCGGTGGACGCAGACCACCACGATCGACGGCGGCTTCGGCCTGCAGGCGGGCGTGGAGGAGGGCAGCGACGGCTCGGGCGCACCCGGCGAAAGCCTGTGGGAGCCGCCGAACCGGCGCACCGGGTTCTGGTTCGGCTTCGTGTGCACCGAGCGGGACTTCGCGTCGCCGGGTACCGGCTCGATCGGCGGCGTGGCCCGCAACTGGCAGGGCTGGCCGCCGTTCGACGTGCTGACGATGGGCGAGCCGGTGGGCCAGCCGTACGTGGCGCTGTCCGACAACGCGAACGACACGACCGTCTTCGTCGGGCGGGGTGACGCGGACGGCAACTTCGCCATCCCGGACGTGCCGGCCGGCACGTACAACCTCTCGGTCTGGGACGAGCAGCTCAACTACATCATGCGGTTCATGCCCGTGACCGTGGCGGCCGGGCAGGCCGTCGACCTCGGCGACGTCGGCGTGTCCCGGTGGTTCGCGTGGCTGCACGGCTACGTGTACCAGGACACCGGCGTGGCCGCCAACGGCACCGTGCTGCCGGCCGGTACCCAGGGCAACGGCGTGCGCGACTGTGCCGACCCGGCGGTCGTGGCCAGTTGCGAGCCGCCGATCCCGAACACCGACGTCGACCAGCGCTGGCGCGACGGCTCCATCAAGGAGAGCACCGTCACCAACGCGCAGGGCCACTACATGTACCCGCAGGCCGAGGGGGGACCGCTGGGCAAGTGGTTCATCGGCGAGGTGGGCTTCACCCGTTTCGGCACCAGCGGCGCGGCGGTGCACGACGAGTACAACCCCGGCCTGTCCACGCACGTGCCCACGGAGCTGGGCGGCGGCCTGCTCACCAACCAGTTGCTGACCGAGGGGCACAGCGCGCAGGTCGACTGGGGCAAGTACCAGTACACCGCCAACCAGCCCGGCCAGATCGTCGGCATCACCTACTTCGCGACGACCCGCAACGAGTTCGACCCCCGCTTCGCCGCGCACGAGGACTACGAGGCGGCGATCCCGGACGTGACCGTGAACCTGGAGGGCCTCGGCCCGGACGGGCTGCCGAACACGGCCGACGACGTGGTGCTCAACCAGTACGTCACGGACCACTGGCAGGCGGCGACCAACTGCGACGTACGCGACTCGACCGGGGCGGACATCAGCGCGCAGCTCCACCCGGGCATCGGTCCCAACTGCCTGGAGGTGCCGATCACCGGGCAGGAGACCAAGGACGGCGCGTTCGACGGCGGGTACGCCTTCGCGGACTACTGCCCCGCCTCGGCCGGTGGCTTCGACCACTTCGCCACCAACGGCGACACGGTCTGCGGCAACGGCAGCGCGCCGGTACCGCTGGTCGCCGGCACGTACGTCACGCACGTGGTGATGCCGAAGACCGGGACCGACACGCGCGACTGCAACCCCGTCAACGCCGCCGGGTTCAAGTACGTCAGCGGCCCGCAGGGATCCTCCGGCGGCACCGGCTGCCTGTACCGCCCCGAGCGGGAAGAGGACGTCAACGTCGACCTCGGCGCGCAGTTCACCCCGGCGCTGCCGCCGCCGGCCTGCACCGGCGACCTGCACGTGGTCGACCAGTCGACGCTGACCTCGCGCAGCCCGTACTTCGGCATGGACCCGAGCCCGTCGCTGCCCCTGTGCGACAAGCGGCTCGTGGTGCTGCAGAACCGGCAGAACGCCAACGCCGACTTCTTCCTGATGACGAACTTCGCCAACGGCAACGACGTCGAGGAGCCGGGGCGCATCGTCGGCCTGGTCTCCGACGACATCTACTTCGACCGCGACCCCAAGTCCATCTGGTACGGCGAGCCGCGGCCGCTCGGCAACATCCCGATCGGCATCCGCGACTACAACTGGCGCCTGCTGACCACCGTGAACACCAGCGAGAACGGCGCCTACGAGGCGCTGCTGCCCTCGACCGAGACATTCAACTGCCCGATCCCCCAGGGCCCCTGCCCCGGGATGTACATCGTGGTGGTCAACGACCCGGGGGACAAGGCGCACCCGAACCCGAACTACAACCCGAACTACCTCACCGCGTCCAGTTCCTGGGACGTGTGGCCGGGCCAGACCGACCAGCTGGACACCCCGCTGGACCCGATCTCCGGTACCGCGTGCGAGCTGCCGACCAACACGCCCGAGCTGCTGCAGATCTCCCGGCCGTACGCCAGCGCGGGTGACTCGGCGGCCACCCGGCAGATCACCATCCAGGGCGACTTCTTCGCCGCTGCCGCCGGCAGCGTGACCCTCACCGACCCGACCCTGGCCACCGCGACGCGCACCCTGACGGTGGCCAACGGCGGGATCGTCAGCTGGGACAACCGGAACATCGTGATCCAGGTACCCGCGGTCGGCGCCGCGGCCGACCAGATCCGGCCCGGGCCCAAGCAGTTGTCCATCAGGACCGCCGCCGGCGTGTCCACGGCCAACGGGCTGACCTTCCACGTGCGCGGCAACGCGGGCGGTGTGAACTACCAGCCGCCGGTGGTCAACGTGGCGGCGCCGACCGACCCGCACGCCATCCAGAACGCCGTCGACACCGCGGCGGCCGGCAGCCTGCTGGTCCTGCAGGCCGGCGTCTACCACGAGAACGTGCTGCTGTCCAAGCCGCTCAAGCTGCAGGGCCTCGGCCCCGGCGGGATCGTGGGTGCCGCGGAGTTGCTGCAGCGCGCGCCGGAGGACCCGCGGTTCAACATCCAGGGCAGCGGGATCGACGGCCGCTTCTTCCACGACAACGAGGCCACCTGGAACGCCACCGTCGCCGGCCTGGGCTCGCTGGCCGGTGTCGACGCGGCGCACCCGGTGCTGCAGGGTGCCGGCATCACCGTGGTGGCCAGGACACCCACGTCGTACCCGGCGGGTCTGGGCGCGGGCCGCATCGACGGCCTCGCCGTCACCACCGGACACGGCCAGGGCGCGGGCGGCATCGAACTGCAGGCCTACGCGACGAACCTGCAGATCACCAACAACGTGCTGGAGAGCAACGGCGGCGTGTTCGGCGGCGGGATCGGCATCGGCCAACCCAACTCCGACACCCACAACACGGGGGTACGGATCGCCTTCGACCGCATCATCGGCAACGGTGGCATCGCGCGCGCCGGTGGCATCGGCATCTTCCGCGGCTCCAACAACTACGAGATCACGAGCAACATCCTGTGCTCGAACTTCGGTGTCGAGTACGGTGCCGGCATCTCGCACTACGGGCGCAGCCCGGGCGGCAGCATCCACGACAACCAGATCTACTACAACGACTCGGTCGACTCGGGTGCCGGGCTCGCCATCCAGCAGGAGGTCCCGTCGCCGGGTCAGCCGCTGCTGGGCGACGGCACGGGCAGCGTGGACGTCGACCGCAACCTGATCCAGAGCAACTACTCCGGTGACGACGGCGGCGCCATCTTCCTGGCCAACGCCCACCAGGACCGGGTCAACATCCGCAACAACATGATGGTGGACAACGGCGCGGCCGACCTGGGCGGTGCCGTCATGCTGGACGACTCGTCGAACGTGTCGATCGTCAACAACACGGTGGCGAACAACGTCACCACCGCGTCCTGCGAGACCTGCAACGCCAGCCCGCACTCGGCCGGGCTCGCCAGTGAGGCCAACGACCCGGTGTTCCAGGCCACGTTGCCGGCCGGCGCGGCGCACTTCTCCAACCCGGTCGCGCTGTTCAACAACATCTTCTGGAACAACAACGCGTTCCACCTGAGCCAGTCCGGCCCGGGCGCGACGCTGGTCTCCGACGGGTTCATCGACTTCGAGGTGCGCGGGACGGCCAACGCGGCCGACACGTTCACCCCGCGGTACTCGATGCTGACCAACGGGCAGATCCTCGGTGCCGACGGCAACCTGCACCCGCTGCCCGCCGACCAGGGCAACATCGTCGGGCAGGACCCGCTGTTCGTGGCGCCGTTCACGCTGGAGCTGACCGTCTCCGGCTCGCGCCTCGATCCCCAGGTCGCCGCGGTGACCATCACCGGGCAGGACCCGCCGGTCGGGCTCACCGGCGACTACCACCTGACGGCACTCTCGCCGGCCATCGACCGGGGCGCCGTGTACTCGAACTTCCCGGCCCTGCCCAACGGGTCGTCGGTGCTGGCGCCGCTCGTCGACTACGACGGCCAGGTGCGGCCGCAGCTGCGCACGGCGCGGCTGGCGACCCCCTGGGACATCGGCGCCGACGAGGTACCCGGGCTCTCGCTGCTGCGGCTGCGCCAGCTGAACTGAGCGACGACTCAACCAGTGAGGAGAACGCGATGACGGCGAGCCGGTGGTCCTCGACGCGGCGCGAGTTCCTGCGCGCGGTCGGGTGGGGAGCCGCGGGTACCGTGGCGGCGGGCGGAGCGGGGGTCGGCATCCTGATCGGCGGGCGGCCGTTGACGCCGGCGGCCGCGGCGCCCAACCCCGAGGTCAAGCTGGGCCTCGCCGCGACAGACGGGCACATCACGCTGCCCGGGCGGCCGGGCGACGGCGGGCTGTACATCTTCGGCTTCATCGACGTGCCGCTCACCCAGACGGTGGCCCAGCTCTCCGCGAACTTCAAGGGCAAGGCGCAGCACGTGGCGCCGATCCTGGACTTCAAGCAGGAGAACGACATCTACCTCACGCTGACGAACCTCGGGCTCGTCGGGCGGCCCGACCTGACCGATTCGCACACCATCCACTGGCACGGCTTCCGGACTCCCTCGGCGCTGTTCGACGGAGTACCCGAGGTCTCCGTCGCGGTGCCCATCCAGCGGCAGTTCACGTACTTCTACCGGCCGCACAATCCCGGCACGTACATGTACCACTGCCACTTCGAGGACGTCGAACACGTGCAGATGGGCATGACCAGCATCGTGTTCGTGCGGCCGACCCAGGACGGGAGCGCGGCGCTGGACCCGCTGGGCCGCACCACGACGTACGCGTACAACGACGGCGACGGTTCCACCGCGTACGACCGGCACTTCGCGATCCTGCTCAACGAGATCGAGGAGCGGCAGCACGACGCGGACGAGCAGATCCAGGAGTTCATCCCGACCGACTTCGACCCGCAGTACTTCACCCTCAACGGCCGGGTGTACCCGCAGACGGTCCTGCCCAACGGCGACCCCGCCCTGCCGTACCAGCCGGTGTCGGCGCTGGTCCAGGTCAACCCCGGCGACCGGGTGCTGCTGCGGCTGGCCAACCTCGGCTACCTGCAGCACTCGATGCAGTTGCCGGGCATCGCGCTCAAGGTGGTGGGGGAGGACGCGGTGCTGCGCCGTTCACCGTCCGGTGTGGACACGTCGTACCTGACGAACACCCTCTACCTCGGACCTGGGGAGGCCCGGGACGTGCTGTTCACCGCGCCGCCGTTCAACCCGGGCGCGCCGGTCACCACCGACGGCCAGGGCCGCACGTACAACACGTACCTGTTCAAGAACCGGGACTTCCGCAAGCTGTCCAACCACGGTGCGCCCGGCCTGGGCGGGATGGCCACGGAGGTCAGGGTCTACCAGGGCGCCCCGCTGCCGGCCCAGACCTCGGTCGGCCAGACCTATGCCTGAGCGAGGGGGAAACGCGATGCGCAAGCTCCGGCGGCTGGGTCTCGTCCTCGTGCTCGCGGCGGCGACCCTGCCCTTCGTCCCGGCGCACCCGGCTGCCGCCGCCCCCGGCGCGCTCGGTCTGGTGTGCACCGACGGCCCGGCGTTCCACCTCACCGCGAACACCGGCTACATCGAGACGCCAGACGGCAACAGTGTCTTCATGTGGAGCTACGCCGACACCGGCACCGGCGCGCACTTCCAGAGCCCCGGGCCGGTGCTGTGCGTCAACCAGGGGGAGACGGTCACCGTCACCCTGCACAACACGCTCCCCGAACCGGCCTCGCTGGTGTTCCCCGGCCAGGAGGGCGTCACCGCCACGGGCGCCGCCGGCCTGCTGGCGACCGAGGCACCGGCCGGCGGCGACGCGACGTACACGTTCACCGCCGGGCAGCCCGGCACCTACGTGTACGAGAGCGGCTCCGACCCGTCCCGGCAGGTGGCGATGGGGCTGTACGGCGCGCTGATCGTCCGCCCGGCCGGGCACGTCGACTACGCGTACGACGCCGGTACCCGGTTCAGCCCCGCCCAGGAGTACCTGATCCTGCTCAGCGAGATCGATCCCGACCTGCACCACGCGGTGGAGACCGGCGCCACGTACGACTTCACCCAGCTGCACAACCGGTACTTCGCGGTGAACGGGCGGGAGTTCCCGGACACCATCCAGGACAACGGCGTCTCCTGGCTGCCCAACCAGCCGTACGGGTCGCTGGTGCGCGTCAAGCCGTACGACCCGGTACGCAACCCGCTGCCGGCGCTGATCCGGATGGCCAACGTCGGCGAGCTGAACCACCCGTACCACCCGCACGGCAACCACCTGCGGATGATCGCGCAGGACGGCCGGCCGCTGCGCAGCCCCGCCGGCGCGGACGCCTCGTCCGAGCACTTCGCCGAGACGATCGGATCGGGCCAGACCGAGGACTTCCTGTTCTCGTGGACCGACCAGGACTCCTGGGACACCGTGGCCAACCCGTTCCCGTCCGGCGCCAACCCGCCCAGCTACCGGAACCTCACCTTCAAGGACGAGAACACCTGGTTCAGCGGCAGCCCGTACCTCGGCGCGAAGGGGACCCTGCCGACGACGGTGACCTCGCAGAACCTGTGCGGTGAGTGGTACTTCCCGTGGCACAGCCACGCGCTGAACGAGTTCTCCAACTTCGACGCCGGCTTCGGCGGCATGGCGACCCTGTTGCGCGTCGACCCGGCCAGCGGCTGTACCGGCTACCCGGCATCGACGAAGATCCTGGCGGGCACCCCGCGGTCCGGCGCCTACACCGCGCTCGGCGCCGCCGACACGCTGTCCTACCAGGTGAACTCGACGACCGCCGGTACCCCAGCCGCCGACTGGTACGGCGGGTTCGCCGGGATCCCCACGGGATCGACGAACATCAACGTGACGTACACCGGCCGGACCTGCGCCACCACGGCCTCGGGCAGCACCTGCCCCGCGGTCGCCGCGGTACCCACCACCCTGTCGGCCTGGAACTGGACGACGGGCGCGTGGGTGCCGCTCGGTGCGGCGGCGGGCGTCGGTGCCACCGACACCACCATCAGTCGCCCGGTCCCGGTGGCACCCACCAGCGTCATCGGCACCGGCGCCAACCTGGGCCAGTTGCGGGTGCGGGTGCAGGCGGCCGGCGGCCCGGCCAACTTCGTGACCCAGGCCAACCTGCTCCTGATCACCTACGACGCACCCTGAGCGCAAGGAGTCGACGCCGTGCCCGCACACCAGAAGATCAGGTCGCTGCTCGTGCTCGCCGTGGTCGCGGCGGCGGGCATCCTGGTGGGAACGCCGGCTTCGGCGCAGCCGGTGTCCATAGACCTGTGCGTCGAGGCGGGAAGCATCACCCTGCCCGGTGGCGTCACCGCGAACATCTGGGGCTTCGCCCTCGCGGTACCCGACGCCACCAACCAGCCCACGTGTGCCGGCGTAACCCCCCACGTACCCGGCCCGCTGCTGGACATCGCGCAGAACGACACCGTCCGGATCGCGGTACACAACGATCTGGCCGAGCCCGTGTCGTTCGAGGCGCCGGGCGAGGTGGTCAATGAAGGTGCGGCGCCCGTGCCGGCGCACGCGACCGTCGCGTACACCTTCACCGCCTCGGCGCCAGGCACCTACCTGTACCAGAGCGCGGCGGCGGCCGGCCGGCAGCTGGCGATGGGCCTGTACGGCGCGATGATCGTGCGCCCACCCACCGCGGGCCGGGCGTACGGCGGCGCGGGCAGCGCCTACGACCGCGAGGCGCCACTGGTGCTCAGCGCGATCGACCCGGCCTTCAACGCCAACCCCGGCACCGCGGACATCCACGGGTACCACGCGACGTACTGGCTCATCAACGGCAAGGCGTACCCGGACACCGATCCGGTCCACGGGGTGGCCGCGGGCACCCGGGTGCTGCTGCGCTACCTCAACGCGGGCTTCGACAACACCACCATGCTCCTGCTCGGCGCGCACGAGCACGTGATCGCGCGGGACGCGCACGAGCTGAACAACCCGTTCGACGCGGTCGCCGAGACCGTCCCGGCCGGCGGCACCGAGGACGCCATCGTGACCATCCCCGCCGCCGGCACCCGGTTCGCGCTCTACAACCGGCAGCTCCACCTCACCAACGGCACGCCGGCGAGCCCGAACCACACGCCGGGCGGCATGCTCACCTTCATCCAGGTGCCGTGATGCCCCGGCCCGGCGTCCGGTTGCTCGGCGTGACGCTGGGCGTCGTGCTGGCGGTCGGCGCCACGGTGGTCGTGTTCTCGCTGCTGCACGCGCGGGCCCGGGCCGCCGCCGCGCCGGCCGCCGCGGTACCGGCGAACTGGCGGCGGCCACCGGTGGACGCGGACGGCCTGGTGCGCCGCAGCGGCGTCAAGCTGGTACGGGTGGCGCTGTCCGGCGCCGGTGGCCTGGTGGACCTGCGGTACCAGGTCGTCGATCCGGGCCTGGCCGCCTCGCTGCACGGGACGGGCACCCCGCCCGCGCTCGTCGACGAGCGCAGCGGCCTGGTGCTCAGCCGGCTCCTCATGGACCATGCCCACAGTGGACAGTTCAAGCTCGCGGAGACGTACTACCTCGTCTTCGAGAACCCGGGCAGCTGGGTGCACCGCGGCAGCCGGGTGACCGTGCTGCTGGGCGACGCCCAGGTGGAACATGTCCCGGTCGTGTGAGTCGCGGTGGCGGCGAGCGGCCGCCCGGGCGGCGCTGATCGTCGTGGCGGGCCTGCTGGTGCTGCTGCCGGCACGGCCCGCCGCCGCGCACGCGGTACTGGTCGGCTCGGTGCCCGCCAACGGGGCGACGGTATCCGGGGCGCCGGCCGCGGTGGTGCTGCGGTTCAGCGAGGAGGTGGCGGCCCGGTTCAGCTCGGTACGGCTGGTGGACGCCGACGGCCGGGCGGTGGCCGGTACCCGCACCCGCGCGGCCGGCGGCGACCCGCACCGCGTCACCCTGGACCTGCCCCGCCTCGGTGCCGGGTCCTACGGGGTGGCCTGGCAGGTGCTGGGGGAGCGGGACGGCCACGTGACCACCGGCGTGCTCGTCTTCACGGTGGTCCACGCGTCCCGCGGGCCCGCGATCGTCCCCGCGCAGGTGGGCACCGGCGCGACAGCCGGTGCGGTCGCGCTGCGCTGGCTCGGCCTGTGCCTGCTCGCGCTGCTGACCGGCGCGCTGGCGCTCGCCGGCCCGGTGCTCGGCCGCGCGCCTCCCGATCTTTCCAGGACGCTGGCACCCGGGGTGCTGGACGCGCGCCGGCGGCTCCTCGCGGTCGCCGCGATCTGCGCCGTGCTCGCCGCGTGGGTGGGCTTCGCCGATCTCGTGGCGGAGGCGAGCCGCACCGGCACCGCGCGGGTGGTCCCGCTGGTGACCGGTACCCGCTGGGGCCAGCTGTGGCTGGTGCGGGAGGTCGCGCTCGGCGGGCTGGCGGTCCTGCTGCACGCCGCGCGGCGCGGTGCCCACCGGTCCGCATGGTGGGGCGCCACCGGGCTCGTCCTGGTTGTCGCGGCGGTCACCGCGGCCACCGGGCACGCGTCCACAGTGGAGGATGCTCGGCCCCTGGCGGTTGCCGTGCAGACCGCGCACATCGCCGCCGCGTGCCTGTGGCTGGGCACGGTCGCGGCCCTCGCCGTGCTGCTGCTGCCGCGTGCCCGTCGCGACGGCCTGCTGGGCGCGTACCGGCGCCCGCTGACCCGCCTGCTGGTGCTCGCGGGCGGGCTCGCGGTGGCGACCGGCCTGTACGCCGCCGGCCGGCAGGTCGAGTTCGTCCGCGCGCTGCCGGGCACGGCGTACGGGCACGCCCTGCTGGTGAAGGTCGCGCTGGTGGCCGTGCTGTGCGGTCTCGGGCTGGCCAACATGGTGCGCGGGCTGCGCCGCCGCGCCGGCCGGTACCGGCCGGTGTCCCGCCGGCTCGTGCTCGCCGAGCTGGCCGTCGGCGCGCTGATCCTGGTCGCGGTCGGGGTGCTCGCGGAGACCGCGCCGGACCGGTCCGCGGCCGTCTCGCCGGCGCCGGCGCAGGCCGCGCAGACGCTCACCGGCGGCGCGGCCGACCTGGTCCTGTCGGTCTCCGTGACGCCCAACCAGCCCGGCGCCAACGCCCTGACCGTTCTCGCGGCGAGCGCCCGCCGCCCGGCTCCCGCGCCGATCGACCGCGTCGCGGTGCAGCTGGTCCAGGGCGGCAGCGCCCGGTCGGTACCGCTGCGGCGGATCGGGCCGGGCAGCTACGTGGGCACCGGCCAGCTCGACGCGACCGGGCCGGTGCGGCTCACCGCGGTGATCGACCGGGCCGGCCGGCGGACGACGATACCCGTCGACTGGTCCGTCGCGGCGGCGCCGGTCGGCGCCGCGACCCCGGCCGGCGCCCGCCTCGCCCCGGCCACCACCGTGGCCGCGCAGGTCGTCCTCGCGGCCCTGCTGGCCACCGCCGTCTGGTGGTTCGTGGTGTCCGGCCGCCGCTGGCGGACGAACCTCGCCGGTGAGCCGGACCGCACCGGTGAGCCGGACCGCACCGACGAGCCGGACCGCACCGACGAGCCGGACCGCACCGACGAGCCGGACCGCACCGACGAGCCGGACCGCACCGACGAGCCGGACCGCACCGGTAAGCCGGTCCCCGGCCGTGAGCCGGTCCGCGCCGGTGAGCCGGTCCCCGGCCGTGAGCCGGTCCGCGCCGGGGAGGACGCCCGGTGAGAGTGCGGGTCGCGTGCCTGGCCGGCGCCGTGGGGCTGGCGCTGCTGGCCGGCGCTCCCGCCGCCTCGGCCAGCCCGGCCGACCTGCCGGGCGCCGCGCCGGTCCTCGATCCCTCGCTGCGGGAGGCGCTCGCCCGCACCGGCCCGACCGCGATGGTCGGCGTGGTCGCGGTGCTCCGGTCGCAGCTCGACCCGTCCACCGTCCGGGTGCCCGGCCGGGCCGGGCACCTCGCCGCGCTGGAGCGGGGCCTGCGCGCGCGGGCCGGCGCGAGCCAGCGCCCGCTGCTCGCCGACCTGGCCGCCGCCCGCGCACGGCATCTGGTGACCCGCGTCGAACCGCTGTGGATCATCGACGCCGTCGCCATCACCGCGACGCCCGCCGTGGTCCGCCGCATCGCCGCCCGGCCCGACGTGCGGGAGGTGCGGCCCGACCTGACGCTCCGGGCGCCGCCGGCACCGGGACCGGGGGTGCCGGCCGCGCGGGTGCGCGCGGCCACCGTGGCGGACGCGCCGGCCGAGCCCAACCTCGCCCAGATCAACGCGCCGGCCATGTGGGCGCTGGGCTTCCGCGGCCAGGGCACGGTCGTGGCGAGCCTGGACACCGGCGTGGACGTGACCCACCCGGACCTGGCCGGTCGCTGGCGGGGCGGGACGAACAGCTGGTTCGACCCGAACGGCCAGCATCCCGCGACACCCACGGACGTCAACGGGCACGGCACCGCGACGATGGGCGTGATGGTCGGCGGGGACGCGGGCGGCACCGCGATCGGGGTGGCACCCGACGCCCGGTGGATCGCTGTAAAGATCTTCAATGACCGCGGCGTCGCCACCGCCACCACCGTCCATCGTGGACTCCAGTGGCTGCTGGACCCGGACGGCGACCCGGCCACCGCCGACGCGCCGGACGTGGTGAACAACTCGTGGACCTTCGCCGCGGGCGGCTGCAACCGCGACTTCCAGCTCGACCTGGCCAACCTGCGGGCCGCCGGCATCCTGCCGGTCTTCGCCGCCGGCAACTCCGGCCCGACGGCCGGCACGATCGGCAACCCGGCCACCAACCCCGAGGCGTTCGCGGTGGGCTCGGTCGACGCCGCGGACGCGATCGACCCGTCCAGCGGCAGGGGGCCGTCGCCGTGCGGCGAGCCGGTCGCTCCGGCACTGGCCGCGCCCGGCGTCGACGTGCTCACCACCGACCTGTACGGCCTGTACGTGTACGCGACCGGCACCTCCGTCGCCGCACCGCACGTCGCCGGGGCACTGGCCCTGCTGCGCTGCGCCCAACCGGGCCTGCCGGCCGAGCGGCAGTCGGCCGCGCTGACCGGTGGCGCGGTGGACCTCGGGCCGCCCGGCGGGGACAGCACCTACGGGTACGGGCGCCTCGACGCGCTCGCCGCGTACCGGTGGCTGTCCACCGCACCCGACTACCTGGTGTCCGTCGCGCCGGCGACGGCGAGCACGACCGCCGGCGGGTCGGTCACCTACGCCGTCTCGGTGAGCCCGGTGAACGGCTTCACCGGCGACGTCACCCTCGGGCTCACCGGCCTGTCCGCGGCGCAGGGCAGGTGGAGCGCCACCCCTACGGTCGTCACCGGCGGCGCCGGTACCGCAACGGTGACGGTCACCGCCGCCGCGCTCGCGCCGGGCACGTACCCCCTGACCGTGACGGCCCAGAGCGGGACGGCCGCGCACGGCGCGACGGCCCGCCTGGTGGTCACGCCGCCGCCGGACTTCACGGTATCCGCCAGCCCGGCCACGCTGTCCCTGACCCGGCGCCAGTCCGGCGCGGTCACCGTGTCGGTGGGCTCGGTCGCCGGATTCGCCGGCACCGTCGCGCTGTCCGCCGGCGGCCTGCCCGCCGGCAGCACGGCCGGTTGGTCGGCCGATCCGGTACCCGCGCCGGGTTCCGCGACACTGACCGTCTCGACCGCGTCCGGCACGCCGCGCGGCACGTTCACCGTGCTGGTGACCGCGACGGCCGGCTCCCGCACGCACCAGGCGACGGTGACGCTCACCGTCCGGTGAGCCGTCGCTCCCTCCAAGGGGGCATGCGGACCGCCACTCGGTGGTGATGTGCGTGGCGGCCCGCCTTGGCAGGGTCACGGTGGCAGAAGGAGGCCATCGTGCAGACCAAGGGCAGATTGATCAAGGGGGCGGTGGGCGTTGCGCTCGCCGGGCTCGTCGCGGTACCCGCGCTCGCCGGGTGCTCGTCACGTGGGCAGGCGCACGCGTCCGCGTCCGCCTCGCCGACCGCGATGAGCGACGCGCGGCTGCAGGTACTGGTCAACGATCTGGTCCGGTGCGTCCGCGAGCACGGCGCGCCGGGGATGCCGGACGTGCGGGTGCAGAACGGAAAGGTCGTCGTCCCGGACGAGAACTCGGTGGACACGGCGACGCGGCAGAACTTCGACGCGGCGCGGCAGGCGTGCAAGACGGTCGAGGACCGGATCCCACCCGAGGCCTTGGGCGACAACGGGGGGAGCGGCGCGAACGGGCGGCGCGGCCCGACCGCGGCCGACGTGCCGAAGCTGCGCCAGTACGCCAGGTGTGTCCGCGAGAACGGCGTGCCGGACTGGCCGGACCCGAGGGCGGACGGCAGCTTCCCGCTGCACGGCTCGCCGATCGAGACCGAGGGCAAGTCGCCGCGCGTGGTCGCGGCCATGCAGGCCTGCAAGAAGTACTGGAGCGAAGGGCTGAGATTCTCATGAGTGGCAGGCGCGTCACCCGCCGGGCGGGGCTGGGTGCCGCGGTGACGGCGATCGGGGTGGCGGTGGTGGGCACCGGGTGGGCGGTCGCCGACCGGCCCCGGTCCGCCCCGCCGGCCGCGGCGGTGGCGACGGGTACCGCGGCGGTGACCCGTGGTGCCGTCGCCGAGCGGGAGCGGTTCACCGGCACGCTCGGCTTCGACGGCTCGTACCCGGTCGCACACCAGGGCGCGCCGGGGATCCTCACCGCGGTCGCCGCCGCCGGTTCGACGGTGCGCCGCGGCGGCATCCTGTACCGGGTCGCGAACCAGCCGGTGCGGCTGCTCTACGGCACCGTGCCCGCGTACCGCGACCTGGCGCCCGGGGTGGCACCCGGTCCGGACGTGCGGCAGTTGGAGGCCAACCTGGTCGCCCTGGGCCTGGACCCGGACCGGCGGATCGCCGTCGACGAGCGGTTCACCGCGGCGACCGCCGCCGCGGTGCGCCGCTGGCAGGTGGCGTGGGGGCTGCCCGCGAGCCAGCGCACCGGGGCACTGCCGCAGGGCTCGCTGGTGTTCGCGCCGGGCCCGCTGCGGATCGGGCAGGCGCAGGTGGCGACGGGGTCCCCGGTGGCGCCGGGCGCCGCGGTGCTGTCCGCCACCTCGACCAACCGGGTGGTCAGCTCCGAGATCCCGGTCTCCCGGCAGTCCCTGATCCGCGTGGGCGACCAGGTCCAGGTCACGGTCTCCGGGTTCACCGGGTCGGCGACCGGCCGGGTGATCCGGGTCGCGCGTACCGCGACCGCCGCCAATCAGCAGAACGGGCAGTCGCAGAATGGCCAGCAGGCGCCGGCCACCGTGGCGGTGACGATCCAGGTCACCCTGCCGGCCGGCACCGCGGACCTGGACGAGGCACCGGCCGGCGTCCTGATCACCACCGGGAGCAAGAAGAACGTCCTGCTGGTACCGGTGGTCGCGCTGCTGCCCCGCCCCGGCGGCGGGTACCAGGTCCGGCTGCAGAGCGGCGGGTACGTCGAGGTCACGCCGGGCCTGTTCGACGAGCTGAGCGGCTCGGTCGAGGTCACCGGCAACCTGGCCGCCGGCCAGCTGGTACAGGTGCCGGTCTCGTGAGCGCCGTCCTGGAACTTCACGAGGTGCGCAAGGTGTACCCGGGTACGCCACCGGTGGAGTCGGTGGCGGGCATCAGCCTCACCATCCACAGTGGAGAGCTGGTGGCCGTGCTGGGCCCGTCCGGCTCGGGCAAGACCACGCTGCTCAACCTCGCCGCCGGGCTGGACCGGCCCACGTCCGGCTCGGTGCGCATCGGGGGCCAGCCGACCGAGGGCCTGTCCGACCGGCAGGTCTCCGGGCTGCGCGCGCACCGCCTCGGCGTGGTGTTCCAGCAGTTCTTCCTGCTGGAGCACCTCACCGCCCGGGACAACGTGGCCACCGGGCTGCTCTACCGCGGGGTACCGGCCGCCGAGCGCCGCCGGGCGGCCACGGCGGCGCTGGAACGGGTGGGGCTCGGCCACCGCGCCGGCCACCGGGCCCGGCTGCTGTCCGGCGGGGAGCGCCAGCGTGTCGCGATCGCCCGGGCACTGGTCGGCCGGCCCGCCGTCGTGCTGGCCGACGAGCCGACCGGCAATCTGGACAGCGCGACGGGCGCCGGCATCCTCGCGCTGCTGCGCGAGCTGAACGCCGCCGGTACCACCATCGTCGTCATCACCCACGACGCCGCGGTCGCCGCGGCCACGCAGCGACGCGTGGAACTGCGCGACGGCCTCGTCCGCCACGACACCGGGAGCCGCACATGACGCAGGTCCCGCCGCCCCGGTCCCGGCTGCGCGCCGGCGACCTGCTCCCGGTCGGCACCGTCGGGCTGCGCAGCCGGCGGGTGCGCGCCGTGCTGTCGATGCTCGGCGTGGCCATCGGCATCGCGGCCGTCGTCGCGGTGCTCGGCATCACCCGCTCCAGCCAGGCCGACCTGCTCGCCCGGATCGACCGGCTGGGCACCAACCTGCTCACCGTCGTCAACGGTCGTAGCCTGGCCGGGGACGAGATCGCGCTGCCCGGTACGGCGGAGGCGACGATCTCCCGCACCGGGGGCGTCACGGGGAGCACGGCAACCGCCGAACTGAACGGCGTGGCGGCGTACCGGTCCGACCGCATCCCGGTGGGCCAGACCGGTGGCATCGCGGTGCGCGCGACCGGTACCACCCTCTTGTCCACTGTGGACGGCACGGTCGCGCACGGCGCCTTCCTCAACGACGCCACCGCCCGCTACCCGGCCGCGGTCCTCGGGCACGCCGCCGCCGAGGCGCTCGGCATCGCGGACGTGACCGGCGGCCCGCTGATCGCGGTCGGCGACCACCGGTACGCCGTGGTCGGCATCCTCCGGCCGGTCGAGCTGGCGGTGGAGATCGACAACTCCGTCCTGATCGGGCTGCCGGCCGCCACCGACCAGTTCGGCTACGACGGCCACCCCACCCGCATCTACGTCCGGGCACAGACCGAGCGCACCGCCCAGGTGCGGGGCCTGCTCGCCCGCGCCGCCAACCCGCAGAACCCGGAGGACGTCGCGGTCAGCCAGCCCGCGGCGGCGCTCACCGCCCGGCTGGCCGCGGCCGACGCCGGTACCGCCCTGTTCCTCGGGCTGGGCGCGGTGGCGCTGTTCGTCGGCGGCATCGGCATCGCCAACGTCATGGTGATCTCCGTGCTGGAGCGCCGCGGCGAGATCGGGCTGCGCCGGGCGCTGGGGGCCACCCGGGCACACGTCGCCGTCCAGTTCCTCATCGAGTCGGTGCTGCTCGGTGCCCTGGGCGGCGCAGCCGGGGTGCTGGCCGGCGCCGGCATCACGCGTGCCCTGGCCCACCAGCGCGGCTGGCAGCCGCTGATCCCGCCGGTCGCGGTGGGCGCCGGCCTGGTCGCGGCGATCGCCATCGGCGCGGTGGCCGGCCTGTACCCGGCCATGCGCGCGGCCCGTCTCGCCCCGACCGACGCGCTGCGCAGCGCGTGATGTTTCGCGGTGGACCCGCGACGGCGGAGGATGGCGGAAACGGCGAACGGGTGAGGTGGATGCGCAGGCGGTGGGGGCTACGGGCCAAGATGGCCGGCTCGTACGTCCTGGTGACGGCCGCGGCGGTCGCCGTGCTGGAGGTCGTGGTCCTGCTGCTCGTGGTCCCCGGCCTGCTCTCCGGCGCCAGGCAGGGCGACCGCACCCTGCTGCTGCAGTTGACCGCGCAGGACTACGCCGGGCTGGCGGCGCAGGCGATGGTGCGGGGCCAGCTGCCCGGCTCCGGATCGTTGCGGCTCGGCGATCCCGCGGTGCGGATGGCTCCGGGGCAGGCCCGGGCCGCCGCGGACGGTTCCGGCGTGGTCATCCCGTACGTGACGACCGCTCAGGACGACAGCGCGCCGATGTCGCTGGCCCTGCTGCTCGACCCGAACGGGGAGATCGTGGCCTCCTCCTACCCCGCCCGGTACCCGGTCGGCGGGCGGAGCACGAACGGCCTGCTGCCGGCCGACGTGTTCACCAAGATCCGCCAGTACCGGAAGGGCACCAGCGGAGAGGCGAGGCTCGCCGACGGGGACGTGCTCTGGGCCGTGGTGCCCGTCTTCGTGCTCGCGGACGGGTCGAAGCTGAAGGCCGTCGACAAGGCCCTCGCACTCGAACCCGTCGGCCTGGTGTACGTGCAGGTGCCGGCGACGGCCAAGCTCCCCCAGCGGACCGGTGCGACCAGCGGCCCGTCCCTCTGGGAGAACCTCTCCGCGCAGCTGGCCGTCGGGCTGGTGGTCCTGCTCGCCGCGCTGCCCGTCGGCGCGGTGTTCGGGCTGTTCTCCACCCGGCGGCTCATCGGCCGGCTGCGGCACCTCGCGGCCAGCACGGTCGCCGTGGCCGACGGGGACTACCAGCGCCGGGTGCCGGTCTCCGGCGCCGACGAGGTCGCCCAGCTGGAGACCAACTTCAACCGGATGGCCGCGCGGCTGGCCGACGCCATGGCGGCCGAGCGGCAGCTGGCCGGCGCCAGCGAGCGCGCCCGGATCGCCCGCGAGCTGCACGACTCCATCTCGCAGGACCTGTTCTCGCTGCGCCTGCTGGCCGGCGGCCTGCGCCGGGCGCTGCCCGCCGACTCCCCGCTGTACCCGCGCGTCGAGGCGATGGAGCACACCGCCAGTGGGACCATGCACGAGATGCAGGCACTGCTGCTGGAGCTGCGCCCGGTCGCGTTGAAGGACGCCCGGCTCGTCCCGGCCCTCGACGAGCTGTGCCGGGCCTACCGCGACCGGGTCGGCGTCGCCGTCGACGCCGACCTCGAACCGGTCGAGCTGGACCCGGCCGCCGAGCCGGCGGTGCTGCGCGTCGTGCAGGAGGCGCTGGCCAACGCGGTCAAGCACGCCCGGCCGGGGCGCATCGCGCTGCGGGTGCACCGCGCGGGGGACCGGGTGGCGGTGACGGTCACCGACGACGGCGCGGGCTTCGACCCGGCCCGGGCCGCGCGGCGGCACGGCATGGGCCTGGAGCTGATGCGCGAGCGGGTCGCGGAGCTGGGCGGCGAGTTCGAGCTGGACGCGGCGCCGGGACGGGGGACAACCGTGAAAATCCTGCTGCCGCCGGCCCGGCCGTCATGATCCGGGTGCTCATCGTCGACGACCACAAGGTGGTCCGCCAGGGGCTGCGCTTCCTGCTGGAGCAGGAGGACGGCATCGAGGTGGTGGCCGAGTGCCCGGACGGGGCCAGCGCGGTGCGGGCGGTACATGCCCTGGAGCCGACCGTGGTGCTGCTGGACCTGTTCATGCCGGGGGACAGCGGGCTGGACGTGCTGGCGCAGATCAAGCGGGACCGGCCGGCCACCGAGGTGCTCATGCTCACCTCGTCCACCGCCGACGAGCACCTGCTGGCCGCGGTGCGCGCCGGCGCGCTGGCGTACCTGCCGAAGACCGCCGGGGTGGACCAGGTCGTGGCGACGGTACGGGCCGCGGCGCGGGGCGAGAGCGTGCTCGAACCGCGGCTGGCCGCGCGGCTGGTCCGCGAGGTGCGCGAGGTCGGGCCGCCGCGCGGGCCGCTGCACCAGCTGTCCCCGCGCGAGGTGGAGGTCCTCGCGGTGCTCGCGCGCGGGCGCTCCAACCGGGAGATCGCCCGGACGCTCGCGATCAGCGAGGAGACGGTCAAGGCGCACGTCTCCAGCATCCTGGCCAAGCTGCGGCTCGCCGACCGCACCCAGGCGGCCATCTTCGGACTCCAGCAGGGGCTGGTCCCGCTCAACGAGGCGCTGGAGGAGTGACCGCGCAGTGGGCCATCCGGTAGTCCCGCGGGCTGGCGCCGAAGGCGGCCCGGAACAGGCGGCTGAAGTGGGCCGCGTCCGGCAGGCCCCAGCGCGCCGCGATCGCGCTGACCGGGCGGCCGGCCAGCATCGGGTCGCGCAGGTCGTGGCTGCACGCCTCCAGCCGGCGCAGGCGGATCCACGCCGACACCGTGGTGCCCTCGCTGTGGAAGAGCTTGTGCAGGTACCGGGTGGAGACGTGCATCGCGTCGGCCACCTGGACCGGCGACAGCCACGGGTCGCCCAGGTGCGCCTCGATGAACGAGACGGTGCGGGTGAACAGCGCCCGGCGCGCCTGGTCCGGGCTGGCCGGCCGGGCGTCCAGCGCGCCGGCGAGCCCCGTGGTGAGCAGGTCGAGCACGTTGGTCGCGAGGCGCGCGTTGTCGCGCGCGTCGACGTCGGACAGCACCCGCGCCGCCTGCGCGAGGAACGAGCTGATCAGCGCGCCCAGCCCCTGCCGGCCGGAGAACCTGGTCGCGGTCAGCCGGGCCACGTGCTCGGCGGGCAGCCCGAGCAGCGCGCGCGGGAAGATCAGCACGAGCAGGTGGCACGGGTCGTCGAAGGCGAACGTGTAGGGCCGCGTGGTGTCGTAGAGGGCGAAGTCGCCGTCCCGCAGGGTGGCCTCCCGGCCGTCCTGGATGAGCACGCTGCCGCCGCGCAACTGCAGGCCCAGCTTGAAGAACTCGCCCTCGGTGCGGGCGATCAGCCGCGGCGTGCGGCGCACCAGGTGGCTGTCCGCGTCGACCTGGTAGAGGCGCAGCGCGCCCAGGCTGGCGCCGCGCAACTCGCCGCGGAACGCCCCGGTGCCCTGCCGGTAGGCGTCCAGCGGCACGAAGGTCTCGCAGACCACCTGGCGCCAGAAGTCGAACCGCTCCCGCTCGGGCAGGTCGGCCGTGCGTACCGCATCCGACATCATCACAGCTTGCTGCGGCATGCGCGCACGGTCAAGCGGTGTGCGTGCTCGTTCAAGACCCGACCGGGGAGCGCCGGACCACAATGCGGGCGTGACGTCCATGGGTACGGGTAGAACCGCGGTGACCCGCCGCGCGGTGCTCGGCGCCGCCGCCGGCCTGGCCACCTCCGGGCTCACCGCCGGGTGCAGCAAGGGCCTGCAGAACACCTCCGGCGGCGGCGGGCAGACCATCAAGATCGGGTACATCAGCCCGAAGACCGGCCAGCTCGCGGTATTCGGCGAGTCGAACGACTACGTTCTCGGGGTGGTCCGCCAGGCGCTGGCCAAGGGCATCACGGTCGGCGGCAAGACCTGGACGGTCGAGATCCTGGAGCGGGACAGCCAGTCCAGCAGTGCCCGGGCGGCCCAGGTGGCCGGTGAGCTGATCAACCAGGCACAGGTCGACATCATCCTCGCCACGTCGACCCCGGACACCACCAACCCGGTCTCCGACCAGTGCGAGGCGGCGCAGGTGCCGTGCGTGGCCACGATCTGCCCCTGGGAGATCTGGTTCTACCCGCGCGGCGGCAGCGCGACCAGGAACTTCAGCTACACGTACCTGTACTTCATCGGTACCGAGAGTGAGGCGCAGGTCTTCGCGAAGCTGTGGCAGCGGGTACCGGGGGGCAGCCACGTGGTGGGCGCGCTGTGGCCCAACGACGTGGACGGGGAGAGCTACCGCAAGTACGTGTCCCCGGCGGTGCAGAACCTGAAGTGGAAGCTGGTCGACTCCGGCGCGTACCAGGACGGTGCGCAGGACTTCACGTCCATCATCTCGTCCTTCAGGTCGGGCGGCGTGGACATCCTGCAGGCCACCCCGATCCCGCCGGACTTCATCACGTTCTGGCGGCAGGCCGGCCAGAACCGGTTCCAGCCCCGCCTGGTCACGGTCGCCAAGGCGCTGCTGTTCCCGAGCGTCGCCGAGGCGCTCGGGCCGCTGGCCGACAACCTCGTGGCGCCCGCGTGGTGGCACCCCGCGGTGCCGTTCCAGTCGTCCCTCGACGGCACCACCGCGCAGCACTTCGCCGACGCGTACCAGCAGAAGACCGGCAAGCAGTGGACCCAGCCGATGGGGTTCAACCACGCCATCTTCGAGATCGCGGTGGCCGCGCTGAAGGCCTCCGGCGCGCCGAAGGACCGCAAGGCCGTGGCGGCGGCCATCGGCAAGCTCAAGGGCCAGGCGATCACCGGCCGCTACGACTTCACGGCGGGGCCGGTGCCGAACGTCGCGCTGGCACCGGACATCATCGGGCAATGGCGACTGGGCACTGGCGGCAAGTTCGACCTGGTGGTCGTGGACAACAGCGCGGACCCGAGCATCCCGGTGCAGAGCGACCTGAAACTCCTGCGGTGACCGACACCCCGGCCTTGGCCATCCGGGGGCTCGGCAAGCGGTACGGCGCGGTCACCGTGCTGGACGACGTGTCCGTCGAGGTCGGCGCCGGCGAGGCCGTCGGCGTGGTGGGCCCCAACGGCGCGGGCAAGACGACCCTGCTGGACATCGCGGCCGGCGCGCGGCGTCCGGACCGGGGCCGGGTCTTCCTGGAGGGTACGGACATCAGCCGCGCCTCGCCCACCCGGCGCTGCCGGCTCGGCCTGGCCCGCACCTTCCAGGTGCCCCGGCCCATGGGCGACCTCACCGTGTTCGAGACGGCGCTGCTGGCGGCGGTGCGCGGCGGCGGGCGGCGGGGCCGGGAGGCGCACGACGAGGCGCTGCGGGCGCTGCGCCGCACCGGCCTGGTCGAGCACGCCGACCGCCGCTCGGCGAGCCTGCGGCTGCTGGACCGCAAGCGCCTGGAGCTGGCCCGGGCGCTGGCGACGGTACCCCGGGTGCTGCTGCTGGACGAGGTCGCCGGCGGGCTGACCGACGCGGAGACGGCACAGCTCGTCGACACCGTCCGGGCGCTGTGCGCCGGGGGTACCACGATCGTCTGGGTCGAGCATGTCATCCGGGCGCTCACCCAGGTGGCCACCAGACTGGTCTGCCTGGCCGACGGGAGGGTCCTGGCCGACGGCCCACCCGCGCAGGTGCTGGGCAGCCAGCTGGTGCGCGCGGCCTACATGGGCCGGAGCGTGGTCATATGAGCCTGCTGGACGTCGAGTCGGTGGACGTGCGGTACGGGGACTTCCAGGCGCTGTTCGAGGTCTCACTGTCCATTGCGGAGGGTCAGGCGCTCGCCCTGGTCGGCGCGAACGGTGCGGGCAAGACCACGCTGCTGCGCACCATCGCCGGCGCGGCGACGCCGGCGGCCGGCCGCATCCGCCTGCGGGGCGCCGACATCACCACGGCGCCGCCGCACCGGCGCATCAGGGCCGGGATAGCGCTGGTTCCCGAGGGCCGCCGGCTGTTCCCGAGCCTGACCGCCGAGGAGAACATCAAGGTCGGTGCGGCCGCCGCCACCGGGGACGGGTGGCCGCTGGCCCGCGTCTACGAGGTGTTCCCGCTCATCGCGCGGTGCCGCCACCGGCGCGCCGGGCTGCTGTCCGGCGGCGAGCAGCAGGCGGTGGCCATCGCCCGGGCACTGGCCTCCGGGCCGCGGCTGCTGCTGCTCGACGAGGTGTCGCTGGGGCTGGCACCGGCCATCGTGGACGGTCTGTACGACACGCTCGCCGAGCTGCGCGCCGCCGGTACCACGCTGGTGGTCGTCGAACAGGACCTGGACCGCGCGCTCGCCGCCTGCGACGAGGTGGTCTGCCTGCTTTCCGGCCGGGTCGCGCTGCGCTCCGGCGCGGCGGCGGCCGACCGGTCCGACCTCGTCGCCGCCTACTTCGGCCAGGGTCCGGCATGAACTGGCTCAACGCGGCGCTGCAGGGGATCCTGCTGGGCGGCGAGTACGCGCTCGTCGCGTGTGGACTGTCGCTCACGTTCGGCGTGATGCGGCTGGTGAACATCGCGCACGGCGACTTCGCCGTCTGCGGCGCCTACCTGGCCCTGCTGCTGTCCACCGCGCTGCACGTGCCCGCCTGGTACACGCTGCCGCTGCTGCTGCCGGTCGCCTTCGCGGCCGGCGTGGCCCTGCAGGTCCTGGTGCTCGCGCGGGCGCTGCGCGGCGGCGTGCTGGCGCCGGTGCTGGTGACCTTCGGCCTGTCCGTCGTCATCGAGAACCTGCTGCTCGTCGGCGCGTCGGCCAACACGCGCTCGCTGGACGGCGGCGCGCTGTCGGTGGCCAGCATCCCGGTCACTTCCCAGATCACGCTGTCCTGGCTGCGGATCGCCGGCCTGCTGACCGCGCTCGCGGTCCTCGGCGGGCTGCAACTGCTGCTGTCCCACACCGGCTGGGGACGGGCGGTGCGGGCCACCTCCGACGACCTGGACACCGCGCGCCTGGTCGGGGTGCGGGTGCGCCCGGTGTTCGCCTCCGTGGCCGGCATCGCCGTGGCGACCGCGGCGCTGGCCGGGGTCTTCCTCGGTCTCATCTCCGGCTTCGACCCGCAGGCCGGCGGCATCACGCTGGTGTTCGCGTTCGAGGCGGTCGTCATCGGCGGGCTCGGCTCGCTGTGGGGCACGCTCGCCGGCGGCGTGGCCCTGGGCATGACCCAGCAGCTGGTCGGCCAGTGGAACGCGCAGTACGCGGTGCTCGGCGTGCACCTGCTGTTCCTGCTCGTACTGGCGGTGCGGCCGCAGGGGCTGTTCGCCTCGGCACAGGTGACCGTCTGATGGCCGGCGTCGTGCGCTGGAGCCGCACCGCGTCGGTGTCCACAGTGGCAAGTGGCGTCCTCGTCCTCGCGCTGGCGGCAGTGCCCTACCTGGCGGCCCGCGCCGAGCAGTCCCTTGTGGACCTGTTCTGCTTCGTCGCGCTGGCCAGCCTGTGGAACCTGCTGGCCGGCTTCGCCGGGCTGACCTCCTTCGGCCAGCAGGCCTACCTGGGCGCGGGCGCGTACGCGCTGTACCTGTTCGCCGCCGCGGGCGTGGATCCGTTCCTGGGCATCGTGCTGGCCGCGGTCACCAGCGCGCTGCTCTCGCTGCCGGTCTCCGTGCTGGTGCTGCGGCTGACGGCGGGCTACTTCGCCGTGGCGACCTGGGTGGTGGCCGAGGTGCTGCACCTGGTCGCCACCGTCTCGCCGAGGGTCGGCGGCAACACCGGAGTCAGCCTGCCCGGCGTGGCCGGGTACCCGGCCGTGCTGCGCCAGGCGCTCGTGTACTGGTGGGCGCTGGGCCTGATGGTGGTCTGCGTGGCCGGCCTGGGCCTGCTGATGCGCAGCCGGTTCGGGCTGGACGCGCGGGCGGTGCACGCCGATCCGGTGGCGGCGGCCGGCGCCGGGGTCGCGGTGGCCCGGGTGCGCCGGGTGGCCTACCTGCTCGCCGCGCTGGGTACCGGCGCGGTCGGCGCGCTGCTGTTCGCGCACAACCTCTACGTGCAGCCGGGCACCATCTTCGGCGCGCAGTACAGCGTGTACATGATGTTCATGGTCGTGATCGGCGGCCTGGGTACCGTCGAGGGGCCGGTGCTCGGCGCGCTGATCTTCTTCGGGCTGCAGCAGACCCTGTCCGGGCACGGCGCCTGGTACCTGGTGCTGCTGGGTGCGGTGGCGATCGCGGTCACCCTGTTCGCCCCGCGCGGGCTGTGGGGCTCGCTCGCCGCGCGGTACGGCCTCGCGCTGCTGCCGCTCGGCTACCGGGTCACTCCGGGAGATCCGGATCAGTTGGCGGCTGCTCGATCCGGGTGGGGCCGAACCGGCCGACGTACCGCTGGATGAGCGCCGGCTCGGCGCCGGCGTCCATGAGCAGGTCGACCGCGTTGATCGCGTACCAGTCCTGTGCCATGGCGTGCGCGGCGGCGGCCTCGGCCAGCAGGTCCGCGTCGGCCGACACGGCGGCCAGTTCGGCGAGGGCCTGCTCGCGGGTCATGCCCTCGCGCCGGCCGCTGGCGTATTGCGCGGCGATGCGGAAGAGTCGGGCCACGGCGGCGCGCCGGGAGGATTCTTCGGGGGCGCCCACGCCCGGAGTCTATCGTACACGTGTTCTAATCGCATCTCCGCTGGTCGCCGAGCAGGTGCCGGAGGTACGCGGCGGAGGGCGGCAGGTAGAGCCGCTGCACCTCCTGGATCGCGGCGCGCAGGTCTGGCAGCGACCAGTCGGCCGGAGCCAGTTCGGCCGGCAGGCCGGTGGCGCGCAGCGTGTCGACCAGCGGGCCGCTGAGCAGGTCGGCGAAGCGGCGCAGGGTCCGCCCCGCCGGCACTGGCGGGGTGGCCCGCCGGGCCAGCGCCGCGCGCAGGGCCCGGGCGTGCCTGCGGTAGGTGCGGTCCAGCGTGCCCAGATCCCAGGCGGTGTGCGCGGCGCGCAGCGCGGCGGCGGTGTCCATGTGCAGCCGGGCGAACTGGACGTGGGCGTCGCGCGGCGCGCGCGCCAGCACGGCGCCGAGCCGGTCACGCCGGTCGGCGGGGGAGATGAGCACTCCCGGCTGCAGCAGGCCGTACCCGACGAACAGGCCGGTGCGCCGCAGCAGGTCCCGGAATGCCCGGTGGCGCTCGGGCACCTGGTAGAGCACGGTGTGGAAGAAGCCCTGCCACGGCGCGCCGGTGGCGGCGGTGCGGACGCGGTGGAAGGACTCGGCGAACGCGCCGGCCAGCTCGTAGTCGACGACGCGGCCCCGCCGCGCGCCGGCCAGCTGCCCGTCGCGCCGCATCCGGGCGATGAGCGCGCGGGCCGCGGGCGGGGTCAGCCCCAGGTCGCCGAGCAGGGTCACCAGCACCGGGCCGGGCAGCCGGGTGTGCTCCAGCGTGGCGGCGACGCCGAACAGGAAGGGCACCAGCCGCACCGAGCGACCCCGCCCCGCGGGCGGCGCGGATGTTACGCTCTGTCTCACGCTCGTGCGCACAACCGCCACTTTAGCCAGCCTCCCGTCAGGTGGTGCCATGACCACGCCAGAGACCCGGCCGGGCCGCGCCGTGCTCGTCAACTGGGGACCGACCATCCTGTTCAATGTCGCGCTGCCGATGCTGACCTATTTCGTGGTGACCGGCCGCGGCGTGTCCGCCGTGTCGGCACTGCTGCTCAGCGGCTGCTGGCCGATCGCCGAGATCGGGCTGTCCATGGCGCTGGGCCGGCACCTGGACGAGTTCGCGGTGCTGGCGCTCATTTTCATCGGGCTCGGCGTGGTGGCCGGGCTCGGCTTCAGCAGCGAGCGCCTGGTGCTGGTCAAGGAGTCGGTCGTCACCGGCCTGTTCGGCGCCCTGGCGCTCGGCTCGCTCGCGCTGCGCCGGCCGCTGATGTTCTACTTCGGTCGCAAGTTCGCCACCGACGGCACCCCGGAGGCGATCGCGTACTGGAACGGGCTCTGGCAGTACCCGTCGTTCCGGCGCACCCAGCGGGTCATCACCGTGGTGTGGGGCGTGGTGTTCCTCGCCGAGGCGCTGCTGCGCGTCGGGCTGAGCTACCCGCTGTCCACGTCCGCGATGGCGGTGGTGTCCGCCGTCCTGCCGCTGGCGGTCGTCGCCTCGCTGGTCACCTGGACGATCTCCTACGGCCGCCGGGCCCGGGCGGCCGCGCTGGCAGCGGCCGCGGTCCGGCAACCCGTTGTGGCAGACTCGGCCGGGCAGGCCTGACCCCACCGATCCAGGAGCCGATCGGGTAGTGCGTCAGCGGTTGAAGACGGTGACCTCGATGGCGTACAGGTCGGCGCGGTAGAGGTGGTCGGCGAACTCGACCGCGTGCCCCGATGAGTCGAACGCGGTGCGCTGCATGCTGATCAGCGGCGCGTTCCGCTTCGTGTCGAGCAGCCTCGCCTCCGCGGTACCGGCCGGCTGTGCGGTGATCCGCTGCTTGGCCACCGCCGGTCGCGCGTTGCGCTGGCCGAGCAGTTGGTACAGCCCGTGGGTGCGCAGGTCCTCCACGGTGATGTCGGCGAAGCGCGGCGGCAGCCAGTTGTGCATGATCGCCAGGGGCCGGCCGTCGGCGAAGCGCAGCCGCTCGCAGTAGACCAGCGGCTGGTCGGCCGGCTCGCCGAGAGCCCGGGCGGCGTGCCGGTCGACGCACTCGCTCGACAGCCGCAGCACCTGGGTCTGCGGCTTGCGACCGGAGCCGGACAGGTCCTCGTACAGGCTGGTCAGGGCGACGCGGCGGCGGACCTGCGCGTTGGCCACCCGGGTGCCCACCCCCTGCTTGCGGGTCAGCAGGCCCTTCTCGACCAGCTCGTCCAGCGCGCGCCGCATCGTCGGGCGGGAGATGGCCAGCGACTCGGCGAACTCGATCTCGTTGGGCAGCCGCTCGCCGGGCAGCAGGTCACCGTGGTCGACGGCCTCCTCCAGCCGCCGGCTGACCTGGAAGTAGAGGGGCACCGGGCTGGCCCGGTCGATCTCGATGCGCGGTACGGGCATCGCGCCCTCCCCGGTCGGCTGCGTGACCGCTGACAATCGATGGAGTTTGTCACCGGGTTTAGCAGAATGTCAATACAAACTGTTGACTTCTCACCGACAGGCAACCAAGCTTCGGAAACACAGCACGAACGTCTTGGTAACACGTCGAGATGGAGACCCGGTGTTCGACGTCATCACGATCGGCCGCGTCGGGGTGGACATCTACCCGCTGCAGGCCGGCGTCGGGCTGGCGGACGTGTCGACCTTCGGCAAGTTTCTCGGCGGCAGCGCGACCAACGTCGCCGTCGCCGCCGCGCGGCACGGGCGGCGCAGCGCGGTGATCACGCGGACCGGGGCGGATCCGTTCGGCCGCTTCGTGCACCGGGCGCTGGTCGAGCTGGGGGTGGACGACCGGTACGTCACCGCGGTTCCCGGGCTGCCCACGCCGGTCACCTTCTGCGAGATCTTCCCGCCGGACGACTTCCCGCTGTACTTCTACCGCCTGCCGAAGGCGCCGGACCTGGTGATCGAGCCCGGCGAGCTGGACCTCGACGCCATCCACACGGCCGGCGTCTTCTGGGCCACGGTGACCGGCCTGTCGCAGCAGCCCAGCCGCGACGCGCACCACGCGGCCTGGGCCGCGCGGGCGCGGCGGCCGCTGACGGTCCTGGACCTGGACTACCGGCCGATGTTCTGGGACTCGCCGGCGGCCGCGTCCGCCGCGGTGCGCCGCGCGCTGCCGCTGGTCACCGTCGCGGTGGGCAACCTCGACGAGGTCGAGGTCGCGGTGGGGGAGCGGGAGCCGCACAGGGCCGCGGCAGCGCTGCTGGACGCCGGCATCGCACTCGCCGTCGTCAAGCAAGGGCCCAAGGGGGTACTGGCGCGCACCCGCACCGAGACGGTAGAGGTGCCGCCGGCCCCCGTCGACGTGGTCAACGGGCTGGGCGCCGGCGACGGCTTCGGCGGCGCGCTGTGCCACGGGCTGCTGGCCGGCTGGCCGCTGGAGCGGGTGCTGCGCTTCGCCAACGCGGCCGGCGCGATCGTGGCCGGCCGCCTGGAGTGCTCGACGGCGATGCCCACGACGACGGAGGTCGAGCGGTTTCTCGAGGTCTCCGGTGCTTGAGTTGGATTTCGCCGCGCTGCGGGAACTGCGCGCGACCCGGCCGCAGGCGGTCGTGGAGGCCGCGGCCGACCGCACCCGCCGGCCGCTGCTCGGTGCCGACGGCCGGCTGCTGATCGTCGCCGCCGACCACCCGGCGCGCGGCGCGCTGGGCGTGCGCTCGGTGGCCGACGCGATGGCCGACCGGTACGACCTGCTGCGCCGGCTGGTCACCGCGCTGCGCCGGCCCGGCGTGGACGGCGTGCTGGGCACCCCGGACGTCCTGGAGGACCTGCTGCTGCTCGGCGTGCTGCACGGGAAGGTCGTCATCGGCTCGATGAACCGGGGCGGGTTGCAGGGTTCGGTGTTCGAGCTGGACGACCGGTTCACCGGGTACGACGCGGCCACCATCGCCGCGATGCGCTTCGACGGCGGGAAGATGCTCACCCGCATCGACCTGGCCGACGCCGGTACGGTCGCCACGCTGGAGGCCAGCGGCCGGGCGATCAGCGAGCTGGCCGCCTGCGGCGCGATGGCGATGGTGGAGCCGTTCCTGTCCAGCCGGGTGGACGGCCGGGTGGTCAACGATCTGCGCGCGGACGCGGTGGCCAGGTCGGTGGCGATCGCCAGCGGGCTTGGCGTGACCAGCGCGTACACGTGGCTCAAGCTGCCCGTGGTCGACGGCATGGACCGGGTGATGGCGGCCACCACGCTGCCCGCGCTGCTGCTCGGCGGCGACCCGGCCGGCCAGCCGGAGCAGACCTACGCCACATGGCGCGAGGCGCTGACCGTGCCCGGCGTGCGCGGCCTGGTGGTCGGGCGGGCGCTGCTCTACCCGCCGGACGGGGACGTCGCCGGTGCCGTGGACGCGGCCGTGTCGTTGGTCCGCGCGGGGGTGCCGGCGTGAGTCATCTCAAGGGGTGCACGGTGGTGACGCCGGAGTCGGCGGGATGGGGCTACTCGGGGCTGCGCATCCTGGCGCTGGCCGCGGGGGCCCGGGAGCGGATCGGCACCGGGCCGGACGAGGTGATCGTGCTGCCGCTCGCCGGCTCCGGCACGGTCGAGGCGGACGGGCAGCGCGCCGAGCTGGCCGGCCGGCCGAGCGTCTTCGCCGGCGTGAGCGACTTCGCGTACGTGCCGCGGGACAGCGACCTGACCGTGTCCACACAGGACGGTGGCCGGTTCGCGCTGTGCTCGGCCCGCGCCACCCGGCGGCTGCCGTTCCGGTACGTCCCGGCCGGGGCGGTGCCGGTGGAGCTGCGCGGGGCCGGCTCGTGCTCCCGGCAGGTGAACAACTTCGGCACCCCGCAGGTCCTCGACGCGGACCGCATCATCGCGTGCGAGGTGCTGACGCCGGCCGGCAACTGGTCGTCCTACCCGCCGCACAAGCACGACGAGGACCGGCCGGGCGAGACCGTACTGGAGGAGATCTACTACTACGAGGTGGCCGGCGGCGGCATGGCGTACCAGCGGGTGTACGGCTCCACGCAACGCCCGGCCGACCTGCTGGCCGAGGTGCGTACCGGCGACGTGGTGCTCATCCCGCACGGCTGGCACGGCCCGTCGATGGCGGTACCCGGCTACGACCTCTACTACCTCAACGTCATGGCCGGCCCGGGCGAGCGGGCCTGGCTCATCTGCGACGACCCGGCGCACGCCTGGATCCGCGACACCTGGGCGGGGCAGCCGGTCGACCCGAGGCTCCCGCTGACGGAGGTGCGACCGTGAGACTCACCGTAGGGCAGGCCGTGGTGCGGTTCCTGGCCGCGCAGCGCAGCGAGCGCGACGGTGTCCAGCACCGGCTCGTCGAGGGCTGCTTCGGCATCTTCGGGCACGGCAACGTGGCCGGGATCGGGCAGGCCCTGCTGGCGGCGGAGCTGACCGATCCGCATACGCTGCCGTACTACCAGGGGCGCAACGAGCAGGGGATGGTCCACGCGGCGAGTGGCTTCGCCCGGATGCGCAACCGGCTGTCCACATTGGCCTGCACCACCTCGATCGGGCCGGGCGCCACCAACATGGTGACCGGCGCCGCGCTGGCCACGGTGAACCGGCTGCCCGTCCTGCTGCTGCCCGGCGACGTGTTCGCCACCCGTCCCGCCAACCCGGTGCTGCAGGAGCTGGAGGTCCCCGGCGCCGGCGACATCAGCGTCAACGACGCGTTCCGCCCGGTGTCCCGCTTCTTCGACCGGATCTGGCGGCCGGAGCAGCTGCCGGCCGCGCTGCTGTCCGCGATGCGGGTACTCACCGATCCGGCGGACACCGGCGCGGTGACCCTGGCGCTGCCGCAGGACGTGCAGGCCGAGGCGTACGACTGGCCGGACGGGCTGTTCGCCACCCGGGTGTGGCACGTGCCCCGCCCGGAACCCGACCGCGCCGCCCTGGCACGGGCGGTCGAGGTGCTGCGGTCGGCGCGGCGCCCGCTCGTCGTCGCCGGTGGCGGAGTCATCTACGCCGAGGCCACCGAGGCGCTGCGCCGGTTCGCCGAGGCGACCGGGGTGCCGGTGGCGGAGACCCAGGCGGGCAAGGGCTCGCTGCGCTACGACCACCCGCTGTCGGTCGGCGCGATCGGGGCCACCGGTACGGTCGCGGCCAACGCCCTGGCGCGCGAGGCCGACGTGGTGCTCGGCATCGGTACCCGCTGGAGCGACTTCACCACCGCCTCGCGCACCGTGTTCGCCGCGCCCGGCGTGCGGTTCGTCAACGTCAACGTGGCCGCGTTCGACGCCGCCAAGCACGCCGGCGTGGCCGTGGTCGCCGACGCCCGCGCCGCGCTCGACGCGCTCACGCCGTCGCTCGCCGGCTGGGACACCGGCCCGCAGTACCGGCAGCGGGCCGCGGCCCTGGCCCGCGAGTGGGACGCCACCGTGGAGCGGGCCTACCACGCCGGCCACGCCCCGCTGCCCGCGCAGACCGAGGTGCTGGGCGCCGTCAACGAGGCCGCCGGCCCGCGCGACGTGGTGGTGTGCGCCGCCGGCTCGATGCCCGGCGACCTGCACAAGCTGTGGCGCACCCGGGACCCGAAGGGCTACCACGTCGAGTACGGCTACTCCTGCATGGGGTACGAGATCGCGGGTGGGCTGGGGGTCAAGCTGGCCGCACCGGACCGCGAGGTGTTCGTGCTCGTCGGCGACGGCTCCTACCTGATGATGGCGCAGGAGCTGGTGACCGCGGTGCAGGAGGGCGTGAAGCTCATCGTCGTCCTGGTGCAGAACCACGGCTACGCCTCCATCGGGCGGCTGTCCGAGTCGGTGGGCTCGCAGCGCTTCGGCACCGCGTACCGGTACCGTGGCGGCGGTGGCCGGCTGGACGGGGACGTGCTGCCGGTGGACCTGGCGGCCAACGCGCAGAGCCTCGGCGCGCACGTGCTGCGCGCGCGCACCGTGGACGAGCTGCGCGCCGGGCTGGCCGAGGCGAAGGCGGCGGACCGCACGACGGTCGTGCACGTCGATGTGGACCCGCTGCCCGGTGCGCCGGACAGCGACGCGTGGTGGGACGTGCCGGTCGCCGAGGTGTCCACTCTGGACAGTACCCGGCAGGCGCGCGCCGACTACGAGAAGGCCAAGCAGAACCAGCGCGGATACCTGTAGCAGACCCCCCACCGCGACCTGACGCGGCACACCCTTTAGGAGACACCACAATGGCACGAATGCGAGCCTGGACCCTGGCCGGCGCGCTCCTCCCCGCCCTGGCCCTGGTGGCCTGCAGCAGCGGCAACGCCGTCAACAAGCAGACCAGCACCACCGCGGCCGGCGGCAGCGGCAAGTACGGATACAAGATCGCGGTGGTCACCCACGGCGCGGCGGGCGACGCCTTCTGGAGCATCGTGAAGGCCGGCGTGCAGAAGGGCGCCAGCGACATGGGCGACAACGTCAGCTACGAGAGCGACGGCGACCCGCAGAAGCAGGCCCAGCTCATCGACGCCGCGGTGAACCAGAAGGTGGACGGCCTGGTCGTCTCGATGGCCAACCCGGACGCGCTGAAGGGCTCCATCCAGCGCGCGATCTCGGCCGGCATCCCGGTCATCACCATCAACTCCGGCCAGGACAAGTCCAAGGAGTTCGGCGCGCTGACCCACGTGGGTTCGAACGAGACGCTGGCCGGCACCGCGGTGGGCAACCAGCTCAAGGCCGCCGGCGTGAAGAACGTGGTCTGCGTGATCCACGAGGCCGGCAACGTGGCGCTCGAACAGCGCTGCGCCGCGGTGAAGGCGGCCCTGGGCGGCACCACCACCAACCTCCAGGTGGACAACAACAACCTGCCGGCGGCCGGGTCCACCATCAAGGCGAAGCTGCAGGCGGACAAGGCCGTCGACGGTGTGGTCACCCTCGGCGGCCAGGTCGCGACGGTGGCCGCGCAGGCCATCACCGACGCCGGGTCGCCGGCCAAGCTGGCCACCTTCGACCTCAACGCGGACGTGGCCAAGGCGGTGCAGAGCGGCAAGATTCTGTTCGCCGTGGACCAGCAGCCCTACCTGCAGGGGTACCTGCCGGTCGTGATGCTCACGCTGTACAAGGCGAACCTCAACGTGCTGGGTGGCGGGCAGCCGGTACTGACCGGCCCGACGCTGGTCACCAAGGACAACGCGGCACAGATCGAGAAGCTGGCCGCGGCCGGCACGCGCTGAGACGGAGGTACCCCATGTCTGGTATCGCCGTCGCCGGCGACGAACGCCTGGCCCGCGTCGGCCTGTTCCGGCGGTTGCTCGTCAAGCCCGAACTGGGCTCGCTGATCGGCGCCGTCGTCATCTTCGTACTGTTCGCCTCGCTGTCGGACGTGTTCCGGTCGAAGGAGGGCGTGGCGAACTGGCTCGACCCCGCCTCGACCCTGGGCATCATGGCCGTGGCCGTGGCCCTGCTGATGATCGGCGGCCACTTCGACCTGTCGGCCGGCGTGCAGGTCGCCACCGCGGGCATCACCAGCGGCATCCTGACCACGTACTACGGGATGAACACCTGGCTCGCGCTCGCCGTCTCGCTGGCCCTGGTGCTGGGCGTCGGCTTCCTCAACGGGTACCTCGTCATGCGCACCGGGCTGCCCAGCTTCATCATCACCCTCGGCATGTTCCTGATGCTGCAGGGCCTCAACCTCGGCGTCACCAAGCTGGTCACCAACACGGTGCAGGTGAACAACTTCGACAAGGTGTCCGGGTACGGCGCGCTGCACGCCGTGCTCGCCAGCACCTTCACGATCGCCGGCACGCCGTTCCAGATCGCCATCCTGTGGTGGATCCTGGTCACCATCGCCGGCTCGTACCTGCTGTTGAAGACCAGGTTCGGCAACTGGATCTTCGCGGTCGGCGGCGACCGGTCGGCCAGCACCAACGTCGGCGTACCGGTGCGGCGCACCACCATCACGCTGTTCATGCTGACCTCGCTGGCGGCCTGGTTCATCGGCAACACGCAGATCGTCCGGCTCACCTCGATCCAGGCGCAGACCGGCATCGGCCAGGAGCTCATCTACATCGTCGCGGCGGTCATCGGCGGCTGCCTGCTCACCGGCGGGTACGGCTCGGCGATCGGCGCGTCGCTGGGCGCGCTCATCTTCGGCATGACCTCCCAGGGCATCGTCTACGCCGGCTGGGACGCGGACTGGTTCAAGTTCTTCCTCGGCGCCATGCTGCTGCTCGCCGTGCTCGCCAACCAGTTCGTCCGCCGCTACGCCGAAACCTCCAGGAGGTGACCACACATGGCTGAAGACCCGCAGACCGCGCCGTTGCTGGAGATCCGCGACGTGTCCAAGATGTTCGGCAGCGTCATCTCGCTGCACGAGATCTCGACCACCGTGCGGGCCGGCCAGGTCACCTGCGTGCTGGGGGACAACGGCGCCGGGAAGTCCACCCTCATCAAGATCCTCTCCGGGGTGCACCAGCCCGACCACGGCCGCCTGTTCATGGACGGCCGGCCGATCCGGCTCGGCTCGCCCCGGGCCGCCCTGGACGCCGGCATCGCCACGGTCTACCAGGACCTCGCGATGGTGCCGCTGATGGCGGTGTGGCGCAACTTCTTCCTCGGCTCGGAGCCGACCAAGGGCTGGGGGCCGTGGCGCCGGTTCGACGGTGACGAGGCCCGGCGGGTCACCCGCGAGGAGATGCTCGACATGGGCATCGACATCCGCGACCCGGAGCAGCCGGTGGGCACCCTGTCCGGCGGCGAGCGGCAGTCGGTGGCGATCGCTCGGGCGGTCCACTTCGGAGCTCGGCTGCTCATCCTCGACGAGCCGACGTCGGCCCTGGGCGTCAAGCAGGCCGGCGTGGTGCTCAAGTACATCGTCCAGGCGCGGGACCGGGGTCTGGGGGTCATCTTCATCACCCACAACCCGCACCACGCCTACCCGGTCGGTGACCGCTTCCTGCTCCTCAAGCGGGGGCGCAGCCTCGGCGACTTCGCCAAGTCGGAGATCTCGGTGGCCGAGTTGACCAGGCTGATGGCCGGCGGGGCCGAGCTGGAGCAGCTCACCCACGAGCTGGAACGTGTAGGTGTCGAAGGAGAGTCATGAGCACCATAGTGGAGAGGGTCGGCGGCGCGCCGATCTCGTGGGGCGTGTGCGAGGCGCCTGACTGGGGCCACGAGCTGCCACCCGACCTCGTGCTGGGCGAGATGCGGGAGCTCGGTCTGCGCGCCACCGAGCTGGGCCCCACCGGCTACCTGGGGCAGCGGCCGGAAGACGTAAGACGGCTGCTGGAGCGGTATGGCCTGCGGCTGATCGGGGGCTTCCTGCCGGTACCCCTGCATGCCAGCACGGATGCCGACCTGGCCGAGGCGCGCGCGGCGATCGAGACGCTCGCGGCCGCGGGGTCTGAGGTTGTCGTGCTGGCGGCGCGCTCCGCGGACGGCAGCTACGACCGCAAGGTGGTGCTGGCCGACGACGAGTGGCCGACCCTGCTGTCCACACTGGACGAGCTGCGGCGCATCGCCCGCGACCACGGGCTGACCCCGACCCTGCACCCGCACGTGGGCACCGCGATCGAGGACCGGGCTTCGGTGCTGCGGCTGCTCGAATCCAGCGACGTGCCGCTCTGCCTGGACACCGGGCACCTGCTCATCGGTGGCATGGATCCGGTGGAACTGGTCGGGATGGCCGCCGACCGGATCGCGCACGTACACCTCAAGGATGTCCGCTCGTCGGTCGCGGCCACCGTGTCGGCGGGCGACACCAGCTACATCGAGGCGGTCCGGGCCGGGCTCTACACCCCGCTGGGCGAGGGCGATCTGGACCTCACGGGCATCGTGCAGGCACTGGAGAAGGCCGGCTACCAAGGCTGGTACGTGCTGGAGCAGGACGCCGCGCTGTATGGCCCGCCGGAACGGGGCAGCGGTCCGGTGCTGGACGTGCGGCGCAGCCTCGACTTCCTGGTGAGCGCGGAGGCCGGGCAGTGAACCGCCAGACCATCGGAGTCGGTGTCGTCGGCATGGGCTGGATGGGCCAGGTGCACACCCGGGCCTACAGCAGGGCGCTGCACCACTTCCCGGAGTTGCCGCTCGTGCCGGCCCTGCTGCGGGTGGCCGACCCGGAGCCGGGCCGCGCCGCGGCAGCCGCCGAGCAGTACGGGTTTGTCTCCGGCACCGAGCAATGGACCGAGCTGGTAGGCAATCCACGGGTGCAGGCGGTCAGCATCACCGCGCCGAACTACCTGCACCGGGAGATCGGGGTGGCTGCGGCGTCGGCCGGCAAGCACATCTGGATCGAGAAGCCGGTCGGCCTGACCGCCGCCGATGCCCAGGACCTCGCGGCCGCCGTCGCGCGGGCCGGCGTCCAGTGCGCGGTCGGCTTCAACTACCGCAACGCCCCGGCGGTCGCCGCCGCCCGCGAGCTGATCGACCGCGGCGAGCTGGGCGCCATCACGCACGCCCGGTTCCGGCTGTTCAGCGACTATGCGGCGCACCCGCAGGGCGCACTGTCCTGGCGGTTCGAACGGGAGCGCGGCGGCAACGGGGTGCTGGGCGATCTCGCATCGCACGGCGTCGATCTGGCGCGCTACCTGCTGGGTGAGATCGACCGGCTGGTCGCGGACACCGCGGTGATCATCCCGGAGCGGCCGCAGCCGACCGGGGCGGGCAGCCACTTCGCTCTTGCCGTCGGAGGCGAGCTGGGCGAGGTGCAGAACGAGGACTATCTGGGCTGCCTGCTGCGCTTCGCGAGCGGGGCCCGGGTCACCCTGGAGGCGAGCCGGGTCAGCGTCGGCGAGCAGTGCAACTACGGCTTCGAAATCCACGGTACGAAGGGCGCGCTGTCCTGGGATTTCCGGCGGATGGGCGAGCTGGCGGTGAGCACCGGATCGGCGTACCAGAATCAGAGCGTCAGCACGGTGTTCGCCGGCCCCGGTGACGGCGACTTCGGCGCGTTCCAGCCCGGCGCCGGCATCGCGATGAGCTACGACGACTTGAAGGTCATCGAGGCGGCCCGGTTCCTGCGCTCCATTGCGGACGGCAAAGCGTACGGGGCCACGATTCAAGACGCGGTGTCCAGTGCGCTCGCTCTGGAGGCCGTGGTCGAGTCGGTCAATACCGGCGGATGGGTGAAGGTGTCGCGATGACACTCCCGGATGTGGCGAGACTGCACTCCCTCGGCCGGGCGGGCGGACCCGGCTCGGCCGTCCGGGTCGGGATCATCGGGACCGGCGTGATGGGCGCCGACCACGCACGGCTGCTGCACGGGGCGGTTTCCGGGGCGAGCCTGACCGCACTGTTCGATGTGGACCGGGAGCGGGCGGCAGCGGTGGCCGGCGGCGCGCCGGGCGCCCGGGTGATGGCCGATCCGCACGACCTGATCCGGGATAGCGAGGTCGACGCGGTGCTGGTCGCCTCGTCCGACCCGACGCACGAGGAGTTCGTGCTGGCCAGCATCGCGGCCGGCAAGCCGGTGCTGTGCGAGAAGCCGCTGGCCCCCACTGTGGACGGCTGCCAGCGCATCCTCGACGCCGAGGCGAGGCTGGGCGCCCGGCTGGTCAGCGTCGGGTTCATGCGCCGATACGACCCCGGCTACGTCGACCTCAAGGCGACACTCGACAGTGGACGGATCGGCGTGCCCCTGGTGCTGCACTGCGTGCACCGCAACCCGACCGCCCCGCAAGGCCTGCCGAGCTCCGCTGTCATCACCAACTCCGCGGTCCACGAGCTCGACACCACCCGCTGGCTGCTCGGTGAGGAGATCGTCGCGGTGACAGTCCACACGCCACGGCGGAGCGCGGTGGCGGGCAGCACCCAGGATCCGCAGTTCCTCGTCCTGGAGTCGGCGAGCGGCGTGATCATCGACGTGGAGGTGTTCGTCAACGCCCGGTACGGCTACGACGTACGCTGTGAACTGGTCGGTGAGCAGGGTGCGGCGACGCTGGACGCACCCGCGGCGACGGTGTTGCGCGGTGCCGGGGTGGCAGGTCGCGGGCTGCCGGCGGACTGGCGGCCCCGGTTCGCCGAGGCATACCGGCGCGAACTGCAGGACTGGGTGGACGGCCTGCGCGCCGATGGAACGCCACGGGGCGCGAGCGCCTGGGACGGGTATGCGGCGACGCTGGTCGCCTCCGCCGCCGTTGCCGCTCTGGAATCCGGCTCCCGCCAACCCGTCCAGTTACCCGCCAGACCCGCTCTCTACCGCTAGCTGACCTGAGAAGTGTTGCGGGACGGGCGCGAAACGGTACGCCACGGTGATTGTCTCCGCGTCCGGCACTGTGAGGCGGTAGCGCGTACACAGTAGATAGCACAACCCCATCAGCTGGATCGTACCGATGTCGGCGCCCACGCATCTCTTCGGCGCCCAGCCGAATGGGACGTAGTGTCCGCGGTCGGTCGGGCCGTGCGGCGCCCCAGGCAGGAAGCGGTCCGGGTCGAACGTGTCGGCCTGGGGCCAGAACCGCTCATCGCGATGGATCATGTGCGGGCTCATGATGTAGCCCTGCCCCTTTTCCAGCCGGGTGCTGCCGACCTCGAACGGGAACAGCGAGCGGCGTACGAGCAGCAGCGGCGGGCTCCACATGCGCAGCACCTCCTTGACGAACCGGTGCGTGACCGGTGCCGCCGCCGTCGGTGCGGCACAGAAGTCGGCCAGGTCCATGCCGCGAAGTTCGGTGCTGAGCCGTTGCGCCCACCCGGGATTGCGGGCGAACTCATACAGCACGCTCGCGGCCGCGGCACCGGGCGGACCGCCGATCGCGGTGAGCACCGTGGTGACCACGTCCAGGGCGCGGTCCATGCCGAGTTCTGGGAGCATGTCGACGATCGGATCCGCGAGGTCCAACTCGCGGGGGCGGCGGCCGGAGGCCCGTTCCCTCAGCACCCGCCGGACAACGATACCGGCCCGGACCTGTACCGCCGCGAAGTGCATGTGATGCCACGGCCCGCTGCCCGGGTGGCGGACGATCAAGCGGAGCAGTTTCTGGGTGAGATCCTGGTTGATCTGCGCGGTCTCGCTTGGAGTCAGGCCGGACAGGGCGACCGGCAGCATGGATTGCACGGCGACATCCTGCGCGAGCATGACGAGGTCGACGTCGTCGCCGAGCCGGGCATCGATGATCTGTTGCATCCGCGCGATCAGGTCGGCGTTGTGCCGGCCCGTGGTGAGCTTGTGCAGTTGGGTGAGCCACGCCGTGCGGATGTCGGTCCATCGCACCTGCGCGCTGGTACGCCCCCGGAGCTTGTCGACAAGGCGGTCGTACATCATGAGCCGGTGCCAGTTCGCGGCGCTCACCCGGCGCGCGGCGTCCGGTTCGAAGATGGCCAGCTGATCATCGTTTATCCAGAAGATGCCGCCCTCTGCCGCGCTGCGCTGGCGCAGGTGGTGCAGGAAGTCGGTGGCGTGTTCGGGACTGGTCATCGCTTCGCCTCCCCAGGTGTGCGGGGAACCGCCCCATCCGGCGGCTCCCCGCGCTCGCAGCGGTCAGATGTGGTGGTAGAGGTACCAGAAGCCCTCGATGTACGAGGAGTAGCCCCCGCGGACGTTGAGCGCCGACTTGATCGAGCGATACAGCGCCATCATGGTGTTCACCTCCTGTCCTGTGAGCCGGTGCTGGGTTTGGGCGGTTGGCTCGGCTCGGGCGGGCGATCGTGCAGCTGCGCGGTGAAGCGCGGCGGAGCCAGGGCAGGGCCGACACGCGGTCCGTCGCCGCTGGCGGTGACCGACAGGCGCCAATCCCGGACGATGATGCGGATCAGGTCCTCCAGCAGTGTCATCGTCACGGTCGCGCCGGCGCAGGTGTGCGGGCCGAACCCGAAGGGCATAAAGGCGGGATCTGGTACCGGATGCGCCCAGCGCCGAGGCACGAACTCGTCCGGCCGATCCCAGTGCCCCGGGTGGCGATGCACGAGGTAGGAGCACACGCTCACCTCGTCCCGCGGACCGACCGTGACACCGGCCAGGTCATGCACCTGCGTGGGGGTACGGGCGAACAGCCACGCGACCGGCCACAGCCGCATCGCCTCCCGCACGATCCACCCCGGCTCGTCTTCCCAGCTGGCCGGATGCGTCCCGGCGAGATAGACCGACCAGCCGAGCGCGAAGCCGATCGAGCCGACGGTGGCGAACAGGAACGACAGGTAGACCTCGGCGACATCGCCCGGTGTAGCCGACCAGCCGGCCCCGATGACGGCCACATCAAGCAGGTCGCGCGGCTCGTCGATGCCGGCGCGGCGGCGGGCCAGGATCTCCAGCCCGAGGACGCTCATCGCCCTGCGGCGGAACAACAGCCGGGACAATGCCGGATGGCGGCGGCGCGCCCCGGCCAGCACCGCACGGGTGATGACGCCATCCACAACCTCGTGCATCGCTGCCGGCGCATCCCGGAACAGAAGCACGTCCCGCAGATGCTCGCGGACCAGCAGGTTGCCCGCGTCCGGCCAGACACTCGTGGGTACGAGCCGATCGGCGACCAGCCGAGGTAGGTCGCCCCGGTGGGCGTCGAGGTGGCGGCGCATGAGGGCGCGTGCCCCGCGACCGATATCGATCTGCGCGGATCGGGGGCCGAAGACCCCATCCCGGGTGTGGAAGAAATCGGAGGTCTCGACGAACGTGTCCCGCCGGTTGCTCATCACCTCGCGGGCCGCCTGCGGGTTGGCCACACACAGCCGGCCAGGAGCGAACCGCCACACGTCTTCGGCCTGATCGAACTCCGTGGCCAGATAGGCCAGCGGATCGCGGCGGAAGGCGGCCGCGTCATAATACGGCCAAACCGCGCGACCGCCCGGCCCCCCGACGGCTGACAACGCCATGGCATCCCCCTTAACGCGCCCACCCGCACTCT